>JBNJFJ010000157.1:0-2577 GCA_051746745.1 Bacillota bacterium | reverse complement strand
ACGTGGCACTATTTCTACTTCGGGATCGGTGTCGTGATTATGCTGCTGTTACTCGTCTTACTCATTGGTATGTATAATGTTATTAATCAAGTCAAAGATAAGCCACTTGATCGATTGCCGTTTTCACTGTATCTTGGCTGGATTAGTGTGGCGACGATTGCTAATATCAGTTACTACCTGACTGAGATTGGTTGGAATGGTTTTGGCATCAGCGATGAGATTTGGACCGTGGCTTTACTTGTGATTGCGTTTATATTAGCGACGTGGTTCCGTTATAGTCAATCAGATATTGTCTATCCACTCGTCTTTATTTGGGCCCTTATTGGGGTTGGAATTAAAAATCAAGGTGTTTCAGAACTGGTCAGTATAACGAGCTTTATCGTGAGTGGCCTTCTCGTTATTGTCATTCTGTTTGTAAGAAAGAAAAAACACACGCTCAGTTTCAGTCGTTAAGTAGGTTATTCAGTTACACACAGATAGCCTGTGCGTAACTTATTGATTTCATATGAAAAACGACGTTATCCAGAAAGTTATCCCCTGTTTCGGGATAACGCACTAAATAATAGGGCTAAAAACACGTTATCCACATGTGGGTAACGTGTTTTTTTACATATTGCCAAAGAAACTGTAGAAAAACTGTGTAAAACTTATCATTTTTATAACAGTTCTGTTTCAGTAGTGAATCTTGCTTGAAAGTGTGCTAAGATGATGATAGTAAACGTTTCCAGAAAACGTATGGAGGGAGGAAAAAGATGCGTGAAACTATGGGTTAAGAAGTTGTTTGTCGCCACCGTTGCTGCTTTAACACTTGGCATGTATGTGCCGTCGATTGATTTAGAAGTGAACGCCGATGTCGACAACAAAGATATTGAAGAAAGTAAAGAGACGCTTGATTCCTCTCGGATTGTCCATACACCGGCAGAGCCTGAACAATATTCAAGTGCCATCGTCACATCAAAAGAGGAACTTACAGAACAAGCAACTGAACGAACGCTTGAGAAAATTGGACCAAGAACGATTAAACCGATTGAACGTGACGTGATGTATGAAGTGTTACCACAGATTGAAACAGTCATGGCTGCGATTGTAGATAAATACGATCCAGATCAATCATTCAGATTATCACTCATTGAACATAAAACACCTGGTTATGGTGAAAAAATCTTTGATGTATATGATGAAACAGATGAAAAAATTGTGGCCAAATTTCATGTGAGACGTGATAATAAACCGCTAGATGGGCATTTCTTTAATTTCCATTATCATTTAGAAGACGATGATTTTGATCATCACTATCCAATCGCAGAAGTCTGTTACGGTAAAAATACACCACCGAAATGGATGAGTTAAGACACGAATGAAAAGTAGACGCTTTTTGTTCGTGTTTTTTTGCGTGCAAATTTAATGGCTTATGACAGATATCATCCATTGGTTGTGAAAATGTCATGTCTATTCTCATAGCGAATGGATACAACTTAACATGAACTTCAACAATAAGGCGTTTGATTTTAGCTTGTTAGGGAAAAATACACTATCAAACTTTTTAAGGAGTGATTGTAGTATGAGTAAACATGTCCAAGTATATTTCCATGATGAGAGTGAGGCAGAAGCATTTAAAGCAACGCTTGCAAAGTATTCAACCCAAGATGTTTTCATTGATGAAATTGAACATGATGATGGTCGAATTTTAGTGATGCCAACACCACCAGCGACTTCATCTGCCCCACCGGTAAAAGTATCAGAAAAGAGTGCCGATATGGCATTTGGTTTTGAGTCGTCAGATGATGATCGTCCAAGACGTACGGTGGTTGATTTTAAAGTAGCGGCATCTGACTACGAAGCTGTACTTGAAGAAGCAAGAAATAGCGATGGTCTGCTTGACCAAGCCAATGTTCAATGATTTTTTAAATTTTTTAAACTTTTCACTTGACTCACTTGTCTATACAAGATACAATGTAAGCGTCATCAGTTATCTTGTATAGACAAGTTAACATGCCATTATTTATTATTTTAGCTTTCACATTAGAAAGGGGTAAGGAAAATGGGTCAATATGAAAAAGCGTCAAAAGAGTTATTAGAACTGATCGGCGGTAGCGAGAACATCAACGTTGTCACTCACTGTGCGACGCGGATGCGGTTTGTGTTAAATGACACAGACAAAGCCGATAAAGAAAAAATTGAGGATTTAGACATTGTGAAAGGAACGTTCACCAATGCCGGACAATTCCAAATCATTATTGGTAACGAAGTCTCCAAGTTTTATAATGAGTTTACCAAGATTGCAGGGGTGGATGACACATCGAAAGATGATGCGAAAGTAGCGGCAAAGCAAAATTTGAATCCGCTTCAACGATTAATCTCTAACCTTGCAGAAATCTTTACACCGCTTATTCCAGCCTTAGTTGTTGGGGGTCTTATTTTAGGTTTTAGAAATATTATCGGTGAAATTCCAAACTTCGGTCCAAACGGTGACCAAGCGCTCGTCGAATTATCACAATTCTGGTCAGGGACGAATCACTTCCTTTGGTTAATTGGTGAAGCGATCTTCCACTTCTTACCGGTCGGTATCGTCTGGTC
>JBNJFJ010000156.1:0-2579 GCA_051746745.1 Bacillota bacterium | reverse complement strand
GGCACGTATGGGAAGAGATAGACATCGGTCCAAGCTCCCCACGTGAGGGCTTCTAGTTGAATCAGCGCTTGTTGGATGATGTAACCTAAGACAATTGAAATCGCAATCAGCGATAAGTGGAACGCCAGTGGTTCAATCGCTTTTACTTGTTTTACCTTTGTATCGGTATCATAACCGTGACGCTCGGCAATCCGTTCACGCTCAGCATCTGTAAAATGACTACGCCCACCAACGTGTTGGGCAATGCCTTTTTTAAAGCCAAGGTTAATAATAAAGATCCCAACAATTACCCCAACTAAAATACCAACAGTCGCAAGACCAAGCGCTAAGTCTGCCCCTTCAGAGAACCCTAACGTATCAAAGGTATCTTTTAGTCCTGCCGCCGTACCGTGCCCCCCGACAAAACTGATCTCAATTAACGCACCTGCCAGTGGATTCATCCCAAAGAACGGTGTTAACACAAGTAACGTCAACAACAGACCTATCACATATTGTCCCCAAGAAACTGCCTGACCCATAATCACTTGTGGACCAGCCATGCGCCAAATCTTTTTCACACTTGGGACAGCTTTACCTAAAAATAAGGTCGCAAAAACGACATTAATAAACATCCCCGGTAACGTCTTCCAGACGTCTAAAATAAATGTAGGGATTAAACCGTTATAAAACATGGAGGACTCCTCTAACAATAACGGGGTGATACGTCCAACGACACCTGGACCTACAATCAAGGCGATAAATCCAGCGATAATCGAACTCGGTAAAAACAAATCACGTAAGGCTTTTGTGTGGAGACGGACGACTTTACCGATAATTAAAAAGACGCCAATCATTAAAAAGCTAAAACCAATCATGTTAGCTGACATAATATTCCTCCTTCAAATAAACAAATAGCCCTGTTTAAAAAACAGTGACTAAACTATTATACGTGTTTATGTATCAATTTCGCAAGGTTGTTAGAAAAAGTAAGATTTTTCTGATTTTATGTTGATTAAAAACCTGTTCGAACAGTCAATTATGAGCGTTTTTCAATTTTGACCATCTTTTTACGGTCAAATTTCAATTTTGACTAGGCCTTTTTCAATTTCTGCGGTATACTTTTAAAAGTAAGCGCTTCAATATATTAGAAAAGGAGTGAATTCACATCAATACTTTACCTCACTATCTTATCTCACACAAAACCCTCTACCTTGAACAAAGCTTCGATCTCCACGCTGAAACCAGCATCGAAGAAACGCATGCGAGCTACACCTGTCTTCAGCCAATGACCACTATTTTAGAACAGACGTGTCTTAGCTTCGGTTCCACTGTCGCCGGTAGAAAAAAGTCGATGCAGAAAATCTTTAACCTGAATCAAACACCGATCTTTCCTATCTCACCCCACCACGATCTCTACTGTTTTCAAACCCACTCCCCGCGGATGGACCACTGCGTCTTTATTATGACAACTCACCTCACCCATTACACTGCCTGTGCGGACGGGATTACTTTTCACTTTAACTCCGGAAAATCAAAACACGTCCAAATGACAAAAGCTAAAACCGAAAAAATTATGTCCTTATTTAGTCTCTATACCCTCTATTTTAAGAATGCTCTTCCCATTAGACAGCCTATCCACGTATAAGCGCACTTCATTATTTTGCGTCGTAATCTATGATCTATTGTGATATTGCTAAACAACTTTAGCTTACCTCACTCATTGAAAGGATGACCAAGACAAACAGGCCGTGCTTACACTTACAAGCACGGCTTGTTTCTATTCTTCTAAACACCACTGTATCGCCGGCTCAATCATCTTGTTCCAAAATCTAAAGTCATGGCCACCTGCTTCTTCATAATAAGTGACCGGAATCGATTGACTGTTTAATGACGCCACAAACTGACGACTATGCTCAATTAATCCATCTTCTGTTCCACACGCCACAAACAGGTCGGGAATCTTCGTCTTTGTCTCCTGTAGCTTTTTTAACAGTGTAGGCGGGTGATTGAGACTATCGGTCACATGACTTAACTCACCAAACACAAGTCTAAAATAGTCTGTATTTGCTAGCTGCTTATGACTATCGTTAAAGTTTGCCACTTCACCAGTAATAAGGGCTGCCGAGAATAGAAAAACCTTTTGATACGTTTCTGGAAAGGCTAGACCGGTAAGTAACGCCCCGAAACCTCCCATAGAAAAGCCACCGATATACGTAGCTTCTCTCGCGTCTGAGACATGAAATGTTTGTCTCACATAATCCAGTAATTCTTTGCCGACTAATGTTTGATAGCGCCGGCCGGAGGCTGGTCCTTCAGTATAAAAGCTATTTTCACCACTTGGTAATACGACAAGCAAGTTATACCGCCTCGATAATTCCACGATCTCACTCTTATAAAGCCACTCGGTTGATGAACCAAAATAACCATGCAGCAACATCAGCGTTTTCATCGGTCTTAAGTAATGCGGATTGCCCTCTTTATAGTAATCCATCACATCATTCGGTAACACGACGTGAAACATCACCGTCCGCTCAAGGGCCCGGGAAAAGTAATCAACCTGTAACACTGCCATAGCCATTCTCCTTTACTTGTTAATGATC
>JBNJFJ010000155.1:0-2580 GCA_051746745.1 Bacillota bacterium | reverse complement strand
AGAAAGACAAGTAGATTCTTTTGTTTTTAAAGTGAGGATTACCTTATTCTGTAGTAAGCTGAAAGATAAGAGTTGTAGGTGATAAAACAGACGACAGGTAAGCTCGGGGCTATGATCGAATACATATGGGTACTGATTTAAATAAGTAAAACATAATTAAAATATACCGAAAAAATGTAATCGCTTACTTAGTTAAGTTATCTACACACTTAATAATGATTCACGATTAAATTAGCGAAACAAGAAAGAAGGCGGAGCATTATGGAATATCATGTATCGATAAACGGGAACGATCAAGCAATAGGGAATAAAAAACAGCCATTTCGTACGATTTCACGGGCAGCCTCCCTTGCCGTAGCAGGGGATACGGTCATCGTTCATGCGGGCATTTACCGTGAATGGGTCAATCCTAAAAATGGCGGAACAGAAGATCACCGAATTGTGTATAAATCAGCCGGTGATGGGGAGGTGGTGATTACCGGTGCTGAGCGCATGACCGATTGGACCTTTACCGGTGATAATGTGTGGGTGACTGAAGTGCCAAACACTATTTTTTCTCATCGTCATCCTTATGACGTTCAGTTAAGTGGTGATTGGTTGTTTGATGGGGAACTGACGATTCACCTCGGTGATGTTTATTTAGATCACACATCGTTATACGAAACAGATAGCCTGATAAAAGTGAGAGATCCTGAGGTTTGGCCTGATGCCAAATATGCTGATGACTCGCTATTAAAGTGGTACGTGGAAGTAGGGACAGTGACGACGAAGATCTGGGCAAACTTTGGTGGTAAAGACCCTCGTGTTGAAAATGTTGAAATTAACGTTAGACCTTATTGCTTCTGGCCAGAACAACCAGGACGAGATTACATTAATGTCAGTGGCTTTACCCTCCGTCAAGCGTCACCACAATGGGCGCCACCGACTGCCTATCAAGAAGGATTGATTGGCCCTCACTGGAGTAAAGGTTGGGTTATTGAAAATAATCATATCAGTGAATCTAAAAGTGTTGGCATTAGCTTAGGCACAAGAATTGGAACCGGTCATGAAAAAATACGAAATAAACACAACAAAGGTGGCACACAACGTGAACAGGAGGTTATCTTTGAAGCTTTACGGGATGGTTGGCATAAAGAACAGATTGGTAGCCATATTGTACGAGGTAATGTTATTCATGACTGCGAACAAGCAGGCATCGTTGGACATCTTGGGGCTGCCTTTAGCAAAATTTATCAAAACAAGATTTATAATATCCATCATAAACGCCTAAGACACGGGGCTGAAGTGGCGGGTATTAAGCTACATGCATCGTTAGATACCGAAATAAGAGAAAATAAAATTTATAGTTGTTATCGAGGGCTTTGGCTCGATTGGCAAGCACAAGGAACCCGGATCAGTCGTAACGTCTTGTTTGATAATCTGTCAGAAGATTTATTTGTTGAAGTATGCCATGGACCTTACCTTGTCGATCATAATCTGTTCCTCTCACCGATGAACTTTAGAAATATGTCGCAAGGCGGGGCCTTTGTTCATAATCTATTTGCTGGTAGATTCGTTGTTCAACCTGAACGTTCGCGAATTACCCCGTATCACTTCCCGCACGAAACCATGGTTGCCGGTTATTCTAATATTACCGGGGGAGATGATCGTTACTACAACAACATCTTTTATGGTGACGGGGATAACGCAACCGAACCGGTGCCGATTACTTTCTTTGAACATTTACCACTGAAGCCACGACAAGAAAGTGAACAAGACGGAAAAGTCGTGATGGATGGTGTACCTGAGGATGCGATTTGCTACTTGCACCCGGTTGGACTAGGTGGCTATAATCAGCATCCCAATGTGGAAGACAAACCATGGTGGGAACTAACAAAAGAAGAACTGGATGAACTCGGAGATGCAAAAAAGGCAATTACCACTGGTAATACTGTACTCCCTGTAGCGATGGGTGGTAATCTCTATCTAAATAAAGCTGTTCCTGGAAAACATGAAACCAAGGGAGAACGCTTGGATCAAAAAGGCTTGGACATTAACATCGATGTAGAAACAAGTGACGTCACCCTTCATATTTTAGAGCCGGAATTATTCCGTCGCGCCTTAAATCAAGTGATCACGACCGATCTTCTTGGGAAGACGTATCACGCAAACATGCCATTTGAAAAACCAGACGGTCAAGCTTACCGACTGGATCGGGACTTTTTCGGTCATAAACGACCAGAAAGTCATTTAACGCCTGGTCCATTTGAATGTAAAGAATCGGCGCAAGACCTTACCATTTAACCGTACATGAAACTATCAAATGTAAATGACACGTTGCTCCTTTCAAGAAATAATCTTGAAAGGAGCATTTTTTTGATTAAAGAGAAGATCAGATCTTGATTATTGTCCACGAATTGATTCATTATTAGTGTCATTTGTTAGATTGCTTAACCATGTGTGAGTCGTGTATCATTTATAGTATAAGTATTCAGATTAAACATACGAAAAGACTTCAAGTCAAAAATATGACGATTAAACGCGACTACCATTGACTATACATCAAAGTCATAATTAGTTGTGAAGTTCACGAACATTTAT
>JBNJFJ010000154.1:0-2809 GCA_051746745.1 Bacillota bacterium | reverse complement strand
CAACTTGTCGGAGCGGGTAAAGATGAAGAAGCTTATCACAACATGTTTATCGGGGTGAGATACGGTTTAACGATTGCCGTGACTATTGGTGGTTTCCTTGCCCTCTTCGGTGAACAGATTATGGGGATCTTCACGAGTGATGCCGATGTTGTCACGTTAGGTGCGACCATCCTTCTGATTGGGTTATTCGTTGAACCAGGACGAACGTCGAATATCATTATCATCAGCGCATTAAGAGCCTCTGGTGATGCCAAGTTTCCTGTCATGATGGGAATTCTCTTTATGTGGGGACTTGCCGTTCCAATGTCATACTTCCTCGGGATTCACTTAGGATTTGGCCTTGTTGGTATTTGGATTGCGATGTTGATGGATGAGTGGATTCGTGCCGGGATCATGTGGTGGCGCTGGCGCAGTAAACGCTGGATGGGACGTGCAGTTGTTGAGCGTGGACCAGACATTGTAGAAGAACTAGAAGGGTAATGCATTTGTTTATGTACTGTACAGCCAAATCATGACTTGTTGATTGCTTATAAAACGATTAAACATTCGTTGCTTCATTAAAAAAAGTGAGTTTTTCCAAAGCCATTATTATTAACAGACGTTTTTTGCGTCTGTTTTTTTATCATTTTTAGAGCGAGAAGACACCTTCCTCAAACATTCGTGAGAATGTTAGGTGGGTGGAGTTCAATAAGTATGTTAAAATTAAAAGATAAAACATGGAATGGAGTAATGGAAATGAAGGATAAATATAATCTTACAGCTAAAGAAAATATTTTTTTAGCCAAGAAAACATTAGTTGAAAACATCTATTACACCGCTAAAATTGAAGGTGTAAACGTCACTTTCCCTCAAACTAAAACAATCGTCGAAGGTATGTCTGTCAGTAATGTCGACGTAGATGATATTCAAAAAGTATTGAATCTTAGAAATGCTTGGCGCTATACTTTAAACAATATCGAGAAGCCCTTTGATTTATCATTCGCAAAAAAAATAAACGAATTCGTCGCCTATAACGAAAGCATCGAATGGGGCGTTTTGCGAAGTGGTAATGTTGGTATTTCAGGAGTGGATTATCAACCATCAATCCCAGTAGAGGCAGATATTTTAACAGACATAAAACAACTATTAAGTATCGCTTGTCCAACTGAAAGAGCGCTAACCTATATGTTGTGGGCTATGCGAAAACAATTATTTTGGGATGGTAATAAGCGAACGAGTATTATCTCGGCAAACAAAATCATGATTGAGCATGGCGTAGGCATCATGACTATTGAAGAAAAACATCTTGAAGAATTTAATGAGAAGCTATCGCAATTTTATGAAACAAATGATCATACACACATGCTTCAGTTCCTTTATGACAAATGTGTTTTTGGAATTGACTATGCTTAAGTAACACGTACGCACTGTCCTTTTCTCATCAACAAACAAAAATAGCCCTTTAAACATTAGCTTTATGCTGCTTCATGTTATAAGGGCTTTTATCATTTTTAATCACTTTGATTTCTTCATTTCACGTCTAGCGACACGTGACTTTCTTTTTAATAAACACCACGAATATGTTGATGAATATGTTGTTGATAGAAATCACGCAAACGATTTAATTCTTCACCTGTGAACGGTTTGACTTCTGTCGCTCCTAAGTTATCCACGACTTGTTTTGTGTTTTTAAAGCCTGGAATAACAGTAGAGACACCCGGTTGCTGCATCACCCATTTAAGGGCGGCTTGTGCCATATCCCCGTGGTCTTCTTTGATCCATGATAAATCATGGGCAAGTTCGACACCTTTTTCAAATGGTAACCCACCAAAGGTTTCGCCGACATTAAACGCGTCACCATCTTTATTAAAGTTACGATGATCATCTTGTTCAAATTGATGGTTTTTAGTGAATTTCCCGGTGAGTAGCCCACTCGCGAGTGGTACGCGGGCAATAATACCGACGTTTTTCTCCGCTGCTTTCGGGAACAATTCATCTAACGGTTTTTGTCGCATCATATTGAAAATAACTTGCAATGTACTAACATTGTCTTGTTCAAGACAGAATAAGCCTTCTTCTACTGTTTCAACACTGACACCGTAATGCTTAATCTTCCCTTCTTTTTTCAACTCATCTAACACTTGGAAGACGGCACCTTCTTTTAAAATCTCAAACGGCGGGCAGTGAATTTGATACAAATCAAGTGACTCCCGGCCAAGACGTGTGAGTGTATCTTCTAGATAACTTCTCACCTGATCCATCTCATACGTTTTAGGATCATGGATATCCCCTTTAC
Source organism: Bacillota bacterium (assembly GCA_051746745.1). GTDB lineage: Bacteria > Bacillota > Bacilli > Bacillales > Amphibacillaceae > Halolactibacillus. The sequence goes on along the minus strand of JBNJFJ010000154.1, from coordinate 534 downwards.
GACAGAACTTCGACGCAATTTTAATCTCGTTCTCTTTCCCTTTGGTTGCTGTCTTTAAAAGTTCCTCACTATGACCGTCACCATAAACATCGGCAGTATCAAAGAAATTAACCCCTTCATCCATTGCCTTATGTAGAGCACGTAACGACTCTTCGTCATTGATCTTTCCCCATGAACCACCAATCGCCCATGTACCAAAGCTTAACTCACCGACTTTATAACCGGTTTTACCTAATGTGTTGTATTTCATTGTTTGTGCCTCCTTTAATGTGTGCGCTTACACATTATTCTAACTTAATATGGCGACTGACAAAAGTGAAAGGACTTGAGATGTTTCTCCAATTATTAAAGAATTACGTAAAGAAACAAACAACTACGCCTTGTGAGAGTAGTTGTTTTAGCTCTTATAGTCATTATTATATTAAATGGTTGTAAATTCAATGAACCGTTGAATTTTAATTATTTTAACCCTTTTGGTTTCTTCGGTCCAAAGTGCATCATCCCAAAAATTAAGAAGAAAGCGGTAATCACAGT
>JBNJFJ010000153.1:0-2820 GCA_051746745.1 Bacillota bacterium | reverse complement strand
TCATCTGGGTCTAAATCAACTTTCACTAATTCTCCGATGACTGTTGCCCCAACAGATTCAAAACGTTCTTTAAATTGATCAAGCGCCACACCGTATAACGGATAAAAAGAATCACACGAACCGAAAAGACCGATGCGTTTACCTGATAAATCCTCATCTTCGACCTCATCATAAAAATCCATCAACTCAAACGGTAAATCCCCGTCACCATATGTGTAACTGCCGAAGAAAATCACATCGTAATCAGCTAAATCAAACGCGAAAAAATCATCACTTGGGATATGGAAGGCACTATGGTCGAGATTTTTCTCGTCTAAGTAACGCATTATTTCATCAGCAATACATTCTGTATTGCCTGTCATACTTGCATAAGCTACTGCTATTTTCATAAATATTCACCTCACCATTATCATAGTGATAATGATTTTCACTGTCAAGTTAATCTTCGTCACCAGAAGCAAAATCAACACACTTGCGAATCGCTTCTTGAATCATCTGATCAAAGTTATGTTCATCTAAGACTTGTAAACCTTTTTCTGTTACACCGCCAGGTGTAGCGACTTCATCCATTAAATCTTGTGGACATTTTAAATCAGACGTCAACATTTCTGATGCCCCTCTAACCATTTGGGCTACAAGTTGTTTTGCGACGACTTCAGTCACACCCGCTTTTTCAACTTCTTTAATCAACACGTCCGCAAACCGGTAAACAAAGGCCGGACCACTACCCGTAATCGGGGTAATTTGATGCACTTGTTGTTCGGTTAATTTTTTAAATTGACCGATACTAAAGAGGATTTTTTCAATATAATACTCGTGTTCATCTGTCACATGGTGCCCTAAGGTAAAGAGTGTCATCGATTCTGCTTTTGATGCCGCCGTATTTGGCATGAGCCAGCTAACAGGTGTCCCTTCTGGTAAATGCGATTCAAGGTATTTGACATCAATACCTGCCGCCACCGTTAGCACCAGTTGACCATTAATCACGTCACTGAGTGACGCTAATACTTCTTCATGTGCTTCAGGTGGAACAGCCAAAATAATAATATCCTGGTCTGACACGTGATTTTGCCACTGATTCGTTGTTCTCACACCAAAGCGTGCTTCTACTTCTTCTAAACGTTCACTGTTCCCGTTATTTCCAACCAAGATTTCACTAAAATCCGCATGTTTTAAACCATCAATGATTGCTTGCGCCATGCGTCCGGCACCAATCATTAAAATCTTTTCTTTTGACATGAAAGATTCCCCCTAGATTCATTTTAACGTACATAGGCTATGTGAATAATTACCCGTTTTTACTCAGTTAAAAACAAGCCTCACTCGTTTCTCCATTCTTTACTATACAAAAAAACAACCCTTGAAACAAGGTCATTTAAAAAGAATTTCCAATAGGAAGGCATCCCGTTGTATCTTTATATTTTTAGCTTGATTCATAACAAAACAACAAGTACCAAAAGGCACTTGTTGTTTTGACTGAAATATTTAAACGCCGTTACTTACCTGTTACTTTTAACTCAACATCGATGTTACCCCTGGTTGCTTTAGAGTATGGGCAGAAGTTGTGAGCAAGTTCTGCGAGGTGTTCTGCTTCTTCTTGCGAGACCCCTTTAATATCAACATGGAGTACAACACCAACTTTAAATCCATTATCACTTGGATCTTTTAATAAACTAACATCTGCCGTTAATGTTGATTTAATCTCTTTCTTTTGACGCTCAGCCATTAAATTTAGTGCCCCGTCATAACAAGCGGCGTAACCTGCGGCAAATAGCTGTTCAGGGTTAGAGCCTGTTTCACCACTACCTCCAGCTGGATTGACTAAATTTAAATCGATTAAACCATCATCTGATTTTACATGACCATCACGGCCACCTGTTGCTGTCGCATGAGACGTAAATAAAACATTACTCATAACTTGATCCGCTCCTTTATAATTAGTTTCATACTATGTTTACCTTCTTAATCGGGTTTTTAAACCTTTCCGTTTAAAAAAAGATGATTTGAGCCTTTATCACTAGTTCATGAATGATGACCTTCTAACTCTCCTTGTTCCCGCTTATGTTTAAGAAAAAATTTCTCCATCAGATAGGTTGCGATTAACACAAGCAATGACACACCGACAATTAGTAAATCGGTCTGGAGTTTATAGGCCACAAACGCAATTAAGACGATACTATCAATTAAAATCGCACCACCTACGATAACTCGATTACTTGTAACTTCATTTTTAAGTTTATAGAATAACCCCCAGTGGATTAAAATATCCATCACTAAATATAAAATCGCGCCCATCGAAGCGATCCGACTAAGATCAAATAACACCGTTAACACCATCGCAATAACGACCGTATAGACGAGTGTGTGTTTTTGAATACTGCCTGGCATACCAAAATGCGAATGTGGAATGAGCGACATATTGGTAAGCATCGCCAGCATTCTTGATACGGCAAACACACTCGCAATAATACCTGATATCGTCGCAATGATGGCAATAATAACCGTAAACCATACACCAAGTGAACCGAGTGCGGGTTCTGCAGCTGCAGCTAAGGCGTAATCTTTTTGCTTAATAATCTCAGCTAGAGACAAGTTCGTTGATACCGCCCAAGCAATCAAAAGATACACAGCGAGACTAATAACAATCGATAACGTAATCGCACGCGCAATATTTTTCTTCGGTTTTTCAATTTCTTCCCCTTGATTTGTGATTGTCGTAAAACCTTTAAAACTAAGAATCGTTAACGCAATGGCTGCAACAAAACTAATCCCTGTCACGTCAGGTGTTTGCGCTGACGATTCAGGTAATTGAAAACTAAA
>JBNJFJ010000152.1:0-2835 GCA_051746745.1 Bacillota bacterium | reverse complement strand
ATGGAAAAAATGATTTTTGTTGAGACAGGTGTTGGTATTGATACGCATGGCCAAGACGTGACCAAGGCAGCGGTCCGTGCGGTCGTAAATGCGATTCATTATAACTCAATGCCCGGTATCAAAGACTTCTTGCCTGAACAATCGCTACATAACATGAAAGTCAATGTCGTCTTAGGTGTTCCAACAGACACGAGTGAAGTCGATATCGACAAAATTAAAGCCGAGATTCCTTACGGAACCGTCACAGTTGACGTCGTGCCTGGTGGTCTACAAACGACAAGTGGGATTTATCTCGAGGAACAACAAGACAAAAACGATCTCATGTATATCGTCAATGCGGCCGTACAAGTAGGCTATTAAATAGCCTGCTTTTCTTACCAACACGAAGTAAGCGCCATCATTTGATGTGTGACTCTTTTTTACCATCACCGCTTTAGTATTTTATGTTTCTTAGTTATTTTCTTAGTTACTTTACCATTTTCTTATTATATTAGGAGGCTATCGATATGTATAAACCAAGTGATAAACGTTACGACAACATGACGTATAATCGGGTCGGTAATTCCGGCTTAAAATTACCTGCGATCTCTTTAGGGTTATGGAACAATTTCGGTGAACCAGATTCATTTGAAAACCAACGCGCGATGTTAACCCGTGCCTTTGACTTAGGAATTACCCACTTTGACCTCGCCAATAACTATGGTCCTCCCGCTGGTTCGGCCGAGGAAAACTTCGGTAGAATTTTAAAGAAAGATTTCGCTGGGTTCCGCGATGAGCTCGTGATTTCATCTAAAGCCGGTTTTCATATGTGGGACGGTCCTTATGGTGATTGGGGCTCAAAGAAATATCTTGTCTCAAGTCTTGATCAATCATTAAAGCGGATGGACTTGGACTACGTTGATATTTTCTATCACCACCGTCCAGACCCAGACACTCCGCTTGAAGAAACGATGCAAGCCCTTGATTTAATCGTGAAACAAGGGAAAGCTCTTTACGTTGGGATTTCTAACTATGACGCGGAACAAACAAAACAAGCAGTCAACATCTTTAAAGAACAAAAAACACCGTTTATTATTCACCAAGCATCTTACTCCATGTTAAACCGTTGGGTCGAGGAATCACTGCTTGATGTATTAAAATCAAACGGCGCTGGTGCGATTGCATTTGTCCCACTAGCACAAGGCTTACTCACAAGTAAGTACTTAAAAGGGGTACCAAAAGATTCACGCGCAAGCAAAGCCCATATCCCGTTCTTAAACGAAAAAGATATTAAAGAAGACGTCATCAACAAAGTGATTGAACTGAATGAAATGGCTCGCTTACGTGATCAATCACTCGCTCAAATGGCTCTTGCTTGGGTTCTGCGTGACGATACAGTCTCTAGTGCCTTAATCGGCGCAAGTAAAGTCAGTCAAATTGAAGAGAACGTGAAGACACTGGATAACTTACACTTCTCGAGTGATGAACTCGCGAAGATTAATGAGATTTTAAAAGATAACTAAGGCATTCGTATATGTTAAAAAATCATCCTCCTGGCTTATCTAGTTGAGCCAAGAGGATGATTTTATTTGTTTCTTTTTAAATTAAGACGGATATAATCTCTGATAATACGTATAGCCACTAAGCAGTAACCCGAATCCCCCGACTAATGCAAGAATACTACCTGCTGTTCTGACATTTGTCGTCGTTGTCGCATACACCCGCTCATAATCGATCGTAGCCATTCCACCACCATTTTTCTCCAAGGCAATATTGCCAAACATCTCACCAATCTGTCCTGAGGTAAAGATTAAGACAAAACCAATCACTGTCAGACTTACTAATAATATGAGTGCCATTTTTTCAACATTATTTTTCATCGGTTCCTCCTCAACTTTCCACTTGTTAACAACATTATATACATAAAGTAACGCCTTATGCCATTGTTCATTTTTATACAGGCTGCTGAACGATGACGCTTAAGCGAAGAAAGACTATCATGTGGAAAAGTCACCGCTATGTATAATTTTGTTCTATGACTAATAGTTATCCACAATATTATCCCCAGAATGCGCGTTTTTTCATTATTCACCACTTTTCAACAGGAAACCCACAGTTTTTCCCCGGAAATGTCTGATTTGTTTACACAATATTTACGGTCTATTCATTTATTTAGTGTTCGAATCTCTGTTCTCAACTATATCTAGCGAGTTACTCACAATTCTGTCCACACCCTGTGAATAACTTTTCTGTTTATACACAAAAACCCGCTTCTTTTACCTAAAGTTTAGGTAAACAAGCGGGTTTCTATTGGTTTCGCTATTCAGATTGTGTGGATAACTCGAATTCTGTCGTTTGAACCGTTTGATCGCGGTAATACGTCACCAGAATCGTGTCACCTGGTTGTTTTTCTTGATACAAATATTTTCGTAAATCAATCATGTTGGCGACTGGTGTCTCATCGAGCTTCACAATCACATCAAGCGCCTGTAATCCGGCATCATCCGCTGGTGAATCAGGAACGACCGCATTAAGTACCACACCTGCTTCTACGTCTTCAGGCAAGTTTAATGTCTCTTGCCAGCGGTCTCTTGGTACTTCCATCAAACTATAGGCTTCAATCCCTAAAAAGGCGCGTCTGACTTGACCACTTGATTCTAACTCTTCAATGATTGGAATGGCCTCGTTAATCGGTATCGTAAAGCCAATCCCTTCGACACTCGATTCAGCAATCTTCATCGAATTGATCCCAATGAGATGCCCTGCAGTATTTAACAATGCCCCACCACTATTTCCTGGATTAATCGCGGCGTCTGTCTGCATCACTTCGACTTGCCAGTCGGCTTGATTGTTGCC
>JBNJFJ010000151.1:0-2867 GCA_051746745.1 Bacillota bacterium | reverse complement strand
ACCGGTGCCCCGATCGCCATGACACCAAATTCACCAAGGGCTGTTGTTAAATACGTAGCCCAGAATGGTAATTCTAAGGCGAGCGTTAACTCAAGCGCAATGATTGCCATTGTTGCGGTGAAGATCACCGTATTGATCACAAGCAAGGCTTTCACATTTTTCACTGAACGACGGATAAGAATCAGTAAGCCGAGTGAAATAATGGAATGACCGACCCCAAAGAAAAGGTCATACACGCCAAGTGGGCTAAAGAGATTGGTGATAAATACCCCCATGACAATCCCGAAAAAGTACCGGGGACTAAAGATAACTAAGTGGTTAAACATTTCCGGTACCCGAAACTGCACACTCATAAAGGTGAGGGGTTCGAGTACGAGCGAGATCGCAATGTATAGTGCCGCGATCACCGCATTGGTGACTAAAGATTTTGTTTTTAACATCGTTTTCCTCCTGCTAGTTTTTTTACGTGGGATGATTGCGAACCACGTGTCGCATTTTTAAGCAACGTTACTATTATATCGAACTTGTACTGATTTTCAAGTGGAAAATACGCTATTAGAAAAGTTAGCGTTTACAGGTGGTTAAAAGGTCTAAAGACAAAACCAGAAGTGAGAATATACCACATAACCATAAAAAAGCTGATGACAGCCATGTGCTGTCATCAGCTTTTTTGTTAGATGCTTTTTTATAAGTGTGTTTAAGTTACTTTCCCCAAGGGAAAATCATCGGCACACGTTTTTTATAGTCTTCCCAGCCGTCATATTTCTCCATGTTTTTCTCTAGGAGTGGTGTGGAAATCTTAATCAGTACCGTACTCATAATGACAGGTGACAGGATAAGGGCCGCATAATAAATGACCGGAATATTACCGGCAACAAGTATGGACAGTCCCGCAATATAAATCCCGACCCAGATGAGGATTTCACCGAAATAGTTCGGGTGACGTGTCACAGACCACAGCCCAGATTGAAGTAAGGTGCGCGTGCCTTTTTTTATGTGTTGACGCAACTGCTCATCGCCAACGACTTCAAAGAAGAGACCGGTAAAGGCAATTATTAAACCGATATAAACAAACCACTGACCGAAGCCAGTAAAGTCTAAGGTATTATATTTAATCACAGCATAACCAGCAGAGCCAACAACGAAGTTAATAATCCCTTGAACCATAAATACCCGGAAAAAGGCAATGAGAACAACTTTGTCTCCCCACTCCTCGCGCCACTGACGGTAACGGAAGTCTTCGGGCTTGCCGTAGTTACGTCTGAGTAACCTGATACTCAATCGTAAGCCCCAGAAAGTAATAAAGCCGACAACGATATAAGATAGCGCTGTAGGTGCATCGGTCGTAAATAGCGTTACCCAACTACCAATCACAAATCCCATACCCCAACCGATATCCACAATCGAGTTGTTTTTGATCGCGGTCGCAATAAGGAAAATAATCGTGAAATAAAGGAAAGTGATTCCCATTGGCAGAATAAGACCATCTAAACCAAAGCGAGTAAAGCCAAGGGTCGCAATCGCCAGAGTAATTAAAAATAAGAGCGGGTAAATAATTAAGCGTTTTTTATCCATACAATCTCTCCTCGTAATATGTCTTTTTTTTCATTCTAACACGAAAGCAAAAAAATAAGAACAAAAAGGATTCTTAGTCTGAAAAAGTCAAGAAATGATATATAACATAATGGTTATTTTTGTATTTTAATTAAAAAAACATAAGCTTGGGTTAAAAAGCATGATCATAACGCTTACATCTCGGTTTTAAAAAAAAGAAGATGTCGCAACATCTTCTCTTTATCTCACTCTTAGTAATTAAATAATGGACTGACAGGCTCTTCAAAGTGGACCCGACGAATGGCCTCTGCGAAGAGTTCGGCGGTTGAAAGCACCGTCAGTTTATTAAAGCGTTTGTCTTCTGAGATATGAATCGTATCTGTTGCGACAAGTTCTTTAATCGGTGATAAGTCAATATTTTGTTTGGCAATCCCAGAAAGAACGGCGTGGGTACATGTCGCATACACTTCTTTGGCGCCCGTTTTAATTAACACTTCCGCGCCCGTTGAAATTCGGCGGCCAGTATCGACGATGTCATCAATTAAAATACAGGTTTGATTTTCAACGTCACCAACGACAGATAAATGCCCATGTTCGACTGTGTCGCGTGGTCCCCGGCGGTCAAGAATGGCAATTGGTGCGTTCAATCTTTCGGCAAATGAACGGGCCCGTTTAACACTCCCGTGATCTGGTGCGACTACAACAACATCTTCTAAGTTCTTCTCGATAAAATAATCAGCTAAAATCGGCTGCCCATTTAAGTGATCGACTGGAATATCGAAAAAGCCTTGGACTTGTGTTGCGTGTAAATCCATCGCCATGACCCGCGTCGCGCCTGCTTTTTGGATTAAGTCCGCAATCAGTTTCGCTGTGATTGGTTCACGTGAACGCGTTTTTCGGTCTTGTCTTGCGTAACCAAAGTAAGGCATGACAACGTTGATGGTTTTTGCGGATGCACGCTTAAAGGCATCTAACATAATGAGTGTTTCCATTAAATGCTGATCCGACGGATCATTAGTAGATTGAATAATATAAGTATCGTATCCACGGACGGTTTCTTCAATATTGATTTGAATTTCACCATCGCTGAACGTTTTGATGGTACATTCTCCTAGGTCTATGCCGAGTTCTTTCACAATCGCCTCAGCTAATGGCTTATTTGAATTTAAACTAAATACTTTTACTTCATTTTTTAATTGATTATTTGTCACCACATTCGCTCCCTTTATGTTTCGGTCTTTAACATGTCTATTTTAAAACATATTCACCTATTTGACTAGGCTGTTTCAGAAGATTGTCGAATTAATACCGAA
>JBNJFJ010000150.1:0-2994 GCA_051746745.1 Bacillota bacterium | reverse complement strand
ATATAAGTTTCGATTATATCCAACAGATGAACAGGTCGTGATGATACATAAGACCTTTGGCTGTGTGCGTTTTGTCTACAACAAGATGTTAGCCGAACGTATAGAAACATATGAAAACTTGAAAGATGATAAAGAAGCCTTGAAAAAGGTGAAACACCCTACACCTGCCAAGTATAAGACGGAGTTTGAGTGGTTGAAAGAAGTGGATAGTCTTGCACTGGCAAATGCTCAACTAAACTTAGAGAAAGCTTATAAAGCCTTTTTCAAAGGGAATGCCAAGTTTCCAAAATTCAAAAGTAAACGACATAAACAAAGTTACACAACAAATGTCGTCAATGGAAACATTCAGTTATTGGATGGTCATATCAAATTACCGAAACTAAAAATGGTCAAAATCAAACAACATCGTGCCATTCCTTCGGAATATGTCATCAAATCTTGTAACCTTTCAATAACCGCATCAGGAAAATACTATATTTCTATTTTGACAGAGTATGAGCAGGAGATTGAAACAAAAGAAATTGAAAAAGTTGTTGGCTTAGATTTTGTGATGGATGGACTGTTTGTTGATAGTGAGGGTGAGAAAGCCAATGACCCTAAGTTTTATCGACACATGCGTGATAAATTAGCAAAAGAACAGCGGAGACTTTCACGTAAAAAGAAAGGCTCTTCCAATTGGCATAAACAACGGATTCGAGTAGCTAAAATTCAAGAGAAAGTCGCCAATCAACGTAAGAACTTTCTTCACCACAAATCAAGAGAATGGGTGACGACTTATGATGCCGTTATCATTGAGGACCTAGATATGAAAGGGATGTCTCGAGCCTTAACGTTTGGTAAAAGCGTTCATGATAATGGGTGGGGAATGTTCACGTCTTTCTTAGCGTATAAACTAAAAGAACAAGGAAAACAGCTTGTCAAAATAGACAAATGGTTTCCCTCTACCAAAACCTGTTCAAGTTGTGGAAATACCCAACCTATGCCTATGAACATGAGAACTTATAAATGTTCGTGTGGTCTAAATCTCGACAGGGATTACAATTCAGCACGCAATATAAAAAAGGAAGGCATTCGCTTATTAGTAAGTGCCTAATAAAAATATAAACTCTTGGAACAAGAGGGTTAGCTTGGTCAATTTCGTCAGCTATCAAAAGTGACGATTACCCAAGAAGCCCCCACTTCAAGCAACCCGTAAGGGTGGTAAGTGGTGGGAGTAGTTCACTTCTAAGTTAGTTAATGAACTTGCATGTTATCAGTTGCTGGTATATAACTAAAATAGTTATAACGTAGAAATGACCCAATTCCTAATATATAATAGTAAATGTATGTTTTCCTATATTTTAATAGGAATAAAAAATGCCATTTGGTGATGCCATTAACATAATAGCAATAGAAAAGTGAATAAATATTAGCTTAGGAATGTAATTGTATTTCTTAGTGAAAGGAGAAAAAACATGACGGATAGAATTAAACTAAACGTGAATGATTTTCAAAAAGCATTTAGAAACACTCATCAAATTAACGAATCAGACTTGAGTTCCTATTATAAAAAACATCTTGGTCAATTCTCAACCTATCATAAGAGTGACATGATTAATCAACTTATTAATGAAAAAATTATTTTTCCGGTATCAAGAACGGAGTATAGATTAAATCGACAGGATAATACGGAGCAGCTATTTGTTTTAATGACTTTAGACATTGTCGCATCATCAAAAGTCCCCCCTGAAAAGCTGGACGCTAGATTGCGCGATAAACTAGATCAGTTAAATAGCGTCTTGGAGCAAGTCTTTCACATAAAACGGCAATTCCATCTATCTAGAGGCGATGAAATACAAATTATTTTACCATACACAGATCAGTTAAACGATCTAATAATACTAACATTTGCTTATCTCTATCCATTTAAAGTGCGTTATGTACTGAGTTTTGGCATATACAATGGTGAACTAAAAGATAACTCTTGGGATATGAATGGACCGATTTTTTGGCAGGCAAGAAAAGGATTTGATGATTTAAAAGAAAAGTCAGCCTATGCAGGGACAATTGTAACAGGAATAGAAGAACGGGATAAAATGTATCAGGACATCTTATCAGCTATTAATCTTATGATAAGTCAGATTACTGATAAGCAGTGGGAAGCAATCAAATATCATTTTGGTCATATAGGTTACGAAACAGCAACAAAGGCTATTGGAATTAGTAAAACAAGTTATTACAAACGGATTGACACATCAAGTATTCATGTCATTAGTCGATCATTAGCTGCTTTATTATTATTGGTGACGAAATAAGAAAAGGGTGAACAGATGCTGAAAGTAATCATTTTAATTTGTTTTGTGGTGACGCTTATTATCCTGGACATGTTGAATGGAGAAGGCAATTTTAAGGTTAATGCCATGCCTACGTTAGTATTTGGTGGCAGTACGGTCTTCATTCTTTTCATTATGCAGAGAAATCAGATGTTACGAATTTTGCTGATATTGATTTTACTATGGTTGTCACTCTATGTACTGGTAAATGGATACCATTACTTTATGGAAAGAATAAGGGAGAGACAGAATAGTGCTACATTAACCTTGCTTCTTTTTATCTGTTTTCATCTTATGTTTACAATTGAAATTATTATTGTTTCGCACGGTATTGAGTTAGATTTAAACCATATCAATCAATGGGTTGTTGATTATGTGTTAAATGGAACAAGTATACAACTAAATGAACTATTCTTAGTCTTTGTCTTTTTATATATTCCATATACAGGGTCTAAAGTTGTTCCATTAACATTAGATATTATTTATAAGAAAGTCGATCGTTATTCAGAGAAATTAGATGAAACACTGAGTAAAAATGAAGATTTATACTTTACGATTTTTGTAAATGAAGGTCAATTACCCCCCACTTAAACGCTCACGCGTTTTGAAGTGGGGGCTTGCAAAAGCCCTAGTTGTCTAGCCTAAGTCTTTCGAGGACTACGTTAGAAAAGTGAATACGGCT
>JBNJFJ010000149.1:0-3149 GCA_051746745.1 Bacillota bacterium | reverse complement strand
TTCAAAGACACCGGGTGCCATGAGATCTTCTGGTAGATAATCAATTTTCTCCAGTTGATTCAGTTGTTCAAACTGATTCACATATTGAGTAATCTCTTCTTTCCCTTGATCAGCTAGGTCAGGATTGGCGATTACTTCCCCCTCAGTCAACATGTTGTTATCTTCTAGAATCGTCTCTAAACTTGCCTTTTGGCTATAGAAACTTACACTAAATGCATCAACAGGTGGCGTAATTGAAATTAAGCCAAAGACGACAAAGATTGGCGCAATCCAACCCATCTTCTCACGACTTAAGAAACCATAAACAATCGCCATAATTGTCCCAAAAACACCAAAGAGAATGGCGAAATAACGGCCGTACGTCACTCCGGTATCGGTTAATTTCACAATGGAAGCAATCGTTTGGAATAAGACGATTGGCAGTAACACCTTCGGATAGACTCTCGCAAATAGCGCCGCGATTTTCGTTTCAACTTCTAGTGAGAGAATATAGACGAGTAAGACAACTACCGTAAATGAGACGAGTAACGGTTCTAGTAAAACTTCAGACCATAAATCCCCGGTAATATTAATCGCAATATAGATTAAGATAATCCCACTGTAAATCGTCGTTAACGGAATAATAATATAGCTGAGTAATCGGTCAAAAATCGGTGTCGTTGTCGTCAGTGACATCAAATTGTTTTTCTTTTTCACTTGATCTTTTTTCTGCATTTTTTGATCCCTTGCCCCGATATAGACAGGCATCATCGATAAGAAGAGCGATGGGAAGAATAGACTCGCGATCAAGTTAAGGAAATGTAAGAACACATCACCATCCGTCGTAAAGAGTAACGCATTGATCAGCGCAATAATTAAGCTGATTCCAATTGCTAGAACGATTGAATACAGTAACGTAATAAAGAAGTTCTTAAAAATAACGAACACATTCTGACTAAAACGGAATTCACTTTGAATCGTTGGAATCCAAATCATTAATAGTAAACTCATCAGCACAATCACACTCGTCCGAATTCCTACTTGAATGGACATAAATTCCGGCCAGTGCTGTAAGAAAAAGTAGCCGAGCGTCAGAATAAGAGCTGACCACATCAGCAAGAGTCTTACTTTAATTTGGATGTAGAAACGTTCATAGAGATGTTCAAAAATAAGACTGAATAAGATCCCAATCACAAAGGTGTAACTGAACCGGTACATCGCACTGTCATTTGATTCAATCATGACCATATTCGCAATGGTTAAACTTAAAATAAAGCTGAAAGCAAGCGGATAGCGTCCCACCGCTTGAATCGTGTCATTTAATTGTTGTTCTAATCGGTCCATTAATTTCATTTGACTCACCCTCTCAAAAATACAAGCTACGATATAATTGCTAACCATACTTAGACTTACAGTATCCTTTACCCGTAAATCCAGTCATCCATGCTTACATCTTACTGTTGTTTTTGTCTTTTAATCTACAATGGGTGTGAGAAGAGCTCTGATTGGACTTGCATCCCCACCTACGATTTTTAACGGCACGGCATACAAGTGATAATTTCCTACCGGAACGTCGTTTAAATACAGATTTTCAATAATAGTTATCTTTTCTTTATGAATCGCTAAATGAACTGGTAACGTCTTTGAATCAACGGCGTCGACAGACGGCGCATCGGTCCCAATCAGCTTTACCCCAATAGTTGCTAAATATTCGACTGCTTCAACTGTTAAAAGCGGAAACTGCTCAGGAAAAACAGCCGGATCACGGTCTAACATATGAAATAACAGCCGTGACACACCTGAAAGATTAAGCTCCTCTAAATCACTCACTGTAACTTTGTCTAAACCTGTCACGTCTACAATACGACAACGTCCTATGCCAATCGAGACATCCAGTTGATCAATGGTACGCCCGCGATCATCATAATGAAACGGGGCATCCATGTGGGTACCATTGTGAAGACTTGAAGTAATCTCTCCGATATTGACAGAACCCGTGTCTTTCATCGTTGCGCTCAGTTTAAAGTAGTAAGATGTATCACCTGGCCAAGTCGCCCCTTGATTTATTAGTGGCATCGTAATATCAATATACGTCATATAAGCACTCCCTTTTTTATAATATAAATAACTAGCACTTGCATTTAGCCTATAATGCTATTGTATCAGAGGAGGCACCAATGACCTATTTTTTGTGTAAAAACAGCGGAAAAAGATACTTTCAATCTAAATTAGGGTAAACTATTAATGTGTTCTTAAGTGAGAAACAAGCTGAACACGAGGAGGAAAAACATGAAACTTATAAAAAATATCAACAAACAACTGGTGATGACACTGCTTGTTGTTATGGCGTTACAACTATTGGCCCCTGTGTTATCGGCTGACGCGGTGACGGATGTGGTTGTTACTTTAGGAGAAGATTTAACCGAGGAACAAAAGGCGAGTCTGTTAGAAGAAATGGATATGGCTGATATCGATGAAGCAGATATTGTTTATGTGACCAACGAGGAAGAACATCAATATTTAGGTGACGTTGTTCCGAAGGAACAAATCGGGACCCGTGCGATTTCATCAGCCAAAATTTCACTGCGCGAAGATGAATCAGGTATCATGGTCACAACCGAAAACATTACCTATATTACATCGAAAATGTACGCCAATGCGCTTGCGACAGCTGGCATTACTGGCGCTGAAATTTATGTGACCGCACCATTTAATGTCTCTGGTACCGGGGCTTTAACCGGCATCTTAAAAGCGTACGAACAATCAACCGGAGAAGAATTAGATGAAGACTTAAAGAAAGCCGCCAACGAAGAGATGGTCATTACCGCCGATTTAGCGGAAGATGAAGATGTTTCAGAAGATGAAGCGATTGACTTTATCAATAAAATTAAAGAAGAAGTCGACAAGCAAAAGCCTGAAACAACTGAAGAACTACGTGCGTTAATTCAGCGTCTCGCTGAAGAGATGGGCCTCACTTTAACGGATGAGCAACTCGACCAACTGGTTAACCTCTTCAATAAATTAAAAGACTTAAACATTGACTGGGACAAAGTGAATAATACGATTGATAAAACGAAAGACTGGATCAATGACTTTGCCGAATCGGAAGAAGGTCAAGGGGTAATTAATGCGGTGAAAGACTTTTTCAGTGCTATCTGGGACTGGTTTAA
>JBNJFJ010000148.1:0-3153 GCA_051746745.1 Bacillota bacterium | reverse complement strand
AGATCGCTTAGACGGAAAAGATGTCTATGCGTTATGTGATAATAACGTTGCTTTTCAAATGCACTTCATTGAAGCGATTCAACATGGCTATTTAGCACCGTTTAAATATTTTGGCGTGTATGATGAAACAGATTACAGCTCAATTACGTGGCTCGGTAATCGCTATGATCAACATGAACTTGAATTGAAACAACTTAAAGATACGATTGCTGAAAAGATATTTAATGCATGGCAAGAACATAAACAAACACGTACCATTAGCTTTTGTTCATCGATTAGACAAGCACAATATTTAGCAGACTATTTCTCGGATAAGGGTAAGAAGGCTATTAGTCTTCATTCTAAAACGATAGGGTATTCAAGACAAGATGCGATTCAGGCGCTGAAAGACGAAACAATTGATATTATCTTTACGGTCGATCTCTTTAACGAAGGAATAGATATACCAGAGGTTGATACGTTACTGTTTGTGCGTCCAACGGAGTCTTTAACTATATACACACAACAAGTAGGAAGAGGCTTAAGATTAAGTCATGGAAAAACACATTGTCATATTATCGATTTAATTGGTAACTATAAAAATGCTGATGTGAAAATGCAGTTATTTGATACTGAACGCGATCGTCATTCGCGCACGTTAAAACAAGTGATACCAGAAGTTCCAACAAATTGTGAGCTACATCTTGAGGTGCAAGTGGTGGATTTAATTAAGTATCTCGTTCGAAAGCGCCAACCAAGAAAAGAAAGACTGATATCAAGTTATCACACATTAAAAACAGAACTTGGCAAGAGACCAACATATTTAGACATGCATCGATACGGCAGGGAAGATGCTAGACAGATCAAACAAGAGTTTAAGTCCTATATGGGTTTATTACATGCTTCGGGAGAATTATCACCAGCAGAAACGGCGCTTTATATGAAATTCAAATCGATAATCGAAGAAGTTGAGCGTACGGTCATGTCAAAAAGCTATAAGATGGTCGTGTTAAAACTGATGCTTGATCGCGGAAATGATCAATGGCATCACCCAACTGATGCTCAGTCAATTAGTTATCCTTTTTATATGTATTTAACAGAAAAAGATTATCGGCGAAACAAAGATTTCAGTGATAAGAAAACGAAAAAGTTGCTGACATTTGATGAGAAAAAGATAGTAAAACTTATCGAAGATATGCCATTTTCAAAATGGAGTGGTAGCTCAAAAGGCATATTTACATTTGATTCAGATCAGTTCGCTCTTGTATTGCCTCTTACTGATCAAGAAGCACGTGATCTTTATCCGTTCATCAAAGATATCGTGATGTATCGCTTAACAAGTTATTTTGAGCGAGGACTAAATTAAAAAGCTTATTAACCATGACACTGTGGTTAGTGAGCTTTTTTGTTTTGATATTCTACCAAAAGTCATATTTTCGTCATCATTAACACTAAAATCAAATGACATCGTTGCTAAAACCAATCTTTTAGTGTCAAAATAACCATTTTGGCAAGGTGCCAAAACAATACCAACCGATTATGCTGAACTTACCGCGGAATACAATGAGGATCCTCCAAGAGGACGTATTAAGATGGATGAGTTCAACCGATTACTGAATGATTATGAACCAATGATGTACCACTTACTAAAGAAGTATCATGTCAGAGACCCTGAGGGTGAGTTTTATCAAGAGTTAGCGATTTGTTTGTGGCAAGCGACGCTTGATTATGATGATGAGAAGATGAAGTTTTCTACGTATGTCTACAACAAAATGCAATTTCGTTTGATTGATTTATTCAGGAAAGATGAGCGGAAACGAAATCGTGATGAAAAGTATAAACAACATGTAGAAAGTGAAGGGCAGTTTCAAACCGAGGACCAGATTACTGATGGATACTTTATCAATCAATTAAGACACGTATTAACAGAGAATGAGTGGGCTTGGTTTGAAGGGCATGTGTTAAAAGGTAAGACACTTGTTGAAATTGGCAAGGATTTAGGTGTAAGTGCTAATGCCGTAAGGCATTATAAACGCAGTGCGGCGCGAAAGTTAAAGGACCGGCTAAAAAGAGAAGAAGAAAAATAATCAAAAAGCCTTGCTTTTTTATTCATCACCCACTAGAACATATGTAAGTAGTTACTTACATCAGGAATGAGGGAGATAATATGAAGCAAGGCTTTAAGCATTTGAGCGATAGGCTTGAACATTACCCAATCAAGACAAATTTTTTAACGCATTAAGGCGAGAAGACACCTTCCTCAAGTGCGTCAGCACGAGGTGGGTGATGAATTGTTTATTTTGAATATTTTTGAAGTGACAAACATATATTCCGTGTGGTATAATTAAACCAATAACAGTGACCGTCACAAAACAAAGAGAGGGTGGGTATCATGGGCATGAAGGCCATTTTTTCAAATCGCTTATATAAGCATATGATTAACCCTGTTTTTGTGATGTCCATGACTCACACCCTTCGGGTGTTTAATCAAGCCAAACATTTTCGCTATCAAGCGGAGGTCCGGGAGCTCAGGGGCTCGGAAGCAAAAAGTTCTGTTTCCATCCATCAACAGTTAAAGCAACGTTACGGATTAAATGATTATTATGCCAACAGTGCTGTTCAAGAAGGACGCGCGCTTCTATCTGCACAAAAAGAATTGAAGAAGGTGTACATAGGTAATAAAAAAGAACAAATCAATGCCGTTAAAAGAAAAATAAAAGCGACGAAGGCGCGCTTGACGACACTTCAAAAAATAAAAGGCTCTTTTGTCAAAGGAACACCGATGTTCAATAAGACATCACGTGAACAACAAAAAGGGGCCTTTTTTGTTGTGACATATAAGCATTTCACACGCTTATTTTACTGCGCGTATGATTTTGAACATCAACACCTTGATGTTGAAATCAAACACCTCAAGTCTCGCTTGGGCCAGTTGAACTTTAAGAAAGACCGATACGAAAAGCAATTGATTCAATTGACAAACAAAGTGACGGGTGTGTGTTTCGGGAGTAAGAAACTCGCGCGCGGCCGGTTAACACAAAAGACGTATCACGCGTACCTTGAGCGTTGGCAGAAAGATTGGGCAGCGGCGCGTTACGGTAAGATGACCATTTCGGGACGGAAAGATGCTAAATCAGGTAACTTTGTGTTTCATTATCACCCAGAGACGCATAC
>JBNJFJ010000147.1:0-3166 GCA_051746745.1 Bacillota bacterium | reverse complement strand
TGGGCAACAGATTGTCCAATAACGGTATAAATCAGTGCCATTGGGATGGCGGTATAGAGTGAGAGTGTATTATATTGACGTAAGTCTGTGGCTTGTTCATAAATCAGAAAACTAAGCAAGTGATAATGAATAAACGGGACAAGTCTTAACAACATGATTTGTTGTTTAGTTACATGTCTATCTTCACCAAATAATTTATGTTTCATTTGAATGAGACGTTTTGTAAACCATGGCATTTTTTCCGCCAAGTAATAAAAAATTACACTCGATAACATTAAGCCGATCACAGAAAGAATCGTACCATGTATAAATCCGAAGATGACCCCACCGGTCATTAATATAAGAATGACAGGAATGAAAAGTATAGGTCGCACCACATGAATCAGAATAAACAGAAATGAAGCGATCAGTAAGTGTGACTCTTTAATGGTAAGAATCCATTGTTCCAGTTGTTCCATAAATGATGCGCTCCTTCTCCTCTAAAATTTTTACTATCTAACCTTACTATTATAACAGACAGTTTATACTTTTAGAAAATATTCATACTTTAATATTACTTAGTTAAGACAGATGTGTTCACTAAAAGTGAGATGAACGATATGATACAATATAACGTAATGAAGCTATGACAGACATAAAGGAAGTGAAAACATTGGCACTTTTAGACACCGTTACAACCGACTGGAAAGAGCTGTTAGCTAGTCGTTTGAATCAAGCGCACTTCGACAAACTAGAGCATTATTTAATAGCGCGTTCAAAAGAAGCAACGATTTATCCACCTAGGGAAGCGATCTTTCAGGCGCTTAATTTGACGCCTTTTCAAGAAGTGAAAGTCGTCATTTTAGGTCAGGACCCTTACCACGGGCCAAACCAATCACATGGGTTAGCTTTTTCTGTAAAAGAGGGTATAACATTACCACCGTCACTAAGAAATATTTTTAAAGAGTTACATGATGATCTGGGTTGTTCTGTTCCTGATTCAGGAGACTTAACCGCTTGGGCAAAGCAAGGAGTATTATTATTGAATACCGTACTCACGGTGGAAGAAAAAACAGCTGGTAGTCATAAAAAAATCGGCTGGGAAGAGGTAACAGATACTGTGATCGATGTGTTGAATGAAAAAATGACACCAGTGGTGTATATGTTGTGGGGAAAGCCAGCTCAAAGTAAGGTTAAGCGGATTAGTCCCCATCACAAAATATTAACCGCTCCCCACCCAAGTCCTTTATCTAGTTACCGCGGCTTTTTCGGCAGCCAACCCTTTAGTCAAGCAAATCAGTTCTTAGTCGCAAATAACCAATCACCGATTGATTGGTGTTTAGTTTAATCGATTGAGGGAAAATATTAATTAGACTAAAAACAAGGAGTGAGTGATGTGGCAGATTTATTTAAAAAAGGATTAGCTGTTGGTTTAGGCTTAGCACAAACAGGTGTGGAACAGGCGGAAAAGGCGATTAATCAACTCGTTGAAAAAGGTGACATGACTAAAACAGAAGCAAAAGAATTTTTTGATCAGTATTATGAAAAAGGTGAAGACACTCAAAACAAGACGTTGAACAAATTAAACATTGCGACGAAAGATGACGTGAAGAAAATAGAAGCGCGCTTAGCTGTCGTAGAACAACGGTTAAATGATTTAACGAGTGAAGACTAACAAATAGAAAGGGTGATGACAAATGATTGGAAAACATATGCGACATCTCAATCGGTATAAAGATATTGTCATTGCCTTTTCACGTAATGGGCTCGGGTATGTCATTAAAGACCTCGGGCTCAACGATTTACATATCCTACCGAAAAAAGCGACATTAAAAGCAGAGAAAGCTGAAGATGATCGGAAAACATTAAGCGTCCGTATTCGTCGCATCTTAGAAGAATTAGGTCCGACGTTTATTAAACTCGGACAAGTGATGAGTACCCGGCCCGACCTCTTCCCAGAAGATGTGATTTTAGAGTTGGAGAAATTACAGTCACATGTCCCTCATTTTCCGTATAGCCAAGTGAAAGCGATTATCGAAGAAGAGCTGGACCAAGATCTTTTCAATGTCTTCGATGTGTTTGATGAAACGCCACTCGCTGCTGCTTCGATTGGTCAAGTGCACCGCGCGGTCCTTTTGACTGGTGAAGAGGTGGCGGTGAAAGTGCAACGGCCAGAAATATCAAAAAAAATCGACATTGATTTTGACATTTTGACGGAGATGGCGCAGCTTGCAGAAATGCGCTTGGATTGGGCTAAACGCTATCAGTTAAAAGAAATTGTTGAAGAATTAAAAGAAACACTGAAGATGGAATTAGATTATACGATTGAAGCTCATCATATGTCGCGAATTAAAGCGCAATTTAGGCGTGATGCGGATATTTATATTCCAGACGCGTATCATTACTATACGACCAAGCGTGTGCTAGTAATGGATTATGTCAATGGTGAAAAATTAAGAGACGTCATCGCCCGTGACACCAATGATGCAGTCAAAAAACGATTAGCTGAACAAATCGTCGATGCGACGTTTAAACAAGTGTTAATCGATGGCTTCTTTCATGCCGATCCTCACCCTGGTAATATTATGCGTCTAGAAGACGGACGTCTAGTGTTACTTGATTTCGGTATGGTTGGACAATTGTCACCAGAGATGAAACAATCCTTTTCTGAACTCGTCATTGCGATGACGAAAGAGGATACCAATCAAATGGTGGATGTGTTGTTAGATATGGGAATGGCGCCAGATGATATTAATAAAAAGGCATTAACGAATGATGTTGACCGCTTAATGATGAAATATTATCGTCAATCACTGGGAGAGATTCGACTGGCTGATGCGATTCGTGAATTATTTCAAATTGCTTATAAGCATCGGATTGAATTGTCGAGTGACTTTACCTTACTCGGCAAAACCTTGTTAACACTTGAAGGGACGATTGAACAACTGGATCCTACCCTTAGTTTAGTTGAAATGGCAAAACCGTTCGGAGAAAAATTATTACGAGACCGGTTCCGCCCCGAACGCATTAAAGATGGGATGGTCAATCAGTGGCTCGATTGGTACGGACTATGGCGCGACCTACCTGATCAGTTAAAACAGCTGCGGTCAATTGTGAAAAAAGGAAAAGTGCGACTAGACATTTCAATGCCAGACATTGATTTAATTTTAAAAAAATTAGACCGGAT
>JBNJFJ010000146.1:0-3211 GCA_051746745.1 Bacillota bacterium | reverse complement strand
CAAAGAGGAAACAGGAGGCCAAGTTGATCGTCTGCTTTATCTTTGTCAATATTATGTCGACGGAAAAGCTGACCAAATCGTGAAGAATGTTTACCTTGCGGATGTCGGTCAATTAATCGAGCAAGGGACATATTTTGAAACGCATGGGCCGGTATTAGTCAAACAGTTGCCAAAAGAAATGAAAACAGATGAGCGTTACAGCTTTATTATGAAAGATGAGGTTGTAGCATTAGCGCTTAAATTTATCGAAGAAAACAAGCTTTAAGGCATAGTGCTTTAAAGCTTTTGTCGTGTGCAAAGGAAAAGATTTGTGGCAAAGTTTTTTAACAGGTAAAAAACTTCAGTAAAAATAGACAACGAATATTGACAAGTGGGGGTTGTTTAGATACGATAACATTCGTACGCTAATCGAATCGAGATTGTCAAATTTCGACAAACAACTAAAAAACGAACGAAAAAGAACCGGTAACTGCCTATTCTTTATCTGTTCTGTTATGATAAAGTTGGCTAAGAAAACGCGCTATAATCCAAAAATAAAGAGGTAACACATGCGTGTTACAGAAAGGGGAGATTTAGAATGACTCTAAATCGTCGTTTATTCACATCCGAATCCGTTACAGAAGGTCACCCAGATAAAATCAGTGATCAAATTTCTGATGCGATTTTGGATGCTATTTTAGCAAAAGACCCACTTGCGCGTGTCGCATGTGAAACAACCGTTACAACTGGCCTTGTATTAGTGAGTGGAGAGATTACAACATCAACGTATGTTGATATCCCAAAAATTGTTCGACAAACTGTTAAAGATATTGGTTATACACGCGCCAAGTATGGTTTTGACTTTGAAACGTGTGCGGTCTTAACAGCAATTGACGAACAATCGCCTGATATTGCTGGCGGGGTAGACCAAGCACTTGAAGCAAGAGAAGGTCAAATGAATGATGAAGATATTGAAGCGATCGGGGCAGGGGACCAAGGGTTAATGTTTGGTTATGCCAACAATGAAACACCTGAACTGATGCCGTTACCGATTTCGTTATCACATAAATTAGCTAAACGCTTAAGTGATGTGCGTAAAGAAAAAGTGTTGGACTACTTGCGTCCAGACGGTAAAACACAAGTGACGGTTGAGTACGATGAAAATGATCGTCCTGTGCGAATCGACACCATCGTAATCTCAACGCAACACCATCCAGAAATTGAATTAAGTCAAATTCAAAAAGATATTAAAGAGTATGTTATTCTTCCGGTCATTCCAAGTGAATTACTCGATGATGAGACGAAATACTTTATTAATCCAAGTGGTCGTTTTGTTATTGGCGGACCACAAGGGGATGCTGGTTTAACCGGACGTAAAATCATTGTCGATACTTATGGTGGATACGCACGTCATGGTGGCGGTGCTTTTAGTGGTAAAGACGCAACGAAAGTAGACCGTTCAGCTTCTTACGCGGCACGTTATGTAGCGAAGAATATTGTTGCATCAGGTCTTGCGGACCGCTGTGAAGTTCAGCTCGCGTATGCGATTGGGGTAGCTTCACCGGTATCTGTTGCTGTTGATACCTTCGGTACAGGTAAAGTATCTGAGTCATTGCTCGTTGAAGCGGTGCGTCATTTATTTGACTTACGCCCAGCAGGTATCATTAAAATGTTAGACTTACGTCAACCAATCTTTAAACAAACAGCTGCTTATGGTCACTTCGGTCGAACAGATGTTATCTTCCCTTGGGAAAAAACAGATAAGGCTGAAGCGATTGTCCAGTATGTTGAAGCACATAAATAAGCGAAACAAATGAAGTGAACAGCAGAAAAAGTGAAGCAACGAAAAAGCCGAGGAATTATTTCCTCGGCTTTTTTTTGACTGCCAAAATAAATGGCGGATGATTTTGTTGATTGATAAACCCATAACGGAGCACATCAAATGACTTTTGATCTAATTGACTTAAGTAAGCAGTTAAGGTGTCGCGTTCTATATCGCCACCAGGATGACCGTGATAGACGACGAGAATGATTATACCGTCAACGGTTAAATGATCAATCAATGTTTTGACGGCGGTAATGGTTGAATCAGGCGTTGTAATAATCGATTTATCACTGCCAGGTAAATACCCTAAGTTAAAAATCGCAGCTTTTATATTGTGCGCGTGTTCTTGTTTAAGGTGAGTTTCTAAATGAGCGTGTGAATCCAAAATAAGTGTACGTGATGGTTGGTGATGGGCATCTAAGCGCGCTTTTGTGGCAGCTAAGGCTTCTTTTTGAATATCAAAACCATAGACGAAGCCCGTTTCACCTACGAGCTCTGATAACAGAAGTGTGTCATGACCATTCCCTATGGTTGCGTCAACAACAATATCGCCTGGTTGAACCGTTTCTTCAAGTAATTGATGGCTATAAGGGATGACCCGCTTCATTATACGAGCACCGCCGGATATTTGTTGTAGTGTTTTCCTTGGTAGCTATCACGCTTAACGAGTTCAGCATCAATGGCATTTAGGACTTCCCACTTGCTCATCGACCACATCGGACCAATCAGCAATTCTGGAGGTCCATCACCAGTAATGCGGTGGATGATCATCTCTTTTGGCAAAATTTCTAACTGGTCAACAACGAGTTGAATGTACTCATCACGGGTCATGAATTTAAGCATCCCTTTTTCGTATTGTTTGACCATAGGTGTGCCTTTAAGTAAGTGCATCATGTGAATCTTAATACCTTGAACATCCATTTCACTGACAGCCTTAGCAGTATCGAGCATCATCTGATAGTCTTCACCAGGCAGTCCGTTAATAATGTGGGTACAGACGTTGATGTTATGTTTTCGTAACTTTTCAACACCTTCTAAATAACAGGCCATATCGTGGGCGCGGTTGACTAAGTCAGAGGTTGATTGGTGCATCGTCTGAAGACCGAGTTCTACCCATAGATACGTTCGTTCGTTAAGTTCTGCGAGATACTCAACAACATCATCAGGTAAACAGTCGGGACGTGTCCCGATTGATAAGCCAACCACATTGTCTTGTTTTAAAATAAGTTCAAACTTTTCGCGTAACTCCTCAACCGGTGCATGCGTGTTTGTATAGGCTTGAAAATAGCCCATATATTTTGCGTTTGGCCATTTTCGGTGCATTTTTTCTTTTACGGTGTTAAATTGTGTTTCGAGGTCATCAACTCTGTCGCCAGCAAAGTCACCGGACCCGGCCGCAGAACAAAA
>JBNJFJ010000145.1:0-3226 GCA_051746745.1 Bacillota bacterium | reverse complement strand
GAGATAATTTAATTGCCCCGTCAGACGTTCAATTTCAAGTTGGACATTTGCTAAGTCACGCGAGATTTGGAGTAAGTCTTCTGTTGATTCAGCTTCTTCCATAAAGGTGAGTAACCGTTCTTCTAATTGTTTTTGTGTGTTGAGTCGTGTTTCTAAGTCGACGTATTGATCGGTGACATCTTGTCCTGAGATGGCGTTGTATTCGACTTGGAATAAGTCTGTTTCAAATTGATTTAAAAAGGTTTGTAAGTTTTCAGCCGGAATCCGAATCGTAAAATAACCAGACCGTAAATGCGCATCGTACCGATGTGTTTCTTTATTAAGGATATAACCATCGACACGGTTTGTTTCCTCTTCAATAAATTGTACCGCCGTATCATACTTACGGGTAGTGAGTTCTAGATTGGCATTATACATAATCTTCCGATCGGTCGTATCAACCGGCGCGTCGGTTTCGCCGTCTTCCATTGGTCCCTCGGGTCGAATCCCTCCCTCATCATATGCCTCTTGCTGGGCAGCATCATCTTCAACAGCCATATCCATGTCCGAGTCACTAATGGTATTAGTTTCTGATTGATCGTCACTTGAACAGGCGGCCATAAAGATAAGGAAAAAACTAAATAATAACAATAAAAGCCATTTTTTCTTGTTCATACTTAACGCCTCCTTTTAAGTCTTTCGCTATTACATCAGTCGTCTTCTGTGGTGGAAAAGTTTCAATATTTAAACAATATACACGCTTTCGCATAAATATTAATTTTTATGTATATTAGATAGAAATCTGCTGGTATCATGATAATAGGCGATGATGTTATGACTGATAATATACTATTCCCTAAAAAGAATAAAAAAAATCCTCAAAAAGGGTTGCATTATTATTCTTTCTGTTGCATAATAATACACAAGTTAACCGAATCGATTAAAAAATAAAATCATATAAATAAAAGGGAGCGGATCGACATGGCAAAAGACAAAATCGTATTAGCATATTCTGGAGGATTAGATACATCGGTGGCAATCAAATGGTTACAAGACCAATACAATTATGATGTCATTGCGGTAGGACTAGATGTAGGCGAAGGAAAAGATTTAGAATTTGTGAAGAAAAAAGCGATTGATGTTGGGGCAATTAAATCTTACTCAGTTGACGCAAAAGAACTTTTCTCAGAAGAATATGTGTTACCAGCACTTCAAGCGAATTTATTATATGAAGGTAAATATCCGTTAATTTCAGCTTTATCAAGACCATTAATCGCAAAAGTACTTGTCGATATCGCAGAACAAGAAGGAGCTGTTGCGGTGGCCCACGGTTGTACCGGTAAAGGGAACGACCAAGTCCGGTTTGATGTTGCCTTTACGGCGCTTAACCCGAATCTTAAAATCGTGGCACCAGTAAGAGAGTGGAAAATGACACGGGACGAAGAATTTGCCTATGCCGAAAAGCATGGTATTCCTGTACCGGTTGGTAAAGAAAGTCCATACAGTATTGATCAAAACTTATGGGGAAGAAGTAATGAATGCGGGATCTTAGAAAACCCATGGGCAGAAGCACCAAAAGATGCATTTGAATTAACAACCGATCCTGTTGATGCACCAGATGCACCGGAAACAATTGAAATTACCTTTGATCAAGGTAAACCTGTAGCGATTAATGGCCAACAGTATCCATTACATGAACTCATTTTAGAATTAAACCAAATCGCTGGTAAGCACGGCGTTGGTCGGATTGACCACGTGGAAAACCGGTTAGTTGGGATTAAATCAAGAGAGATTTATGAAGCACCTGCAGGTGTTACATTAATTGCGGCCCACCAAGAACTTGAAGCACTGACGTTACCAAGAGAAGTGTCACAATTTAAACCATTGATTGAACAAAAATTTGCGCAATCTGTCTATGATGCCTTATGGTATTCACCACTGACAGATGCGTTAAAAGCCTTTATCGCCGAAACGCAAAAATATGTTTCAGGTGTTGTAAAAGTGAAACTATATAAAGGTCAAGCAATGGTTGTGGGAAGAAAATCTGACTACTCACTGTATGACTTAGATCTTGCGACTTATTCAACAGGTGATCAGTTTGATCATGACGCGGCACTTGGATTTATTAAGCTTTGGGGCTTACCAACACAAGTCCATGAAACAGTCACAAAAGCGCAACAAACAAAACCAGAATCGATGACCAAAACAACGGTTGATATAAAGGAAGCGGTCAAACAATGAAACTATGGGGCGGACGATTCACAAAACCAACCAATGAATTAGTCGATGAGTACACGGCATCCATTAGCTTTGATCAAAAGTTGGCGACGTATGATATTTTAGGGAGCCTTGCCCATGTGAATATGTTAGCCTCAGCTGGAATCATTGAAGCAGATGAACGTGATACGATCGTCGACGGTTTAAAAAAAGTTGATGCATTAATCAAATCAAATAAAGATGTTTTAACAAAAGAAAATGAAGACATTCATATGAATGTAGAGAAGTTACTGATTGACGAGATTGGTCCGGTTGGAGGAAAGCTTCATACCGGACGGAGTCGTAACGATCAAATCGCCTTAGATATGCGTCTATACTTACGTGATCAAGTCGTGACATTAGTCGAATTATTAACGACACTACAAACGGCTTTATTAAACCAAGCAAAGGCGCATACCGATACGATTTTACCAGGCTACACCCACCTCCAGCGGGCACAACCGGTGTTATTTGCCCATCATTTACTCAGTTATGTGTTTATGTTCCAGCGTGACGTGGAACGGCTAATGGATAGTTTTAAGCGGATCAATAAATCACCGCTTGGTGCCGGTGCCCTGGCGGGCACGTCATTTCCGATTGATCGTCACTTCGTGAAAGATGAACTTAACTTTTATGGGATTACGGAAAACAGCTTAGACTCTGTCAGTGACCGTGACTTTGTGGTTGAGTTTTTATCAGATGCGTCACTGGTCATGATGCACTTATCACGGTTTTCAGAAGAGCTTGTGCAGTGGTCGAGTCAAGAGTTTAACTTTATTGAGTTAGATGACGCTTTTTGTACCGGCAGCAGTATGATGCCGCAAAAGAAAAACCCGGATGTGCCAGAGCTTGTCCGTGGTAAAACCGGACGCGTATATGGTCACTTAATGGGGATTTTAACGACATTAAAAGGCTTGCCACTCGCCTATAATAAAGATATGCAGGAAGACAAAGAAGGTATGTTTGATACCGTTGAAACATTAATTGGTGC
>JBNJFJ010000144.1:0-3231 GCA_051746745.1 Bacillota bacterium | reverse complement strand
AATGTGATTCGTTTAAAAAAATAAAGCTAAAGAAAAAGCCGAAAACAAAGGCAACAAAGGATTCAAAAGAATAGGTAAAAATAATAGATGAGGTGAGAGAATGGTACATCGTGCAGTTATTAATACGGATGTCTCAAAAGGAATTATTGATAAAAATATTTATGGGCAGTTTGCGGAACACTTAGGTCGTTGTATTTATGAAGGGTTATGGGTTGGAGAAGATAGTGCGATTGAGAATACTAAAGGGATTAGAAATGATGTTTTAAACGCGCTAAAAGATTTAAATATTCCTGTGTTACGCTGGCCAGGTGGGTGCTTTGCGGATGAATACCACTGGAAAGACGGTGTTGGACCACGAGAAGAACGAAAACGCATGGTTAACACACACTGGGGCGGGGTTGTAGAGAACAATCACTTCGGTACCCATGAGTTTATGGCTTTATGTGAGATGCTAGGGGCAGAACCATATATCAATGGGAATGTTGGGTCTGGTACCGTTCAAGAAATGTCGGAGTGGGTTGAGTATATGACATTTGACGGTGAATCACCGATGGCGAACTGGCGTACAGAAAATGGTCAAGCTTTACCATGGCGAGTAAAATATTTTGGGGTAGGTAATGAAAACTGGGGCTGTGGTGGTAATATGCGACCTGAGTTTTATGCCGATCTCTATCGTCAATTCCAAACCTATGTGAGAAATTATGGCGATAATAAGATTTATAAAATTGCCGGTGGCGCGAATGTGGATGACTTTAACTGGACGGAAGTGTTAATGCGTGAAGCTGCGCCCTTTATGGATGGCTTAAGCTTCCACTACTATGTTCACCCAGGTGGTTTTTGGAATAAGGGTGACGCGGTCCGCTTCGATGAAGCGGAGTGGGATATTTCGATGCAGAAGGCGTATCATATCGAAACCTTAATTGATAAACATGCGACCATTATGGACAAATATGATCCTGAAAAACGAATCGCGATGATTGTTGATGAGTGGGGCGCTTGGTATGACGTTGAACCGGGCACAAATCCTGGCTTCTTGTATCAACAAAATACAGTCAGAGATGCGCTTATCGCTGGTATTTCATTAAATATCTTTAACAATCATAATGACCGCATTAAGATGGCAAATATTGCCCAAATGGTCAATGTCATTCAGTCAATGGTACTAACAGAAGGCGATCAAATGTTGTTGACGCCGACTTATCACGTCTTTAAAATGTACACCGTTCACCAAGACAGTGAACGCGTGAGTCTTGATATTGATACGAACGCACTTGAAGCAGACGGCATTAAGTATCCACAAGTAAACGGATCAGCTTCTAAGCAACAAGATGGCACAGTTAATATCACGTTAACAAATGCCTCGCGAACAGATGAAGCCACGCTTGATTTACATGTGCGAGGTCTCGATTATACAAATGTTTTAGGTGAAGTCATTACGTCGACTGAGATGCATCATCATAATACATTTGAAGAACCAGAAAAAGTCACGCCAACAGCCTTCACTGATTTTAAAGAAAATGATGGCACTTTACATGTGATGTTACCGCCAATGTCCGTTGTGTTATTAACCATTAAATAGAACCAATAATAATTCCCACCTCAGATGAACAATCGAGGTGGGAATTTTGTTAACCTTGTATTACTTTCAAGTGATAGGTGCGTTGTCTTGGCCCATCAAATTCACAGAAGTAAATGCCTTGCCACGTCCCGAGAAC
This sequence comes from Bacillota bacterium, assembly GCA_051746745.1. Lineage (GTDB taxonomy): Bacteria > Bacillota > Bacilli > Bacillales > Amphibacillaceae > Halolactibacillus. The sequence goes on along the minus strand of JBNJFJ010000144.1, from coordinate 1,516 downwards.
AAGTCTGCCGCGATCGATGACAATCGTCTGGCTGTGTCCAACGGTGCTCGTTTTTAAGTGGGCGGCTGTATTACCTTCCATATGGCGGTCACGTGCGTGTTCCCAGGGATAGACCTCATCTAAACGTCTTAAAAAATCGGTTTTGACATCAGGATCGGCATTTTCATTCACCGTAATTCCCGCTGTTGTGTGCGCACTTGAGACGATGACGATGCCGTCACGAACACCTGTGTCTTTTACGTATTGTTCAATGGTCTCGGTTATTTCAATCATCTCGCTATGATGATGCGTCGCTAAAGTAAATGTTTCAAACATAATGGGCTCCTTTCGGTGATTAAAGATTTTAAAATAGTTGTTGTGGATAGTATACCAAATTAACTGAATTATGTTAAAATTTAAGGCATACTAACGAGAGGATGAGTCGATTGAAAAAAGAAATTCAAACAAGTCATGCACCACAAGCGATTGGCCCTTATTCACAAGCGATTGATGCCGGGGAGTTAATCTTTATTTCAGGTCAAATTCCGTTAAACCCTGAAACGATGGAAGTTGTTGGTGAGGACATTGTTGAACAAACGAAACAAGTGATGAAGAACTTACAAGCCATTTGTGAAGAAGCGAAAGTCACCCTTGACCATGTCGTCAAGTTTACGATTTATGTGACGGATTTAAATGATTTTCAAGCACTTAATGACACATATCGCTTATTTTTAAACGCCCCTTACCCAGCGCGTGCGACAGTTGAAGTGTCTCAGCTGCCTAAAGGTGTAAAAGTTGAAATGGATGCGATTGTAAAGAAATAATCACGTGGATAAATTGAATAAACATAATCTAGAAAACAAATAAGCCTGTCAGCTGACAGGCTTATTTGTTTAATCACTTGTGAATGTTTGCATGATGCAATGGTATAAGGTTATAAGCTATTGACGGCATACTCAGGGTGACGCTTGATCGCATAGATCATAATTAGGGCGCTAATCAGAAGTAAACTCGCGGTTGATAAAAAGACAGCGGAATAGCCTAAGCTTGCGCTAATCGTCGCCCCAAGCATCGGACCAATCATGTTGCCGAAAAAGCGTAAACTTGTGTTGTACCCTAACACTTCCCCTTGCATTTCGATTGGAGCTGCTTGTCTAATGTAGGCAATCCGTAGCGGAATAACCCCACCAATAAAGATTCCCATTAAGAACCGTAAAATAATCAGTTGCCATAAAGCTGTCACAAAACCACCAGGGAAATAGACAACAGCGGCGAGGATTAACATCATCGTCAATAACTTAACATAGCCGTGATGATCACCTAAACGACCGATCCGTCGTGAAAAGAGTAAGTTGCCAAGTCCTGAAGCGGAAAAAGCCAGTCCAGAGAAAAAGGCAAGGTTCGCACTCCCATGTATTTCTCCGATGAATAGGGGCAAAATTGGTTGAATACTAAAATTCGCAATTTGCACTATCATCGACATCAACATAATTAATAATAAGACCGGTTGACGTAAGATGTGAAGTAACACTTCTCG
>JBNJFJ010000143.1:0-3265 GCA_051746745.1 Bacillota bacterium | reverse complement strand
TTCAATCATCCTTCCATCTTTTGATACCTTCATTGTAGCAATACCCGGTTTAAAGCACTATCAACCCTAGTTGGAACTTTGTCAACTGATGGTTGCAACCTCGTCATATCAAGGTTGCTATTCGTTGTTAGTATACTATATGCCGAAAATATCTAACAGTTGTAGTAAAAGATCAAAAAGAAAAAACATCCATAAGCGAATGTTTTTAAGGGCAAAATATAACATAATAATTATTTATGCGTCAGCGCAAATTGTTCTTTTTCAGTCACGTGAAAATGTCCATAAGGTGTTATTTTAAAATCTGGATGGGCTTCAATGTATTCGGCGATGAGTTCAGTCATATCTCGCTGAATCTCTTTTAAGACTGGTTTATCCTGAAACATCGTATAACCTCCGCCGCCACCTGCGCGGTAGTGATTCATGACGACCGAAAATGTTTTGGTTAAGTCAAGCGGTTGGCCTTGATAGTGTAGGTGTGCCACCCGTTGACCCACCGGCTTAGTAATATCTAGCGTATAGTCAATCCCGTCCCACATATCATAATTATAATGTGCCGGTTTTGGTTTCAAGAAGCTCGGGTCAACCGCTAATACATGATTATTCGTCCATGTGAAATAAGTGGCCGTATGTTCAAGCGCTTGACGGATGTCTTCTCCAGTCAGTTCGAGTACGGTTAAGGTATTAGGATAGACATATGTTGCTAAAATATCTCGCCGTGTAATCGTCTCGTAAAAACCAGGCGCTTCGTTATTAAACAGACTCGTAAGTGATAAATCAGCACCTGAGACAGTCCGCTGAACGTGATTAATAAAATCAATTAAAGGATGGTTACCGAGCCGTAATTGAAACGGATCGGTAATGCGTAAATCCGTTGTCGTATGGCCAATAGGTTGATCTAAATAATCTTCTGTTTGTAAGTGCAACGTTTCAGTCATCGCTAAGACGTGCGCATCAGGCACTGTTTTGTCTGTGATTGGTATAAGCATAGGTGTCACATCAGACAGTTTCCAGTGGTCGCTATCGTAGGTGAAGGTCATCGTCACTTTTCCTAAGACTTCACCATTTACCCCCGGTTGGATAGCTACCTTTTTTCCGTCCTTATATTGGATGGTTTGGTGTTGGTGACCGGTAATTAAACAATCAATCCCGTCAATCTCATGAAGGATGCGGTAGCCGACATTTTCACCTGTCTCTCTTTCCGTTATCGCCCCCGTTGCTAAATCTCGCTCAAATCCTCCGTGGTAACTCACAATCACCGCATCCACCTGTTCCACAGAGCGGATAATCTTCACCCAATTCTTCGTTGAAGTAAAGGCATCATGAAAATCTAAGTCTTCAATATGATTTGGCGCTTCCCAGTAGGGGACAAAAGATGTCGTCACTCCGAGAATTGCGATGCGAATCCCTTGGTCTAACGTTTTAATCGTATAAGGTTTATGACCAAGTGCGTCATGTTTATCGCTGATATTTGCCGAAAGTACTGGGAAATCTGCTTGGGTGATAGCGTCTTTTAAGGCGGTTTTACCAAAATTAAATTCATGATTACCGATCACCCAAGCGTCAAGTCCTAAGTGATTCATCACGTCAATCATCGGGTGTTGTTTTTGTGCGGTTTTATAGTAGTAATACATCATTGGTGAGCCTTGGATTAAGTCGCCATTATCAAGATAGACGGTCGGTATTTTTTTAAGACGTTCTTGTTTGATCACTGTCGCAAGCTTGGCTAGACCGAGTGGTCTGATTGATTCATCGCGGTAATTGGTTGGATAAATATGGCCGTGAACATCACTGGTCGCTAAAATTACGCATTGTGTTGTTTTTGTCGTCATGTAAAAAACCTCCTGGCTGAATGAAGTCGTTGTTATCTTATTAGTATACGTAAAAACAATATGTAAATACAATACTTTACAATGTTAAGATTTTTTTACTATAAGTTAACACTGTAAATGACAACTTCCGTGCTATACTCGACCTGTCAGAGAAAGCTGACACATTTTAGACACATTCACAAGCAGTGAGGGAGGAAAAAGTAAATGAAAAAACAATGGTTATGGATAGTAGGACTCGTGTTCACCGTATTGGTGATGGCTGGTTGTAGTGAGACGGATACAGATGAAGAAACGACAGGTGATACAGCTGTAGAAGCAGCTGATGATCAACTAACAGAGGAAGATGGCACTGAGACAATTGACACACTGAAGGTATCGTTTGTCCCGTCCCGTGACCCGGATGAAATTGTTACGGCGACCGAACCATTAAAAGGCTTGCTTCAAGCAGAACTTGGGAATCTAGGTTTTAATATAAAAAATGTCGAGATTAATGTTGGAACAACATATGAAGCCGTCGGTGAGGCGTTATCTTCTGGCACAACTGATGTCGGACTCATTCCTGGTGGCACGTATGTGTTATATGATGACGGAGCTGAGGTTGCGTTAACGGCAACGCGGGCGGCGTTATCAAATGACTCAGAGAACCCGGTTGATTGGAATGAAAATGAACCGACGGAAGGTTTATCAGATGAACAAGCGACGTATTACCGGAGCTTAATTATCGCTGGTCCATCCGCTAAAGGACAAGAACTACAACAAAAGGTTGCCAGTGGTGAAGCACTGACGTGGGAAGATTTAGATAGTGCGGTTTGGTCGGTTCAATCAACCTCATCATCTTCAGGTTATATTTATCCAACGCTTTGGCTTCAAGAAAACTACGATAAAAGTATTACCGACCTAGCTCAATCCATTCAAGCGAACGGTTACGGTGATACATTCGCAAAACTTGCGGCAGAACAAGCCGATATCGTCGTTGTTTATGCAGATGCTAGACGTGATAATGTAGAAAACTGGACCGGTGATTTCGGTCGGAGCGCATCGATTTGGGAAGAAACTGATGTGATTGGTGTGACGCAACCGATCTATAACGATACCGTCTCTGTTAGTAAACAATCAGATATTATGACCGATGAACTAAAAATAGCGATTCAAGATGCTTTTATAAATATTGCTGAAACCGATGCTGGTAAAGAAGTGATTAGCATCTATAGTCATGAAGGTTACCAAAAAGCAGAGCCGAGTGACTATGATGGTGAACGCGCCGCACAAGAATTTTTACGCAATTTAAAATAACCCCCTATTTTCTTTGATATAGATCGAGTGAGGCAATCAACATCATCTGTTGGTTGTCTTCCTTTTTCAACAACGAGACAGATGATTGATTCAAACAAACTGTGTGAGCTAAAGTGATATAAATGATTAAAGAAAACGAGAAG
>JBNJFJ010000142.1:0-3280 GCA_051746745.1 Bacillota bacterium | reverse complement strand
CTTGATCTTCTGCATAATTTCTTCTTAGAAATAGGCGCACGCACACACAAAATGCGGGTCTATGAAATGACAGATCATCCGACCGCAAGAGAAATGATTGGCTATTTACTTGTCAGGGGCGGAACGCACGTCGTCGCTTATCAAAAAGCGATTGAATCACTAACAGGCGTGTCACTAGCGAAACTACTTCCCATCCCAGACGTTTCAAATCGAAAGTTTGATACCGCTAAAAAGTTTGAAGACCAAGGACTTGGTAACGTGCTTTACAATTGGAATGAGGTTGGTGATTACTTAGGCATTGAACAAATTTTTACTGGGACACACCCTGAAACAAATGAACCATTAACAGTGAAAGAAGGCACACCCATTGGCGGTAAGATGCCTGACTTAGACCGTTTACCTGAGTTCTTTGCACCAGGTTTAGACCGCGATGACTATAACCGGGTGGCAAAACACCTAATGAATCACATGTAAAAACCGCCCCTCTGACCAGTACAGTCACAGGGGCGATTTCTTTGTTTTTTAATTATTTATTCTTTTCTTTTGAACGATTTACGGTTGCATCGCACCAAACAACACGAGCCACGCAAGAATCGATTTTGCGACAAGACTTAAAATAATATAAACGCGTTCGCCATATAAATAATCTTTCCACTTACCAATCTTTTTATATTGTAAGATCATATTCACTGGGAATGTGTTGAATGCGATGAAATACGTCACCACAATCGCCCATACAAACCAAGGCACCATATCAAAATTACCTGTCCCAAACATGTAAAGGAAAATCGCAATCCACGGCGCAATACCAGCGATTGATCCCCAAACGAAAGCACCCCAGCGAATGTTATCTTCGTTACGGCCTTCGTTTAATTGTTCCATCACAAGTCCAAATAAGTTCATGGTCGCATTTACGATAAAGATTAACATCAGTGACGCAATATCATAAATACCAAATAACGTTGAGATAAGGACAATCATAATAGATGAACTTAACGCATATTCGAACCAACGGAACTTATTAATCCCTCGCTCTAAATCACGATTGTAAATATCATTCGTTTTCTTAGGTAATGCAATAATCGCATGAGCAAATGCCGAGATAAATAAAAATAAACTCACACCAATCCCAAACGGTAAATCAAACAATTGATCTTGCGCAAGTTCTAGTGATTGCGTGTCTGGATTAAAAGATAAATAAAATTGCGTAATGGTTGGACTGAATTCAGAGATTGTTTGAATCACAGTGGTTGCTAAAAACAACATAATAACAGCCTGAACGAAGTGGAAACCACCCATGATTAAGTTAAACCGTCTTAACTTTTTTAGTCTTTCTTGCATAACTGTCGCCTCCCTTATTTACTTACACTGACTTATTCCCCAATAAGGAGTAAAGTTAAACCAAAAAGGACCGACTATTTTATTAATTGATCAGCCGCATAACTAATCAACTGACTGCGATGATGACTCGCTTTTCTAATCGCAATCGCGCTACTATATAGTCCTCCAACAAGTTTGTACGTTTCCAAACGCGTATAATCATCAGAATGATGAATAAATCTTTGTTTAATAAACGGTAAAAATCGCTCGACTAACGCAGATTTAATCTCTCGTTCAATATCGAGTAAAAACTTATGGAAGTTTAATTGACAATGCACTTCTAAATAATCATGCAACTCGATAATCGCTTCCAAGACCCCTAAGACAAGTTCACGAGAAAATACTTCTGCCTCATTGAATGGCTCAATACAATAACGAATCAAATGTTCTTCTAGTGTATAATGTAACAGCGCTTGTTTATCCTTAAAGTGGTGATAAAACGTCGCTCGGTTAACATCTGCTTTTTCAGTAATATCTTTTACGGTAATTTTTTCTATTTCTCGTTCTGACATCAATGCGAGTAAAGCATCAACGATACGTTTTCTTGTGCGAATAATTCTTGGGTCTGTTTGCATAGGTCCTCTCCCCATCTATCGTGATCTTATTATCATGTTATCCACTGTTTATTTTATACATTTATAGACCAAATGTCACACATTTGCTATAAACCGTTAGTTTGGATTCATATTATTTGTCTTGAATCAAAGATAATATTATAATACCAAATGTAGCCATGATTTGAAACTCTTTTTTATGATTGGCTAAATACAAAAGAATTAATTGGAGGAACTATTATTATGAATTTATTAGTCGTAAAAGCAAACGACCGTCCATCAAGTCAAGCAACGTCACCAAAAATGTATGACGCCTTTATGGAAGAACTTAAACAAAATGCAAACGTTGATGTGACTATCTATGATGTATATGAAGAAGACACACCATACTTAGGTCAAGACATCTTCAATGCTTATATGAAACTCGAAGGTCACGAACCTTTAACAGAATCAGAAGAACGTCTATTTAATGCTCAATCAAAAGCACGTGATTTATTTGAAAAAGCAGATACCATTGCTTTTGTCTTCCCATTATGGAACTTAACCATTCCGGCGAAGTTACAAACATTTGTTGATTATGTCTTCTCAGCTGGTTTCACGTTTAAATATGATGCTGAAGGCAACATGATTCAATTAATGAACGATAAGAAAATCATTCTACTTAACGCACGTGGTGGCGTATACTCAACCAAAGAAACACAACCATTAGAAATGGCTGTTAACTACATGAAAACATCATTTGGCGGCGTGATGGGCATGGAAATCATTGATGAAGTGATCATTGAAGGCCATAACCAAGACCCAACAAAATCAGATGAAATTATTGCTGAAGGCTTAGAGAAAGTAAAAGCTGTGGCTAAAAACTTAAAATAATACATGATTAAAAAGCGGAAAAGACACTGTCTTTTCCGCTTTTTATATTACTTTAATCACATTAGTAATCATTCGGATATGATTACTAATCTTATCCGACACTAAATTGCGTAAACGGCTTGTTCTCCTAATTCATCCACGTACTGAATCGTTGATTGACCTGTTAATAAGTCAACATGAAGTTCACAGTAATACTCGTCTTTATCCCAGCGCAATGCAACTTTTTCTGATGAACTTGGTAAAACAGTAAACGTCCCGTCAAAGGCTGGGTATTCATTTCTAAAGCGAATGAGATCAAGTAAGCGCTGAACGACTTCTTTTTCTAAATGCTTTTCTACGTCCTCAATTGAGAAGTTCTCGCGGTTAATTTCTCGCCCATCTCCCGTTTCTTTCACGCGTTCGTCTTGATTGACACCCGCGAGTAATCCGACATAATAGACTTGTGGAATCCCTGGTGCAAAGAACTGAATTGC
>JBNJFJ010000141.1:0-3328 GCA_051746745.1 Bacillota bacterium | reverse complement strand
CGTATTCACTTTTCTAACGTAGTCCTCGAAAGACTTAGGCTAGACAATTAGGGCTTTTACAAGCCCCCACTTCAAAACGCATTAGCGTTTAAGTGGTGGGTAATTGACTATTTAATTAAAGTCACGAGGAATGGTGTTTTCCCACTGGTTTGATGCAACCTCTTTATCATTTTCAAAAGCTTTAATTGTATGGGTTAAATAAAAGTGATCTTTGTCTGACGTCATTTTACTGTACGTTTCAACTTTCGTTTGCCACGCGTCTCTTCCAACAGTTAATTCCCAGAAACATTCAGCGGTAGCGGAAAGCGGATCATTTTCTTTGATTGTATAGACATTTTTATTAATGCTGCCGTGTTCAACCCCGTTATGTTTCAGTTTACGACTACCTTCATCAGAGTAATCGATGATTTGCCAAGTCGAATCAATCGGCGCATGAACAATATCGAGTGAGCGCTCTTCTTGTCGTAATACGTCACGTTCAATAATGGGTGCCGTTTCAGCGATATCAAAGACACGCACGTCCTCATCTCTTTCGTTCGGATGTCTGACCGGTAGGTCGAGATACGTACCAGCACCTGTATGAAGTGTTAAATTAACAGGTGTTGGCGACGGCCAAGCTTTTGTCCAGTACGTCGGTGCAATCGCCACTTCTAACCGGTGGCCTTTGGTTAGTTTTTGACCAAGGCTATCAAGTTTAACTTTGACGTCATATACATCACCAGGCACAAGTGCTTCTGGATGTTCATGTGACTTATAGTGATTGAGGTTCAACATACCCCAACTGATTAATGTTGACTCCCCCGTTGGTGCTTTATCCATCAGACGGACAACAACCATCGCATTGTCCTGATCGGCAGATAAGCGGGCATGAAAGACAGGTTCACCGAAATAATCCACATCTTCTTGTAGTGGTTCAGACGTAAAGACGACCGCTTTACCGTTCTCTAAACGTTGGTCTGCCGGTAAGTCTCCTGGTTGACCAAACGGACAAAATGTCCCGGCATAAAACCCGTGTTCTTGAACACTTGGGATAAGAATGGTCTCTTCTTCACTTTCCTCAGTGAGTGTTTGGCCGCTTGGGTACCATTTTTCACTTGTAATGTCGTCATTTGGCCAATGCTCCATGCCAATCCAACGACCTGGTCGAGCGTCGTAGGTGACTTGTGGTTTTTCGGGTTCTTGAATCCAGGCTTGGAATTTCGGTTCGTCATACATGCCGGTATCCGTATCTTTTAGCCAGTGATCAAAGAAGCGAACAGCTTCTTGAAGAAAGCCAATTGTCGGCTCAGGTGTAGCGACTTCTGGGTATTCATGCGCCCACGGTCCAATTAAGCCTTTGGCATTTGGTAAATGTTCCATCATTCTAAAGATCGCATCGGTATACGCATCTTGCCAACCTCCGACCGCAAAGACGGGGATGTTCACTTTACTGTAATCTTCATTGATCGACCCATGCTTCCAGTAATCATCACGTCGTTGGTGAGACAACCATTCAATCGCAAATGGCGGGGTGTCTGTCACCCGCTCTAACCAGTTCTCACGCCAAGCGTCTCCAACAACAGCTGGGTCTTGGGGTCTGGCGTTATAGGTAAACATGGTCGATGCCCACCACAACATGTCAGAAGCTAAAATATTCCCGCCGCGGTAATGGACATCATCCTGGTAGCGATCATCGGTGGAACATAACGTCATAATCGCTTGCAAGGCCGGGTGTTCACGCGCAGCTACTTGTAAACTATTAAACCCGCCCCAAGACTTACCAAACATTCCGACCCGACCGGTTGACCATGGTTGGTCACAAATCCAGTCGATGACCGCTAAGGCATCGTCTTGTTCTTGTTTTAAATATTCATCGAGTAAGATCCCATCGGAGTCACCTGAGCCGCGAATATCAACCCGAATGCTCGCATAGCCATGACCCGCAAAATAAGGGTGGCGCGCCGAATCGCGAATGGCAGTAAAGTCATTCTTGCGATACGGTAAGTATTCGAGTAAGGCCGGTACAGGATGTTCTAACGCATCCTCTGGCAACCAAATGTGAGCCCGCAATGTTTTGCCGTCCGGCATCGGAATTTGAACGTGCTCCATTTTTTTGACCTTACGGTCAAAGTCTGTCTTTATCCGTCGTGTGTCTGAATCTTGTATGTTAAAAACCATCTCTCTCATCCTTTTTCTCTATATTTTCTTTATTTTATTCCTTAATTCTTTGTCTTTTTTTAGTCTGGCTAGTTAATTCGAGGTATTACTGCAGCATCGAACGCTTTTCCTCTGTAACATAGCGCATAATAACGTTTTTGACTTCACTATACACATATGAAATGGCCTCATCTTTTGTCCAACTGCGTCGGTGATTTAAATAGTGAACAAGGGCCCCTACCCAGATCATATGCGTGATTTCTGTCAGCGTCTCTAGGTCATCTTCATTAAGATAGCCTTCCGTAACGCTTCTCGATAAAAAGTCAGCACTTCGTTTTGAAAAACTTTCTTCTTGAAGAATCCCTTTTAATTCATCTGGCACAGCAACCAGTTCTTCGGGGTACATCGTATAGTATTTTTTAAATAAATCTTTTGCGGTCCCACTTAAATCCCCAACAAAGACCATGTAGTAAATGTGAGGGGCATTAAAACTATGTTTTAAGAAACATTCCCATAACCCGAGCCACTGTTTTAAAGTCGGTTCTTTTTTATTAATGTAGTTAGGAATGTCATCAATGTAAGGTTTCGTGAATTTTAGTGCTGCGAAAAACTTCATATGGCTTAAATCATCAAAGTAATTATAAGCCGTTGATGATGTGTAACCTGCTAAATCAGCCACTTTTCGAATCGTTAAAGCTTCTAATCCATCTTCTTCAATAATATCAACCGCCGCATCAATGAAATATTGCCACATCCGTTTTCGTTGTAGTGCTTTTTTATCCACTCATAACCCACTCCTTAAAAAACGCGTTTATTTTATGAACATGTTCATGAAATACTGTAACATAGATGAATAGCCTTCTCAAGCGATGAAAATTGCGTTAGGAAGGTGAACACATAAGAAAGGAGGAGGGAGAGAAAGGGGAAAGAGAGGAAAACAAGAAAAAAATAAAAAAATATCTTAAAATTGAGATAAAGGTTTTAAAAATGATGAAAAGGGAAAAACTAACTGTAAACATTGTTAAAAATACTCAAACATATGAAAAACAAACAAATTAAGAGGAGTGATTGAAGTGAAAAGTACGGGTATTGTGCGTAAGACGGACCATTTAGGGCGGATTGTCTTACCGAAAGAATTAAGACGGTCGTTAGATATCGAACCAAAAGATCCACTAGAAATTTTTATTGACGG
>JBNJFJ010000140.1:0-3346 GCA_051746745.1 Bacillota bacterium | reverse complement strand
GCTCTTTGTGCGACAACTGATCTGGCACCTGAGTCTTCTGGGTTGACGGATAAATCTTGTAGTGAGTTCCAGAATTGATCAAAGATATGTGATAGGCCTTCTTCTGATGGTTCGTTAAGAATGGCTTCCATTTGTGTTGCCGCTTCCGCGCGCTGGCTATAATATTGTGTCTTCGCATTTTCCTTACGGAACTGCACATCTAAAAATTGTTCTCTAATTCTTTCGACAGAGCCTGGTTCCACACCATTACCGATGGTATCGATAATACCGCCTGGTTCACGACTTGATGTGAGGCCGTTAATCGCTTCAAAGTTCACTCGCTGACGCGTATAACCTTCGGTATTCGCATTGGAGATATTGTGTGATGTTGTATACATAGCCGCTTGCTGGGCACTGAGTGCGCGCTTGGCCATTTCTAATCCATTAAAGGTTGATACCATGTAAGATCCTCCTAAGCTTTTGAGTCAAACACTGAACGTTTTGATGTCGGGTCGTCGTGGGCTTTCTTGTTTCCATACGTTAATGATTCAACCGATGGCTCAAGTAAATCCATTTGAAGCTGGACGAATTGAAGTGACTGTTTCAGTAATTGACGATTCAAATCTTCTTGTTGTTTAATATCGACGATAAAGGCAAGCAACGTCGTTGCTTTTTCTTCAAGTGCTTTTTTTTCTGTATCGTTTGGTAAGGCATCAAGGATTGTGGTCACAGATGCCGTGTCTTCTAGGTTAAGTGAGACCGCAAGGTCTTTTGCTTCTTTTAAGCGTACTTTTTCTAATTGTTCTAAGGCTTGGACATGTTTTTGTTCAATCTTTAATAATTGATTGAAGCCTTCGATATTATTTTCTTTCAGTCGTGTCGTTTTTTCGACCGCCACTGATAATAAACTTTCATGTAAGTCAACTAATGTTGTCATCGTCTTCAGTAAAGCTTGAACGAGCACAGAAACGCCTCCTTTTACGGCTTTTCTTTATTTTATCAACGATTCGTATAAAAAGCACGTCAAATAAGTCTGATGAATTTTGTCGTAGGTCTTATCGTTATTTAAAACTTTCTAAGACAGTAAAAAACGAAAGGTACCAATAGTACCTTATCGTTTTCTACTGGAAGAACCCACGCATTTTCATTGCGACTTGATCTGGTTTCACTTGATACGTCCCTGTTTCCACCTGATGCTTGATTTGGTTCACTTTTTCTAGGCGCTCTTTATGAACCGGTTGTGAAGCTTGCATCTCTTTCGCTTTTGGTGATATTTCTACTTTATCAGTTTTTGCTGTTTTCTCTTGTTTTAATTCCGCTTGTTTTTGTCGTTGCGACTTATACGGATTATTATTCACGAGTCGATTGATGTTTATTTTCATTCTGTCTCCTCCTCTCCTACTTTCTTTTTTACTATATTGTCGATCATAGGTGTTTAATCACTTTATGACGTTCAGTATTTTTAACCATCTTTACTTATTGAAGGCACTTTAGTTGGTTACTAAAGATGAACGCCATTCCTGTTATCGGTTTATACTGAAAAAAAGTTTAGAACCCGCGCTTATTTCTGCCTTTATCTACCGCCACATACGTTTGATTGGCTTTGTCTTTTTCACGTTGTTCATTTAGCTTTTTGACCTGTTCAATATCATGTTCATGTTTTAAGTCACCTGAGAGTTCATTTGAACACGCTTGACATAATCGCCCTTCCACAATTTCTTTCCCGCAGCGATCACATGGATACGTTAAATTCGGGAACTGTGCTGAACGAAGACGTTTTTCTTTGACGAATTTTATAATTAAGTCTTCCTTCACACCCGTTGCTTCGACAATCTCGGGAATCGTTGCTTGTCGATTGACACGTTTTTTCATGAAGTTATAGACAATCTCAAATTGACGCTCTTCTTCTTTAAAACAATCTTGACAAATATCACGCGTTGTTTTGACAAATAAATTGCCACAACGACTACAGTTTGCTAAGTCAGCCATATCGTCACCTCTTATAATGTTCTCAAAATTAATGGTGTGATGCGTCTCTTAACATTCGAAATCATCACTATCCATTAAAAGATTAACTCATCTCATTTTTATCTTCTATGATTACTTATCTATTATATCGGCAACAACTCACCATTATTAAATAAGACTATCGAGCCAAAGTGAAACTATATATCTCACTCATTCCCGCCGTTTTTAGGACATTAGCGGCATGATGAATGGTCGTACCGGTTGTATACACATCATCAATCAGGACAATCGGTCCCTTGGGTAAGGATTGATCTTCTGTTAAATAAAACGGATTAGCTAAGTCCAGCCGCTCTTTTCTCGTTTTAAGTGCTTGTTTATCAGTATGGTGTTTGTTTAATAAAGACAACACCGGCCGGTTAATCATTGAGGCAATTAACTCTGACTGATTAAATAATCGCTCCTCCATCCGTTCGATTGATACCGGCACCGGGACCAATGTGACTTGTTTTATTTTTCCGTAATGCTGTAAAAACCCTTGATTAATGTCCCGTTTCAGTGGGGTAAGCGCATGGTAGTGATAACGATATTTACATAAGGTAAGTAGATCTTTACACGCTTCGTCATAGTGATACAATGACCGGTTGTAAGTCAGACTTTTATGCTTACGCTCCCTGCAGTCGTGACATACCTCACCCGTTAACATACTTCGTCCACAATCCGGACAGACCGGTCCCGTTATTATCTTAAGCTTCGGTTCACAGTCAGCGCAGTAGCCTAAGTGTTGTCTCTTTCCAAGTGAGTGCCAGCTGACGGCTTGATTCATATCCGTTAAACAGTTGATACAAATCATAACTGTTCACCTAAAGTATTCATCCTCTTAATTGACTTGATTGACTTGCGTATCGCTTTTGTGTAAGTCTCAAAGTAAAAATGTACCGAGCCATCTGGATCGTCCTTACCTCTGCCCGCACGACCGGCAATCTGGACAAGGGCTGCTTCATCAAATACATCATGATCTGCCTGCAGGACAAACACATCGACAGAAGGAAAAGTAACCCCACGTTCTAAAATGGTGGTTGTAATTAAAATATCAATCGTCTGTAAGCGAAACTGATCAATCGAAGTTTTTCTATTTTCACTTGAGGCATGTACCGCTTCAATGGTTAAATCTTGGAAGGTTGATTGTAGCTGAGGTAAGAGCACCTCTGCTTGTTTAATTGTCGCAACAAAGAGGAGTAACTGACGGTGATTTTTTCGTTGGTTAATAATCGCTGCTTTGACGTTTCTCGGAAGAGGATGATCTTTCAAGTGCGTAAAGTAAGGCACGGGGACTGGGAGTGGGTGACCATGATAGCGGACCGGGACAAAACAGGTGGGGTAACGTTTTTTCACGAGCGAT
>JBNJFJ010000139.1:0-3352 GCA_051746745.1 Bacillota bacterium | reverse complement strand
ATATGTTAGATTACGTTCAGTTTTTCTATCAACATGAAGGCGTAGCTATACCAATCGGTTCAAAAGAACCGATTACCTTTACATTGGATCACTTTACTGGCGCTCGTTTTGGTTTATTTCTATTTAGCGAAGCGATCAGTGGAGGCCGAGCGGTATTTAAAGCATTCAAATATGAAAGAATAGAGTAGGAAGAAAAAAGAGTAGCGTGTGGAAGTGTTAATACAAAGAATATAAAAAGAAACCCAACCACGAGAATGGTTGGGTTCTTTATCTATAAGTTTAAAGAATAGGTGAATTAAATGACACCTTGGGCGATCATCGCATCGGCAACTTTTAAGAAACCAGCAATGTTGGCACCGACAACAAGGTTGCCAGGTTCGCCGTACTGCTCAGCGGCAGCCATACTGTTTTTATAGATGTTTTGCATAATTTCATGAAGTTTTTCATCAACTTCTTCAAACTTCCACGCGATACGGGCAGAGTTTTGAGCCATTTCTAAAGCAGATACGGCTACACCACCAGCGTTTACAGCTTTACCAGGTCCAAAGAGCACGTTGTTCTTTTGGAAGATGTCAACCGCTTCAAGTGTTGACGGCATGTTGGCACCTTCGGCAACTGCTTTTACGCCATTATCGACAAGTGTTTGAGCACTTGCTTCATCAAGTTCGTTTTGAGTCGCACATGGAAGGGCAACGTCACATTTAACACTCCAGATGTTTCCGAAGCCTTCGTGGTATTCAGCATTTGGATGTTCTGTTACATATTCTTTAATACGTTTACGTTCAACTTCTTTCAAACGCTTAACAGTATCTAAGTTAATACCATCTTTGTCATAAACATAGCCATTTGAATCGGAACAAGCAACAACTTTAGCACCGAGTTCAGTTGCTTTTTGCATCGCATAGATTGATACGTTACCAGAACCAGATACAACAACGGTTTTACCGTCGAATGAATCGTTTTGTCCTTTTAACATTTCTTGCGCGAAATAAACTGTACCGAAACCAGTTGCTTCTGTACGTGCTAAACTACCACCAAAGCCAACTTGTTTACCTGTTAAGACGCCCGCTTCATAACCGCCACGCATCTTCTTGTATTGACCGAATAAGAAACCAATTTCACGCGCACCGACACCGATATCACCGGCAGGAACGTCTGTGTCTGGTCCAATATGTTTTGATAACTCACTCATAAAGCTTTGGCAGAAACGCATAATCTCGTTATCTGACTTCCCTTTAGGATCAAAGTCAGCCCCACCTTTACCGCCACCAATTGGTTGGCCAGTTAATGAATTTTTAAAGATTTGTTCAAAACCTAAGAATTTAATGATACTTGCGTTTACTGATGGGTGGAAACGAAGCCCGCCTTTGTATGGTCCGATCGCACTGTTGAATTGGACACGGAAACCACGATTGACATGTACTTTACCATTGTCATCTGTCCAAGGAACACGGAACTGGATGATACGTTCTGGTTCAATCATACGCTCCAAAATAGAATGGTCGATATATTTAGGATCTTGTTCAAATACAGGAACAAGTGAATCTAAAATTTCTTTCACTGCTTGTTGGAACTCAGATTCTCCTGGGTTACGTTTTTTTACTGTTTCGAATACGTCATTAACATAATTTAATGCGCGATCTTTTGACATACAATAATTCCTCCTGTGTAATTTTCTGTTTTTCTCTTTTTAAATCTCAAACAAAATTGACTGATAATTTTGAACTTGATACATTTTTAATTCTACCGTTTATTTATACCCTAAAACAATACATATCTAACATCAAATTAATCTCTATTTTAGATTGATCAATCATTTATCTACGCATATTGGGTTTAATTAATGATTTTCATCTTAATTATAACCGCCAGCAGCATTAAAAAGACGAAATAATCAGGCGCGTTGTGGAAAAAGGTTTAACTGTATCGTAGATAAGGAAAAATTAAATGAAAGGCGTAATGAATCAAGAAGCAGTCAGATCAATAACAGACAGTATAGATAGCCAAATATGAAAGAAGGTGCTTCAATGAGTAGACAGTGGTTCAGTTTAGAGCTCGACACAATCGAAAAACAATTAGAAACCAATCGTGAAGAAGGGTTAGTCCAACGGGAAGTCACAGAGAAGCGTGAGTATTACGGAAAAAATAAACTGCCTGAACAAGAAAAGACACCGGAGTGGTTAAAATTCATTAAACACTTCCACGATGTCTTAATTTATATTTTACTCGTGGCGGCAGTGGTGACGTTCATCTTAGGTCACTATATTGATACGGTTGTCATCATTCTTGTCGCTGTCATCAATGCCCTAATTGGTTATATTCAAGAAGGAAAAGCAGAAAAAGCACTCGACGGGATTAAAAACATGTTGTCACTACATGCGACCGTTGTACGCGAGGGTAAACGCCATGATATCGAAGCAGAGGACCTTGTCCCGGGCGATGTTGTCTTAGTTAAGGCAGGAGATAAAGTACCGGCGGATATTCGTCTAGTGGAAGCTGATCACCTAAAAGCAGAAGAAGCGTCTCTAACCGGAGAGTCAACGTCTGTTAAAAAGGAAACAGCGGTGCTAGATGACGAGACGGTGTTAGGCGACCGGGTTAATATGTTGTTTTCCGGGACATCGATCTCACAAGGAACGGGACGCGGGATCGTTGTCGCGACCGGGGAAGACACGGAGATTGGTAAGATCAATCAATCGATGCAAGATGTAGAGGAAATTAAAACGCCCCTCCTTAAACAAACCGATGATTTCGGTAAGCTGATTTCGGTTGTGATTGTCGTCCTAGCTTTCGTCCTCTTCATATTCGGTCTTGTGTTTCATCAATATGACTGGCAGGAGTTATTACTTTCTGTGATTGGCTTAATGGTGGCAGCCATTCCAGAAGGTTTGCCTGCTATTTTATCAATTATTTTAGCGTTAGGTGTCCAATCGATGGCGGATAATAAGGCGATTATGCGTACGCTCCCGTCTGTTGAAACACTTGGGGCGGTCACGGTGATTTGTTCAGATAAAACGGGCACACTTACAAAGAATGAAATGACCGTGACAACGGTCGTAACGAAAGACCATACCTTTAATGTAACTGGGACAGGATATGAACCTAAGGGTGAATTGCGCTATCAAGACGCACAGGTCGCCGTAACTGATTATCCCACGCTGTTAAGTTTTTTAACAGCGGTCAAAACAGTGAATGAATCAGATGTGATCGAAAAAGATAACCAGTGGATTGTTCAAGGGGAACCGACTGAAGGGTGCCTGGTGACCTTGGCGGATAAAGCCGATCAACATATTAAGAAACTCACGATGCAGTCAAAGATTCCGTTTGACTCGTCTTATAAATATATGGCGGC
>JBNJFJ010000138.1:0-3380 GCA_051746745.1 Bacillota bacterium | reverse complement strand
ACATACGCAACAACCCCGCGATAAGGGTCATACAGTGAATCAAAGATCATCGCTTTAAGTGGTTCGTCTACATCACCATCTGGTGCTGGAATGCGGTCAACGACCGCCTCAAGAATCGATTCAATACCAATACCAGACTTGGCACTGACTAACAACGCTTCATCACCATCAATGCCAATGACATCGGTAATTTCTTGTTTCACTCGCTCAGGATCTGCACTCGGTAAGTCAATTTTATTAATGACTGGAATAATCTCTAAATCATTATCAAGCGCTAAATAGACATTCGCCAGTGTTTGGGCTTCAATCCCTTGTGCCGCATCGACAACGAGAATCGCCCCTTCACATGCCGCTAAACTGCGTGACACTTCATAAGTAAAATCGACGTGCCCAGGGGTATCAATAAGGTGGAAAATATACTCTTCACCGTCTGTGTGTTCATATTTTAATTGTACCGCATTTAATTTAATGGTAATCCCACGCTCACGCTCTAAATCCATCGCATCTAACATTTGTTCTTTCATCTCACGCTGGGTGAGGGCTTTTGTTTTTTCTAAAATACGGTCAGCCAGCGTCGACTTTCCGTGATCAATATGGGCAATAATTGAAAAATTACGTACCCTTTTCTGGTCTCTTCCTTTTGTCACAATGCTTCACTCCTATTTTTTCGACAACAATACAGTGTTGATTATAGCAGTGAATCACCAATCATTCAATTATTTTTGACACTTCCTTAAAACCAACTGCCTACAACGCGTATAATGACGTCAAAAAGATAAATCACGCGCCACTCAATCCATTGGCTCACATCATAAAACAGATGGGAGGAAGTTTCATATATCTCAGGCCCTTGTGACACAGCGGCTGTTGTTGTCACTGTTAACTCTTGATCTAATAAGTGAATGACAAGCATGACCAAAAGAAATAGTGCGAATTTTTTCTTCATTCCATTCTCTCCCTTATAACTTTATCGATTGAGTACGCTGATTAATCAAGCACATCGTTTAGCGTCTTTGCGAGTTTTTGTAAGGCGACTTGACATTCTTCAAATGAATTATCCACCCCACCGACTTCAATTAAAATACTGGTTGGGGATAGGTCTTGGTTATAGACACCGTTTCGGCCGCTCCCACCTAAAAGTTTAACTCCTCGACTTAACCCTGGATATTGGTGATTTAAAGCCTCAGATAATCGGGTCGCAAAGGCTTCGTTCGCCTGGTAGTCTTCATGGTCTTGACCGATCACGAACAAAAATTTTGCATGTGAGACACCGTCAATCTTCGTTGTCGTCACCGCTCTTCGATTACTATCTCGGTGCAAATCAAAACTAAAGGCTAAGTCGGGAACCTGCGCTAAGATATGTGTTAGTGAACGTCGTGACACATCATATGACTTTTGATATGTTAAATTTTCTGCCTTTAATACCGCTTGAATATCATTGTCATCGGCATAGAGCTTAAAGCCATAATTTTCAAGCGCCTCTTTAAAAAACGGTAACAGCGACTGAATATTTTTCTTCTCACTAAAAGCAAGGTTCGGCTCATTATGCCCTAACTCCGGTAGGAAGGATTCCCGGTTATGCGTTGTATAAAGAAATATACTGGCACGGTTCTCTTTTGGTGCTGTTTTCACCTTTTTTACAACCGCGCGCACATGATCTTCATAGGAATCTTCCACTTGATAATGGGTCTCCACATAGTCTTTCACTGGGCCCATTGGCATCATTGATGTTAAAAGGAGCTTCGTATCATCGGTGAGGTCTTGTTTGGATTTAGCAAATAAAGTCGCTTGATTCATCACTGGGATGCGTTCGAATATCAACGTTTCCAGTGAAATAAAAGAACCTAAGACATACAGACTCACGATAAAGAGCAAGAAAAAAATGATTTGGATTAAATAGTAACCACGTTCACTTCGTCGTTTAAACATAGGCATCACCTTTCCAGAGAGCATCTGGCTTAACCTATGCGTCTCACGCCTTCATTAGAACTGTGACTTTGTTCGTGTGATATATTCGGTGATGCCTTCTGCCAGTAAACGGTTTAAATAGTCAATATCTTCATCGATTGACTTTTGGGTCACAATCAAGTTTCTCCCTTCCTCCGTTAACACTTCGGTAATTAATTGACGTTGGTCCTCGTGAGTCAGTGCACCAAACAACCCAAAATATTTTTTAGCCTGCTGTTTGGGTAACGCCTCCTGATCACTGACATCTCCAACGTGCAAACTACCTGAAAACAATCGCTGTCTCGGCGCATCTACTGCTTGTTGCGCTTGGTTAAAATATTGTGATAATAACATCATGGCGTCGTACGTAATCGTGACCGCATCAACAACCGTCGGAATGCCAATACTCACGACTGGCACACCTAAATAATCATGATTAATCGATGTCCGGTGCTGCCCAACGCCTGAACCCGGCTGAATACCGGTGTCTGTCAATTGAATCGTCCGGTTTAGGCGTTCAATGTGCCGAGCTTTAGGCGCATCGATCAGGATGACAAGCGATGGCTTTGTCTCTTCTACGACCCCTTTGATTAATTTCTCTGTTTCCATTCCCGTGACACCCATCACCCCCGGTACAAAAGCGCTGACAGTGGGGAGTGACTGTTCAGGCAAATGCGCCGTAATATTTAAATGGCCAACGACTAAAGGACCGAGTGCGTCGGGCGTGACCTGTTGATTCCCGAGTCCAACAACGAGAATCTTTGGATATAATTGTGGCATGACGACTAAGCGCTGGATAACTTTGGCGATGGTATCGATCACTGGTTGTGAGTCGTTAAGTAACCGAGGTAAATGAAACGAGATATATCTCCCTGCTTTTTTCCCCGTCCGCTCTTCTCCTCGATCTGAAATAACAACATCCGAAACCGTTATGCCTGAATGTTCCGTTTCTTTTACCGAAATCCCTGTGTCTGCTTCATCGAGGCTAGACACATTTAATACGTCCTCGAGTTCTAAGATTAAATCTGACGTAAACAATGGTTGATGATCGTTCTGTTTCACGCGTGACACTTCCTTTATATTTTTTTCTAGCATGGCCATTTCGTTACTTTTTTAAAACAAAGTTGTCAAATTCAATATATTTATATTGAAAACTTTGAGAAGCTTTGGTACAATAGCATCTGTTCCATGATTATTTATATGGATGTTTATAGGTGGAGGTGAAATTACATGGCAAATATTAAATCAGCTAAAAAGCGTATCCGCGTAAATGAGGATGCTCGTTTACTTAATGCACCAGTTAAAACTGAAATGCGTTCAATGATTAAGCGCGTTGAAAAATTAGTAAATGACAACAAAGTTGAGGATGCGAAAGCAGCTCTTAACGTTGCAATTAAAAAAATTGATAAAGCGGTTCAAAAAGGCATTGTGCA
>JBNJFJ010000137.1:0-3472 GCA_051746745.1 Bacillota bacterium | reverse complement strand
CTCTGTCGTTATGGTGGCGATGAGTTTGTGATTATTTTTAAAGACTGTGCACTAGCTGATGCCAAGAAAATCATGACAAACATTCGCCAACATATTCATAATGATACCCTTTCGTTTAATAACGATACCTTCACCACTTCTATCTCTGTTGGGATGTGTGATACAAATCAACACACGACACCTGAGAACATTCTACAGTGTGCAGATCAAGCATTATATCAAGCAAAACGACAAGGGAAGAATCAACTGTCATTCTCTCAATCAGAAAGTGATTATGCTTGACAAATCGCTTTATCAATAAAGGTAATACAAGCCTGAGAAGGGTTGCATATTTTATAGCAACCAGTCACCAAAAGCTTACCATGATAATTTTAATCACTCCGTATGGGTCATAAAAAGAACCACATCTTCGATACTCAACAGAAGATGTGGTTCTTTATCTATTAGCTTTTTGCCAAATTGATTTTACAGCTTAAATTGATTAACAATATCACTTAATTCTTCCGCCATATGTGACAATGATTCAGATGAAGAGGAAATCTCTTCCATCGAGGCACTTTGTTCCTCAGAAGCGGCAGCAACGGTTTCAACGTCACTTGCCGATTGCATCACATCATCTGTCGTTTCTTGGCTGCGCTTCACCATATCTGTTGTACCTTGACTTATGCTTTGAATAGCGCCAAGCATCTCTTTTGTCCGTGAGACAATCTCATGTGTAGCCGATTGAATCGCATCAAAGGCTTTACCCGTGCCATCAATTTTTTGCTGACCTTCAATCACAACGGTCTCATTTTCTTTCATCATGTCGACTGACTTTTCAATCTCTACTTGGATTTTTTCAATCAACGTACGAATATCGGTCGCTGATTGACTTGATTCTTCCGCTAATTTTCTTACTTCATCGGCAACAACCGCAAAACCTTTCCCGTGCTCTCCCGCGCGGGCGGCTTCAATGGCGGCATTTAAGGCGAGTAAGTTCGTTTGTTCAGCAATATCCGTAATCACGTTAATGATTTCTCCAATTTGTTTGGATTCTTCCCCGAGCTTGTGTACAGACGTCGATACATTAGATGTTGTATGCTTAATGTTTGTCATCGCTTTTGCACTTGCTTGAATACCTTCTTGTCCGCGTTCCACTCGCTCTGCAGACGTTTCAGCTGATGTGTTCACTCGACTGATGCTGTCTTCAATACTCTTAATGCGCTCAGCAATCGTTTCAACAGTCGTCATCGATTGGTGCGCCATTTGGCTTTGGCGATCTGCACTTTCAGAGACAGACATAATGGAAGTCGCAATTTGTTCCGTTGCTTTATTTGTCTCTTCACTGCTTGCGCTTAGTTGTTCGGATGAAGCGGCTAAGGTATGCGACACGCTTGAAATTTTACCAATCATCTCACTCAGATTGTTTTTCATAAGGTTTAAGCTTTCAGCTAAATCATTGATTTCATCTTTACGTTTATAATTTAAATCAGGCATATCTAATTTATTTTGGCTAAGGTCGAGTAGGTACGCTCTGATTGCTTTAATTGGGCGCGAAATATGGTTAGCAAATAGAACGGAGAAGATAATACCCACAATTAAGGCCATCGTCGTTGTGATAGCGACGGTCCACAAAATACCTTGTGATCCTTCGTTAAAGTCTTCCATATAAGAACCAGCTGTTACTACCCAACCCCAATTAGGATCAAGCGCATTGTACATAATTTTATCCCCAATACGATCCGGATCATCTGGAAAGGCCCAGGCATAAGTCGTAAAACCACCACCATCAAGCGCGGCTTGAATTTGATCTTGGACAAGTAATTGACCATCACGATCTTTAACATCCCACACATTTTCGCCTTCGATCGTTGGGTGAGCAACCTCTAATCCTTCTTGGTCATAGATAACAAAGTAACCGTTTTCACCTAAGTCAATCGTTGATGTTACTGGTCGTGTCCCATCTGGTTGACGTTCTCCAAGCAAATAAACCTTTACTTGTTCTTGCGCTTCTTCAAGTGTAAGTTGACCGCTTTTTACTTGTTGGTCCATAGAATCAATTAACTGAAGGGCCATTTCCACTGCATTTTGAATGGTTGTTTCACCTGAGCTGTTTAAGTGGTCACTAGCCGAATAGTAACTGACCAAACCAATCGTTAAGCTAGGCATGAGTAAAAGTAACATAGTAATAATCAATAGCTTTTTTCTAATATTAAGTCGCATAGTAAAGTTCCTCTTTTCATCTGTCTTTATAAAATTAATATCGTCTAAACCGTTGAAAAGTAAAGGCTATTTAACCGATATATCAGATGTTAGCGCTCTATTCTATAGACTGTGAATAATCTGCCTACTCCTTTCTATGATTGAACTGACTGACATCAAACAATGAAAATTTACGGCTAGTTCTCACTGAACAACAAATGTATGTAACATTGTTACTCTCTCGTTGATTGACGCTTCTATTGGTTTGGTCTAGAATTAAGCTAGACATTCGCTCTGATTATACGCGCATTTGAAATAAAGACTAAGTCGATGACTAATGGAGGTTCATAATGAATAATAACGATATAGTAGTAAGAGTAAGATATGCCTTGGATTTAAAAGATGAAGAGATGGTCGATATCTTTAGTTTAGGTGAGGAGACCATTGATAAAGTCACCGTTCAAAGCATGTTAGCAAAAATGAACGACAAAACGGATGATCACGATGCGTTCACTGAAAATGAATATAAAACAGCATGTACGAATCAACAATTGAACGCTTTCTTAGATGGCTTAATTATCTTTAAGCGCGGTAGACAAGACCCAGCTAAAAAAGCCCCGCAAACGGTCCGTTTAACAGATGACAATGTTAATAACGTTGTCTTAAAGAAAGTGAAGATTGCTTTAACACTGACAAGTGATGATATCTTAGATCTTTTAGATCAAGCTGGCATTTCAATTTCAACGAGTGAATTAAGTGCTGTCTTAAGAAAAGAAGGCCATCGTAATTATAAGCCTTGTGGGGACCGGTATATGAGGAATTTCTTGAAGGGGTTAGCGCTTGAATATCGTCGTTAAATCTAGTAAGGGATGGCATCCTGCTCATGAACAAGCAGTTAAAATAGAAGTTTCAATCGATTACTAAGATATAACTACTTATGCTCCTAACAGATCAATTTTTAGTGAAAATCCGGATGATAACTATCATCCGGATTTAATATTATTTCACCTTTGTTGATGGCCATCTGAAATCTTGTTTATAATATTTGCTTTTCAAACGCTGTAAGTCATGCTCCCACTCAGTAATCGCATGCTGATTTTTAGTCGCGCCATTTTTCATCGCTTTTCTTCCCCTTATTAAATAAGCAATTGTGTAAGCCACACTCTTTAAACCTAATTGAGGGATGGCTTTACTGGTATGTCAACACAAAACTGCACAATTTTTTTAAGGAGCGTAACTCAGACTATCGCTTCTTAGTATTTTAAATGCTTATATTAACACTGCTAGCTTA
>JBNJFJ010000136.1:0-3534 GCA_051746745.1 Bacillota bacterium | reverse complement strand
AAATCAAGCGATGTTAAGTCTTTGGCACTTTGACGACGCAAATCCTCATATTCCCCACCTTGAATAATACCAAACAAGCCTTGGTCTCCCGGACGTTTATGCGCTTCTAAACAACGCTCTGCCCAACGACTCGTCCGTTCTACTGAATTCTTCATGTACTTATGTTCCGCCGGATACGGTGGGCATTCATCAAAGGCCATCATAATATCCGACCCAAGTGAGTTTTGAATCTGCATCGCTTTTTCCGGTGATAAGAAGAGTTTCTCACCACTAATATGGTTTCTAAAGTGGACCCCTTCTTCTTCAATCTTTCGTAAGTCACTTAAACTAAAGACTTGAAAGCCACCAGAATCGGTTAAAATCGAACCGTCCCAGTTCATAAACTTATGCAAGCCACCTGCTTCTTCAATAATATCTTCACCTGGTCGTAACCATAAGTGATACGTATTAGATAAAATGATCCCAGCACCAATGTCGGTTAATTCTTCTGGGCTCATCGTTTTCACTGTCGCAAGTGTTCCAACGGGCATAAAGACTGGTGTCTCAAATGACCCGTGTGGCGTATGGACCCGGCCAAGTCTCGCACCTGTTTGTTTACATGTTTTAATTAATTCATAACGTATTGCAGTCATACATCATCCTACTTTCTATTATTGGATAAACATCGCGTCACCAAAACTAAAGAAGCGGTAACGTTCTGTAATCGCGGCATGATAAGCTTCCATAATAAAGTCACGATCACTAAAGGCACTGACTAACATCACTAACGTTGATTTAGGTAAATGGAAGTTCGTAATCAAACCATCAATCGCTTTAAACTGATAGCCTGGGTAAATAAAGATGTTGGTCCAACCAGAAGCTGCGGTGATTGCCCCGTCATGGTCTCTTGCGATTGTTTCAAGCGTTCTTGTTGACGTCGTCCCGACCGAAATAATCCGACCACCCGCCTGTTTAACTCGGTTGATTTTTTCTGCTTCAGATTCTGTTAAAATATAAAACTCACTGTGCATATCATGTTCTTCTATTTTATCGACACTCACTGGACGAAACGTTCCAAGTCCGACGTGTAGTGTCACAAAACAAATCTCAACACCTTTTGTTTTTGCTTCTTCTAACAAAGCTTCAGTGAAATGAAGACCCGCTGTTGGAGCGGCTGCTGAGCCTTCTTCTTTAGCGTAAACTGTTTGGTAACGACTTTGGTCATCTAGCGTTTCTTTAATATAAGGTGGTAGTGGCATTTCGCCTAACTCCGTTAACACTTCTAAAAAGATACCGTCATAACTAAATTCCACTAAGCGACCACCATGGTCTAATAGCTTGGTGCACGTTGCTTTTAATCTCCCATCTCCAAAGCTGACCACGGTGCCTTCTTTGACCTTTTTTGCTGGCTTAGCCAGTACTTCCCACGTATCACCTTCGTGTTGGGTTAAAAGCAGCATTTCGATATTGGCACCTGTGTCTTCTTTTGTACCAAATACACGCGCTGGCAATACTTTCGTATTATTTAATACGAGGGCATCCCCTTCATTTAAGTAAGCTAAAATATCTTTAAAATGACGGTGCTCAATTGTTCGTGTCTGACGGTTCATAACGAGTAGCCGAGAAGACGACCGGTCCTGTAGTGGTGTTTGCGCAATTAATTCATCTGGTAAATGAAAATCAAAATCTTCTATATTCATATTGATCACCTCTTATTATTCTCATTAAAACATCTCACTTATGTTAACCGCTTTATTTTTCTGTGTTATTTTTATACGGGCGATTAAAGTGTAGATAGGTTTGTTCAGTAGCAATCCGACCGCGCGGGGTTCGCTGAATAAATCCTTTTTGTAGTAAGAACGGTTCGTACACATCTTCAATTGTTTGGGATTCTTCACCGATGGTTGCCGACAAGGTATCTAAGCCAACAGGTCCTCCACTAAATTGATCCAAAATTGACAGTAACAATTTATGATCAATGTGATCGAGCCCAATTTTATCGACTTGTAACATGTCTAATGCTACACGCGCCGTTGACAGACTAATCTCTGCTTCCCCTTTAACTTGTGAAATGTCGCGGACACGCTTTAATAAGCGATTAGCAATCCTTGGGGTCCCGCGAGACCGTTTAGCAATCTCAATCGCTGCTTGAGTGTTAATGCCGACATTAAACACTTCGGCACTACGGATAATAATTTCCGTTAGCGCTTCTGCATGATAATATTCTAATCGACTTAGAACCCCGAAACGGTCTCGTAAAGGCGCGGTTAAAAGACCCGCACGCGTCGTTGCACCAACTAAGGTAAAGGGCGGTAAATCAAGCCGAACTGAACGTGCCGTTGACCCAGTCCCGATAACAATATCTAAACAAAAGTCTTCCATGGCCGGATAAAGAATTTCTTCTACGGCTCGTGGCAATCGGTGAATTTCATCAATAAAGAGCACATCTCCCGCTTCAAGTGAAGATAAAATAGCCGCTAAATCACCTGCCTTTTCAATCGCAGGACCAGACGTTGTTCGAAATTCGACTTGCATTTCATTGGCGATAATATGCGCTAACGTTGTTTTACCTAGCCCCGGGGGACCATACAGTAACACATGGTCGAGGGGTTCTTCTCGCATTTTTGCGGCTTCAATAAAAATGGCTAAGTTTTCTTTGGCTTTTGTTTGACCGATATATTGCTTCAACTTTTGCGGTCTAAGGCTTAACTCCTCTTCTTCTCCAACCAACGATTCTCCTTGAATAACTCTCTCTTCCACGTGATCGCCTCCTTTACTGTGTCAAATATACCAGACCTTTACGAATGAGTGCATCGGTCGTTTGTTCTTTTGCTTGTTTTAATTGTGGTTCGATTGCTTTAATTTCACGCTCTTTATATCCAAGGGCTTTGAGAGCCTCTTTTGCTTCAACAAGCGCATTCGGATTCGCTTCACCTGCAGGCTCACTGTCTTGGGCTGACTGAGATACCATAAACGGTAATTTTCCTTTTAAATCAAGTATCATTTGGCGCGCCGTTTTTTTACCGACACCTGGAAAACCGGTGAGATATTTTTCGTTTTCTTCTTCAATTGCTTGAACAAATAGATCCACCTCACCTTGCCCGACAATGGACAAGGCACCCTTAGGTCCAATTCCTGACACATTTAAAATTTTCTTAAATAATGTTTTTTCATCACGACTTTTAAAGCCATAGAGAATCTGTGCATCCTCTCTGACATGAAAGTGCGTATAAATTTTCACTGACTCACCAATCAATCGTTCAAAATCAAACGGATTGGCACAAACAACGTCATACCCGACACCGTTTATATCAATAATCGCTGACACTTCCGTCATTTCAACGAGTGTCCCTTTTATATAATCAAACATAACTTCACTCCATCCGTTCTTTTACTCCTAACGAGTAGGCGCATACAATACACCATTATAACATTTTTTCATTCACTTTTGGTTAGGATCGTTCGACTTTTTATATAAAACCCATTAAAAAATGGTGGCATCACAAAAAAACAACCGATTTCTGCTTATTTCAATGCGAATCTGTGTCATTTTTA
>JBNJFJ010000135.1:0-3552 GCA_051746745.1 Bacillota bacterium | reverse complement strand
TTGGTCCGTGAGAAAATGTGTCTTGTCTCGCTTGTTAAATTGCTTTCGGCGGGACTCGATTAAGTAACTCCCTTTTAGTGCTTGACCTTGTTTGTAACCGAATTGATAATGGCTTCCTTGGAATCTAACAATATCCATAGATACACTTTGCATACGCGTCCCTCCTCTTCACTTATCTTATCAGAAGTTGATGCGGCATGCTCATCATTTGCTTTCATGTATAGTAATATGAATGGGTATTCATCTTTCTTAAACAATATTTTTCATCATATATTATCATGGCACGCACTCTGTCATCGAACCTTCTGATCGGCCACCTCAAATGAAATAACCGTGTTCGCCCTCCCTATTTCTTCTTTCGTTTCGCTAATGTAATAGCTGACATAATAGTATATAAGACAGTGACAACAAGAAGTATTCCTTCCACAACAAAAAACCAACGAGTTTCAAACACCATACTTAGTCCTATGCTTAAAAAAACACCGGTTAATAAGGCGAACACCACCGCTGATTGTTTATAATATGACTTTTTATCCATTGTCTGTTTTTGTTCTTTAGAAGCGTATATATAAACGTTATTAAAAACGACTCCCTTTTCGTTGAACTGTAAAACACTGATCACAAGACAACTTAACGCACCTATGCCAACGATAATCATGACAATAACCTCTCCCAATGTTAATGCCTCCTTAAACGTTGTAATATAACTACTATACCAGAGAGCAAGTCAATCATTTATAATTTAATTCACTGTTCACTTAGGACTCACACACTTGAGTAAAACAAATTCTCAAGCTAATCAAAAAAGACAAGGAGAAATGCTAAGATTTCTCCCTGCTTTTCATTCGATATTTAACGCCATACAATAACTTCTCGTAAGGACGATCTTATTGTCGCATTAGTTTAACGAGCACAACACTATACTTCGGAATTGTAACAGCATTATTTTCAACAAAGTCTAACTTTTCAATGGTTGGCGTAATGACTTCATTGTTTTTTGTATTAATATTTGGGACGTGCAAGTCTCTTGCATCCCCTGTAATGGTGACTTTTTCCGCCTTTCTAGAAACATCAAATCCTTTTAACAGTAACGTAACTGATTTATCATAACTCTCTGCGTTTACAACTTTTACATACACGCGCTCATCATCAGAAGTGACTGAGGTAAATAAATCTTTGTGATAGGCTTCTAATTTATACGTGAGAATCTCACTTGATTCCTCTCCGCAAGAATACTGACAGCTCAGTTGTTTATCACGAGCATTAAAAGTGACTTGGATCGTATAATCAACCCCTACGTCAAACGATTCTTCGTATCCACGTCTTAAGTTACCCGCTAAAATACTTGAAGAATAATCACCGAGTGTATAGCCCTCTTTTCCGTCTTTAAATACTTTAATCCCGTTATAACGACCATCTGGTAAAATCGCATACTCAATCACTGTCTTACTTTCTGGTGCTATAGCCTGTAAACCCACACCGACAAAGAGACCTGTCTTACCTGTCAGTTTTTGCGTAACACAAGTCACATCATAATCGGTCCAATCAGGCGCTAACAGATACAGGCCATTGCGCCCGGCATCAGCGACATCAAATATAATACCTTCATGTGTTGTTGTGTAAGGTTTACTACCAGGAATAAGAGCAAACCGCTCATCCAGTGGTGCGGTAAAATCTTGATGCAATAAGATTTCATCTGAATCAATCTTTTTCACTGTGACTGACTTCAATAAGATTGTCGCCTCACTGGTTGATAGACTGATGCCACCTTTTGGTCGTCGAGTGGCTAACGAGTCTTTTTCATAGGCTTTTAATCGTGTCGATAAGACTTCTTTTCCAACATGACGACTGAACAATTGCTGAACATAATAATTAGGGGTAAACCATACGGACGCATCGTCAAACCAAATTAAATCGGGTGTCCAGCGATAGGTTTGATCGGTGAGCACTTTATTAAATAACGGCGCATAGGCAACTAAGCGGACGACATCGGCATTATTTTCATACCCCGTCATGGTCGCTGCTTCACTAATCGCCCCCATCAGCGTATTTTTGTCTGTTGATGCAAATTCCCCAACGAAGACCTTGGACGTTTCAGTTTCACTTAATTTACCTATTTCATCAAAACGGCGTTCATAATAATTATACCGGTCCGCGTTATTTAAGAGATAATCATTTGAACGATAATAGTGCTCATCAGCGATTGTATCCATGAAATGCGTTTGATTTTGATACCAATCTACTGTCTCGGTAAAGTCATTTGTCCCATCGGTGAATGTGACCGTTTGAGTTGTCTCCATTTTACCACTTAAATATTTCCATCCTTCTTGAAACGCTTCATCATCCGCTTGTGCACCAACGGTTGAAACAATCGTTAAGGTATGCTCTGGGTAGTGCGCGTCCATATAATCATCAATTTTCATCTTAAAGTAAGCGAAATTCGCATAAAGTTCCGTTCCCCAGTTCTCATTCCCAATCCCTAAGTAGCGTAAATCAAATGGCGCAGGGTGACCCATCTCGCTGCGGATTTTTGCCCATGAGCTATTTTCTACATCAGTGCTCAAGGCAAAATCAATCAAGTCCGTGAAACTTTTGACGAAGTGGTCGCGTAACTTACCACCTGCAGGATGGACATAGTCAGATCGCGCTTGACATAATACCCCGCAAGCCATCACAGGAAGAGGTGTGGCATTTAAGTCTTCGGCAAGTTGGAAATACTCCATGTAGCCAAGCCCCATCGTCATCATATAACCCCAGACATTGAAATTTTCTTTACGTGTTTCAACAGGACCGATCGAATCTTTCCATTCATAGACGTTATCCCAAATATAAGACCCTTCACTAATACAGCCCCCTGGGAAGCGTAAAAAGGCAGGATTTAAGTCTTTTAACGCAAGGACCAAATCTCTTCTTAACCGATAATTAGGATTGGCTAAATAATTTTGGTGGGCGGACGCTGAGCCTTCTTCTTCGTGCTGACCCCAGACATCGCGCGGAATTAGTGAAATAAAGTCTAATGACACAGCATCCTGAGCGGTGATTAATAATTCACCAAAACAGGTCTGATTAGCTGTTAGTGTGGCTTGGCATTTTCTCCATTGCCCATCTCCCGTAACTGCGAGTGTGACGGGTTCACTCACTGATTGATTCTGACTGTCTTTTAGTTGAATAATAAGTGAGCCAGCTTCATCGGCTTTCGCCCAAACACTAAAGTCGTAGTTATCGCCATAGACAAATGACATCCGCGGGGTTTTACTGTTGTCGGTAAAACCTCTATTTATTAACGAGGCCCCTTTTTCCATTGTCACATAGTGCTGATTAATATCAGCATCATTAATACCAAAGTGCTCATTTAGGCCGCCAATTGTTTCTACCTTCACCTGTTCAAGGTCCCCGAACCACATATGAAGGGGTGCATGATTCCTTCCGGTTGAACAACCACATGACCCTGACTGGTGATCATACGTATCAAAGACAAACGATTCAAACGACCTGTTTTGGACATATTCGGCATAAATCCCACCATCGGCGGCATTGTTGATATCTTCATAA
>JBNJFJ010000134.1:0-3596 GCA_051746745.1 Bacillota bacterium | reverse complement strand
TCCATATGGGTCAGTCATGCGCAGTATTTTAGTCGCTGTCCATGCTCTACAAGCAGATGAAGTCTATGTTGTCGGTCATCATGATTGTGGGATGAGCAGCTTAGATGCTGACCACTTTATTGAATCTATGAAAGTCCACGGGATTGATGAAGAGAAAATCAACAACTTACCCGTCGATGCCCATGAATGGTTTGAAGGTTTTAATCATGTCGAAGATTCCGTTAAGAGTTCGGTTGACTTAATTGAAAACCATCCATTATTACCCGATGATGTGCCTGTCCATGGTTTAGTCATGGACCCTAAAACAGGCAAGCTAGATATTGTGATCAATGGTTATCAGTAAAACCGTCAACTATTTGACTCATTGAAGATAGAGCCTTGCATGTTCAGGTGATGGAAATATAGTGTGCATAATAATAAGATGAAAAAGAGACCCAACGGGTCTCTTTCGTTATCTTTAGCTTGATTAGTGTTTCTCATACTTACGGATGGTCTCAAGGACGTGTTGAATTGCATCTTTCGCATCACGTTTAGCCATACGCGCTATCATGTTAGGTGTATCTTGTTCAAGTTGGGCGAGTGTCTCAAAAAAGGTTATTTCCGTTAACTCATCTTCATCTAGTACTTTCGCAAAACCTGCTTGTTCAAACACTTGCGCATTTAAGATTTGATCGCCACGACTGACGCGTTTCGGTAACGGAATCAACAACATCGGTTTTTTAAGGGCAAGGAATTCAAAAATCGCATTAGCTCCGGCGCGTGAGACAATCACATCCGCGCTTGTTAATAAGTCATTCAATTCATCTTTGACGTAATCAAACTGACGGTAACGCGGGTGATTGATTGACTCATCCTTCAAGCCTCTCCCGGTTAAGTGAATCACTTGATATTTTTTAGTGAGTGCATCTAACTGACGACGGATAAATTCATTTAAATGTTTCGCTCCGGTACTACCACCCATGACTAATACAATCGGTTCATTTGGATTAAAGTCAAGTAACTGACAGGCCCGCTGTTTTGAGCCTTCAAATAATTCCGGGCGAACGACTGCGCCAATAAAAGCGGCTTTTTTCTCATCAACATATTGTAGTGTCTCTTCAAAGGTGACGAGAATCTTTTTCGCAAACGGCATCGCAATTTTATTTGCCAGACCAGGCGTTAAGTCAGATTCATGGATCACCGCGGGTGTTCGGGTAAGTTTTGCGGCAATCAGTACAGGCACTGAGACAAACCCACCTTTTGAAAAGATAATCGATGGTTTGAGTTTATGAATCAACTGAACAGACTGTCTGATCCCGTTTAAGACTTTAAATGGGTCTTTGATATTTTCAATCGAACGGTAACGACGGTATTTCCCCGTTGAAATCGCATGATAGGTAACTCCTTCGATCGGTGAGATTAAATCTTTTTCAATCCCATCATACGATCCAATATAATCAATCTTATACCCTGCTTCTTTTAGGAGGGGAATAAGTGCTAAGTTGACCATAACATGGCCCGCCGTTCCCCCGCCTGTTAATAGGATTTGTTTGTTTGATGTCTTTTTTTTCATTTTACTTCCCTCTTTTTCATTCATGACAATCGTCATATCACTTATATCATCATCGGTATGGTTAGTATATGTTACATCTGAGTGGATATAACACAATCCAATCTTAGATTACGATAACGTTAAATATTCAAGTAACGAGATTAACTGTTCTTTTGTCGGCCCTGCCGTTTCATCACTTTCGTGATGGCGGTATTCAATTTGGTAATGCAGGTTCCCTTCTTCTTTTGACACATGTTTCACATACGCTAAGTCATGAAAACAGACCGTCTGATTCTCTTGTTCAGTGATCGTATCAATGGGACAAGCCAGTGACTGATCAGTTGAAACAGAAATCGTCAATAAATCATTATCATTCGTATAGAAACTTAAATCAAGGTATTCATGACCTTCTATTTCAAAGTGATCATAAATAACAAAAGCAACAGGAATCGGAAGAGTATCTGGCACACTGACATCAAAACTGGCTTTATTCATCGCTTCTTCAACGATGTCGTACTGATAATTATATTGGTTACTCTCTTCAGGAGAGATGGTTTCAGTTTCTTTTGGTTGGCATCCGTTTAATAACAAGATGCTTAAAATGATGAGTGTGAGTATTCTCAAAGTCTATTCCTCCTCCAACTGTTTAGTTTAACAGGGTTCGTTAATTTTTACCATAGGTCAATTGGAGAAAATTCAATGGATTCTGGCTAACACAAATAACTTATCAAGTCTATGGTCATACCCAGTAAGTGTTCTATATCAACAATATCTTTAAATTTAAACTCAGCTTTAGTTTCACTGTATGAGTTACCACCTAAAAAAAGACGTAACAACAGGATTTAAGCCTTGCTGTTACGTCTTTTACATTATTTTTTTAATGCGGTAAGGATACTCCCCGCTAATATTTTTGCCCCAATCAACAAACTATCTTCATCAATCATAAACTTTGGGTGATGATACGGGTGGATGCAACCTTTTTCTTCATTAGCTGAACCTAAAAAGAAATACGTTGCTGGAATATGTTCAGCAAAGTAACTAAAGTCTTCTGCCCCCATGTTGGGTTCTAAATGCCTCACATTTTCTACACCAATGACACTTTTTGCGACATCCACCATTAACTGATTTGTTTCTTGATCATTGATGGTGGCCGGATAGCCAAATTGATAATCAATCGTCGCTT
Source organism: Bacillota bacterium (assembly GCA_051746745.1). Classification (GTDB taxonomy): domain Bacteria; phylum Bacillota; class Bacilli; order Bacillales; family Amphibacillaceae; genus Halolactibacillus. The sequence goes on along the minus strand of JBNJFJ010000134.1, from coordinate 882 downwards.
TTGCCCCGTGTGCTCTGGCAGTAAAATCAGTCACTTGTTTCACCCATTCACTCATCTCTTGTCGAACTGTTTTATCAAACGTCCGCACGGTGCCTTCAATATACGCTTTCTCTGCGATGACATTGGCTTTGTCTCCGGAATGAAAGCTCCCTACTGTTAGTACCGCTTGTTTCATTGGATCAACTTTACGTGACGTTAATTGATTCAGTTGGGTGACAATCTGGGCCCCAATACTTAACGCATCAACGGTGTCATGTGGTAAGGCCGCATGACCTCCTTTTCCTTCAATCGTAATAAAGAAGTCATCACTTGCCCCTAGAATCGGTCCGTCTGTTTCACCAATGGTGCCGACAGGTAAATAGTTCTCCATGTGGAGACAAAAAATTTGATCGACCCCGTCAATGGCGCCGTCTTCAATCATTGCTTTTGCCCCACCTGGGTCTTGTTCCTCGGCGTGTTGGTGAATAAACTTCACCGTCCCGTGTAAATCATCTTTAACCGACACCAGTGCTTTTGCGACCGTCATCGCAATTGCCGTGTGCGCATCATGGCCACACGCATGCATGACCCCGTCAACCGTTGACTGATACGAAAGGTTCGTCTCTTCTTTAATCGGTAACGCATCAAAGTCCGCCCGAATGGCGATGGTCGGACCAGGATGTCCCCCTTTAAGCGTTGCGACAACACCCCGTTCACCAACGTGTTCTTTTACATCTAAGCCTAGCTGTTTATGAAAGGCTGCGATTGTTTTCGGTGTTTCTACTTCTTCAAATGAAAGCTCTGGATACTGATGAAAATGTCGTCTTAAATCAATCATCTCTTGTTCCAGATTTTTAAGTGTGTCATACACTTTTGTTTTTAATTCAGTCATTCCCTCACCCC
>JBNJFJ010000133.1:0-3642 GCA_051746745.1 Bacillota bacterium | reverse complement strand
ATAAAGCAGGGTATAAAATGACAAAACAATTAGTGAAGATGAAATGGACCGAGCCTGCTGATCTTGATTTGATTCGAGATATGGTTGCGTTTAATATTGAAGATAAGAAGGATATGACGACGTTTTGGCGTTAAGGTAATAGATATCCTCTAAACAAACAAAAAGCCCGCTTATTCGCGTAAATAACACGGATAAGCGGGTCTTATATTGCAAGACTGACATTATGTCAGACTTATTGATTCGTTTTTTCACGAATGAATGCTTCAACTTCGTCAGCCGTTGACATGCTTAAGAGTTCATCTTTGAAAGAACGAAGTTCTTCTTTAGATAGATCTTTAATTTGTGTCCGAGCTGGAAGAATCGATGTCGCACTCATACTAAATTCATCAAGACCTAAACCGAGTAAGATAGGAATTGCGATCGAGTCGCCTGCCATCTCACCACACATACCAGCCCATTTACCTTCCGCGTGTGCGGCTTCAATCACGTTATTCACGAGATTAAGGATTGCTGGATGATACGGTTGGTAAAGGTATGAGACGCGTTCGTTCATGCGGTCAGCCGCAAGTGTGTATTGAATTAAGTCATTTGTACCGATACTAAAGAAGTCAACTTCTTTAGCAAATTGGCGCGCGATAACAGCGGTTGCTGGAATCTCTACCATGATACCGACTTCAATATCGTCACTAACCTTAACGCCTTCAGCTGTTAAGTTATCTTTTTCTTCAAGTAAGAGCGCTTTAGCTGCGCGGAACTCGTCAAGTGTAGCGATCATTGGGAACATGATCTTTAAGTTACCATGGACACTTGCACGCAGTAGCGCACGTAATTGTGTACGGAAGATATCGTCACGCTCGAGGCAAAGACGAATCGCACGGAATCCGAGGAACGGGTTCATTTCTTTCGGTAAGTCAAGGTAGCTTAATTCTTTGTCGCCACCAATATCTAACGTACGAACAACAACCGGCTTGTCACCCATTTGTTTTAATACAGATGAGTAAGCCTCAAATTGTTGGTCTTCAGTAGGGAAATCAGAGTTACCCATGTAAAGAAATTCTGTACGGTATAGACCGACACCTTCGCCACCATTATTAAGTACACCTTCAACATCATCTGGTGTCCCAATATTTGCGACTAATTCAACGTGCTCGCCATCTTTAGAAATGGTTGGCTCGTCTTTTAATTGTGCCCAGATTTCTTTTTGTTTTTCGAAATCGGCTTGTTTTTGTTTATATGTCGCTAATTCGTCTTCGGTTGGGTTAATGACAACTTTACCGTCGATTCCGTCGACCACTACGATATCACCTTCAGAAACATCTTCTGTGACGGTTTTTGTACCGACAACTGCTGGAATTTCTAAAGAGCGTGCCATAATCGCAGAGTGTGAGGTACGACCACCAATGTTTGTCGTAAACCCTTTCACGAATTGCTTGTTTAGTTGTGCTGTATCTGAAGGCGTTAAGTCTTCAGCGATAATCACAACTTCTTCATCGATAAGGGCAGGATCTGGGAATGTTACTTTGAGCAAGTGAGCCATGACGCGTTTAGTGACGTCTTGAATATCAGCCGCACGTTCACGCATGTATTCATTATCCATACCTTTAAACATATCAATAAACATATTTGCAACATCATCAAGTGATTTTTCAGCATTGACATTGTCGTTTTTAATTTTATCTTCCATTGGTGTGATTAGTTCAGGGTCACTTAACACTAAAAGATGCGCAGAAAAAATCTCCGCATGCTCATCACCAAGTGAAAGACGTGCGTTTTCTTTAATTTTCTCTAATTCATTTTTTGATACAGTTAACGCATCATGAAGGCGGTTAACTTCTGTATCAACATCGTCAACTTTCTTTGTCTCATAAGAAAGATCGGGTGTCTCTAATGTGTATGCTTTAGCAATTGCGACACCGTTAGATGCCGCAATGCCTGTTAAAATCGCCATATAAGGATTATTCCCCTAAGCCAGTTTCTTTAACTGTTGCATAGATGGCTTCGATTGCTTCATCTTCGTCAGCACCTTCAGCAACGATCTTGATTTCAGCATCCTTAGGGATACCTAGAGACATAACACCCATGATTGATTTTAAGTTCACTGACTTGCCATTGTACTCAACTGTAACGTCAGAAGCGAAGTTACCTGCTTTGTTTACGAGTACTGTTGCGGGGCGTGCGTGCACACCTGTTGAATCTGTAATTGTAATTGTTTTTTCAGCTGCCATGAAAAAAACCTCCTAGAAATTTATGATTTTTGTTTTTCAGTATACCATACCCTTTATTTTAACGGTTTACACCGCCAAATATCAAGTTTATTGCACATATTTATTAAGATAACGTTAATAAATTTTTTCCGATGTTTAACGGAAAAAGAAAACCCTGGACAATAAACCTTTGACACCATACCATGAAACCTATTCACTGTAAAGGTTCAAGACGACAATTAGAAATCGGTTATGTCCACGGTTACGAGTTCGAAAAGCGTTTCCATCGCTTTTTTTTCAGCTAAATCTTTTGTGAAGGCCGTCGCACTTCCAGAGGCGACCGCTAGACGAAAGGCATCAACCGGTCCATAACCACGTGAAAGTCCCGCTAAAAATCCGGCCACGGTGGAATCACCCGCTCCAACAGTATTAATGACCGTCCCTTTTGGTACAGCGGCTTCATAAATCGTGTGATCATGAAGGTAAATCGCCCCGTCACCGCCCATCGATATGATGACGTGAGTAATCCCCGAATCATGGAGTTGTTTCGCATAATGAATCGCTTGTTGTTTTGACGTAATTTCTACATCAAACAGCTCGCCAAGTTCGTGATGATTTGGCTTTATTAAAAAGAGCGGTTCCCCGACCATTTTCTTCAATGCTTCAGATGACGTGTCTAACACAAGTTTGACTGATTTATCTCTTAAACGTTTAACAATCTGTAAGTAAAAGTCATCAGGTAAGCCGTGTGGTAAACTACCGGCCAGTACGAGGTAGTCATCACATGTTAACTGATCCAATTGATCAATGAACTGATCGGTTTCTTCTTTAGTAATAGCGGCACCTGGACCATTGATTTCGGTTTCTTGTTCTCCCTTTAATTTAAGGTTGATCCGTGTATGGTCAGTGATGTGGACGAAGTCCGTATCGACGCCTTCTTCACGTAAGGTTTGTTCGATAAAAGCGCCCGTAAAACCACCAGAGAATCCTAAAGCGGTTGAGGGGATAGCTAACCGCGTGAGAATGCGTGAAACATTAATCCCTTTTCCACCAGGAAAATAGCTTGGGTCAGTGCCACGGTTGAGTCCGCCGTACTTAAAATCATTGACCGATAAAATGTAATCAATCGATGGGTTAAGTGTACAAGTGAAAATCATATCATCGCCTCCAAGATGTCCGTAATTTTTGCATAATCTATCCGGTCTTTCTCTAATAAACGATCTGTAATTAACGTCGCTTCGTTTAGCTCACTAAACCGGTAAGCACTTTTTGTGTGTAATTTTGAATGGTCCGCTAAGACAAAGCGTTGATCACTTAAACTTAACGCTTTTTCTTTTAGATCGCCTTCTTCAGGGTCTGGGGTAGAGTAACCAAACGTGATGTCCACGCCGTTAGCGCCAATAAAGGCCATGTTAAAATGATAGTGTTCGATTTGTTT
>JBNJFJ010000132.1:0-3647 GCA_051746745.1 Bacillota bacterium | reverse complement strand
GGGTCTCTTTTTGATACAACATAACCGGTGTATCTCCAGGATATTTTGTCACGAGTGGCTTTAATTTATTTAACACTTGTTGCTCGCTCATATTGATGACTTGAATGAAGTAAGCTTGTTTATTCGCCCCCTCTTTTTTTATATCATCAAAATCAAAGGGTTGTACGTCCTCAATAATACCTTGTTTTTTCCCTTGTCGTTCTTCAAGTTTCGCTTTGATTAAAACAAAAGCATCTTCGATTAAAGTATGTTTATATGACCGAAACTGTTCAGGGAATATCACCATTTCAAAAGTCACATCTTCATCCGTCAGTTGGACAAAAGCCATTGATTCTCCGCGTTTTGTACGAATCACACGCACCTCTTCAACAAACGCGACCGTTTGATAGGACTGTTTTACCAAAGCCACTTCCGTTAAGAAGGTGAGACTGACACACCCGCGTTGTCTGATTGCTTTACGATAATGCGCGAGAGGGTGCGTCGAGACATACATGCCGACGAGCTCTTTTTCAAAACTTAATTTTTCCATGAGTGGCATCGGCTCAGCGTCTGGATAGCGCTCTTCCATTTGATAAAAACCGTCTAACCAGTCAATATCACCCCGAATATCACCAAACAATGTACCGTTCTCAATCGCCGGATCAATCGATTGCAAGAGGGCCGCGCGTTCAATCTCAAAAATATCAAATGCACCAGCGAGGACAAGCGTTTCAATGTCTTTACGTTTCACAACGTCGAGTGGCACGCGTAAACAAAAGTCATACAGACTCTGAAACGGGGCTTGGCGTCGTTCTTTGACAATCGCATCAATCACCGGATAACTTAAACCTTTAATCGCTTTTAATCCCATGCGAATACCGGCTTTTTCAGAGGTAAACAGATGCAAGCTTTGATTAATATTAGGTGCCAGCATCTTGATTCCGGCGCGTTTGACTTCATGGCTATACTGCACGATTTTATCATTCGAGCCATAAGCGTCATTCAGTAAAGCGGTATAAAAACTTTTCGGGAAGTGTGCTTTTAAATAGGCAAGCTGATAAGAAATTAAACTATAACTCACCGCGTGACTGCGGTTAAAACCATAATTGGCAAAGTTTAAAATCCAGGAAAAGACTTCGTCAATGATATCTTTATCGTAGCCTTTTTTAAGACACCCAGCTGTAAATGTCGCTTTAGCTTTTTCAATCGCGGAGCGATTCTTTTTACTGACCGCTCGGCGTAAAAGATCCGCTTCACCGAAGCTTAATCCCGCAAATTGATTGGCCACCCGCATAATTTGTTCTTGATAAATCAGAACGCCATGCGTGTCACGAAGAATCGGCTCTAAGTCAGGATGCAAATAGCTGACTGTCTCTTGTTGTTCTTTTCGCTTAATATACGTGTCAATAAACGCCATCGGACCTGGACGGTACAAAGCATTTACCGCGATGATATCCTCAAACCGGGTCGGCTTTAACTTCACAAGTGTTTCTTGCATCCCTTTCGATTCTAATTGAAAGATCCCAAGGGTACGTCCCTTTTGTAGTAACTGATACGTTGGTTGATCATCTAACACGAGCTGATCCATCGTAAAGTCGGGTAAGACTTTTTTTCTTATATCTTTTACGATGTGTTCAATAATGGTTAAATTCTTTAATCCGAGAAAGTCAATCTTTAATAAGCCGATGGATTCTAAATCGGTCATGTTGTACTGAGTAAGTAAATGTGCGTCATTATCATGTGTCAGTGGTGTATGCTTGGTCAACCGGTCATGATAAATAACCACACCAGCAGCGTGAGTCGACAAGTTTCTCGGTAAGTCTTCGATGACACGGGCAATTTTAAAGAACGACTTTAATTCGTCTGATTGCTTGATGTAGTCCAGTAAATCTGGTGACTCTTTTACTGCCCGGGTAAGGGTAAGTGACGGATCATGCGGTAGTAATTTTAAGATATAATTTAACGTCTCATCCGCTAATCCGAATACTTTTGCTAGTTCACGTATCGTTGAGCGGACTTTAAAGGTACCAAACGTACCAATCTGGGCGACGTGTTCACGCCCATACTTTTGTTTCACGTAAGCAATGACTTTATCACGTCCATAATCGGAAAAGTCAATATCAATATCTGGCATCGTCACCCGTTCAGGGTTAAGAAACCGTTCAAATAATAAATCATAATGAAGCGGGTCCACTTGTGTAATATCTAGTAAATAACTGACAATCGATCCCGCTGCTGACCCCCGTCCTGGCCCTACCATAATCTGTTCTTTACGGGCATAACGAATAAAATCAGAGACGATTAAGAAGTAGTCACTGTATCCCATCTTGTTAATGACACTGAGCTCATACTGCATCCGCTCTGTTGCCTCACTATTGTCACCGTACTTATACTTAAGTGCCTCTTCACATAGCTTAGTCAAATAACGATGTGGCGATGTGTTTTCAGGGAGTGGGAATTTCGGTAACAGCCGTTCTTTAGGTGGCATAACGACATCACAATCATCCACAAAGCGTCTCGTGCGTTCTAACAATGTTTTGGGAATACGTGCCGTTTGTTCATCCTCGGTTAGAAAGTGATGCCCTTCATCTTCCCCCTCATTCTGTTTCTTTTTATCCATCTGTCGTAAATAGTGGTAAGCCTCTTTATCAGCTGGGCGTAAATACGTGACATCTGAGAGCCAGACCGTCCGCTCATCCCTTGTTAGCATGCCACTATCGATATCACTAAGAACTAAACCCACATGCGTATCAATCGGCCAGTCAACTAAAAACTTATTTAGATCATCCGCTTCTAACTGAGATTTTCCATAGGTACGTCCAATAACGGAAACAGGAACAATCACTTTAATATCACCTTGATAGGCTTGTAGTGTATGACGCGTGACGGCCTCTTCACCCGTTTCAACCGCTGAACTTAATGCAAGTAACGCCTGATAGCCGTGATAGTTTTTACTATAGACCATCACCTCTTCGTCACGATCCTCTATCTGGATAGATAATGACAGACCTATGACAGGTTTTATCTGATGTGTCTGACACAGTTGGTAAAATTGATAAGCACCGTAGAGCACGTTAAAATCAGTTAATACAAGCGTCTCTAATTGATGCTCTTTTGCGAAGGCTAGATAGTCCTTTAATTTGATCGTACTTTTCATAAAACTATAGCCACTTCTGACGCATAAATGGGTCACTTTTTCTTCACCTCCACAAAACGTATGTTCTTCTTTTTATTTTAGCGTAAAAGCTATTTTCAAGCAACGCTTGAAGCTTTCGATTTTCTTTACTTATCTTTCTAGTGTAGCATATTTACCTATCTATCCGCTCGTTTGAAACAAAAAGCAAATGTTGAAAGCAAAATTAAAAACGCCTGCCTTACAGGGCACTAAATTCATCTTTTTTTAAACAAAACGAAAAAACGATTAAGATTTTCTCTCAACCGCCTTCTCCTCACGTCTATTCTTATATTCACACTTAGCTTCACTTACTCTTCTTTTAAGATGTCTTTAAGGGCAATATCACGGTCAAATGCGACTTCTTCTCCGTCTTTATCATACATAATCGTAACGGTTATCACGTCATCTTGATCAAGCGTGACATGATCAATGAACGTATCACCAAAATCATCAGCAACGTCTGGTACATCTAATGATACCAACCAGTCATAGA
>JBNJFJ010000131.1:0-3670 GCA_051746745.1 Bacillota bacterium | reverse complement strand
TGTAGAGCGCGTGGTCTCAGAAGAAGAGCTCGGGTTCTTCGGTAAGATGAAACAAAAAGTGCTCAACGTTCCTGGTCGCTTAATTGAACGCTACAATACAGTGACCTATAACTATTTCTTTGAAAGTTATGCCGAAAAACTCGGGGTTGACCAAGCGGTTATTAAAGAAGTAACCGATGACGTGAAGCGAGAAGAAGCCCGTCGCGTCCGTGATGGACGAGCCGGAGTCGCCCCTGTGGATCAAGCATTAACGTGGATGGAAGAAACAGAAGACCAAATCATTGAAGCGATCACGTCACCACTCGAAGGTGAAGACGACCTGATTGTAAAAACGACAAACTATGTCACCAAAGGCTTCTTAAAATATGGTTTTAGTTTGGCAACATCCGGTTCAAAAGCCATGGTCGGTGTGTTAGACCAACAAGCAAGTGATGAAAAGACATTTAAGCATCTCCTCACCATCGCAAGTAGTGTGTTTGACTTCAGCAAAAAGACAGAACAAGCGATCAACGCAACGACAAGTATGTTGGAGGATGATGTGTTAGAACTTATAGAACAAGAAAAAGACCGAATCGCGGTACAATCGACCGACATGCATCAACAATTAAAAGCAATAAAAGATGAAAGTTACCGTCGGACTGATCAAGTGAAAGATAACTTATTTGTTTTTTCTAAGACATTTGATGATGTGACCTATAAAGAAACAAGCTACATGCTTGAAGAAGTGATTAAAGCGGATAAACAACGACTTGAAAATCTCTATCCAACAGCCGTTGCCGTTGGTGATGACCAACAAGACGGAACAGAAAATCAAGGGGTTGTGGACGAAGAAGACCACGGAGTAGAACTGGAAGATAACGAAGGAAGCGAAAATCAAATAGACCCGGTCGATCAACAACCAGCACCACCAATCGATCGTGAAGAGGACCAAGGCACTGAAGACCAAACAGATGAAGAGATAGGGCTAGAAGATAACACGTCAAGTGATCCGTTAATTAACGACAACACCTTAGCGCTTAAAGCCGGCACCTATCGCGGCGTATTTACCGGAGCGGATACTGATTATGGGTCATTAAGTGCCGATCAGATGACCAATGACCGGTTTACGTTAACGGTTACTGGTAAACAAATCACCATTACAAGTGACGGTGTGTCTAACTTATTTGTTCCTAATTCAGGTTACTCGATGGCCTTTACTGTGAGACAGACCGATATGGCCGGACGCTTACTTGGGGATGGGTATTTACCAGCTCATTATATTACACGAGAGTACGGCCCGCCTGGTCCACACTACGTTGCGATTTCGCTTCATGTAGGTCCAGATAGCGGCAGTGGCTATATTCATCTTCACTACGTTGACCAACGGATTGGACGAATGGACTTTAATGTGACGAAAGAAGATTAACCTAGGTAACGAAACAAAAGCTGTCTTTCTCGTTAAAAGGCAATCATGACTAGGTCATGGTTGCCTTTTTCAACATTTTTTGTTTAGCTGTTAAAGCGATCGATACGAAAAGGTGAAAGATCACAGTCAGTCGTGCCTGAAATAACTAGATCACTCATCGCTTTACCGACAGCACTGCTGAATTTAAAGCCATGACCAGAAAAACCGGATGCGATTGCAACGTGATGGTACTGAGGGTGTCGGTCGATAATGAATGTTTCATCTGGTGTTTGGGTATACATACACGTTTTCCCGTAAGCCAGTTGGTGAGTGTATGGAAAATAGTGCTGTAATAATTGCTTTAAATCAGATGAATCCGTAGCGGTCGTCCCAAAAGGCTGGAGTGGTTTGTTTGGGTCAATCGCCTCGCCCCCATCATGTCGGCCGAGCTTTAGACCGGATTGATTGATACTTGGAAAACCATAAAACATACCGTTGTTTGTCTCAAAAGAGAACGCCGGAAAATGGTTGGCATTGTAGTATGTCTCTTCTGCATCAAACCAAGCAAATGTTTTTCTAATAGGGGTAAGTGGCAGCGATATCCCGACCATGTCAAGTAATGCGGTTGACCTTGCCCCAGCGGAAATGATTAAAGCATCAGCTTTAAAGGTACTGTTAGCGGTTTTAACAGAAACGCCATTAGGTTGGACCTGTAAATCCGTCACTTCAGTATTGGTTAATAGGGAAGCCCCGTGGCTTTCTGCGAGAGTGCGGTAAGCAGAAATAGCCGTCTCACAAGACAAAACGCCTGCTGTTGGTTCGTAGCAACCCATCATGTCACCGGGAAGTTTAAGTCCAGGCCAACGCGTATTAATCTCTGTTGCTGTCATGACCTCAACAGGTAAGTTAAATTCAGCTGCACTTTTGATCGTAGCCGTCATGAATGCGGTGCCTTTCCTGCCGATATTTAGCACGCCTGTTTCAGTGAAAATACTCGTATGAGAAGCGTGCTCTAACTCTTGCCAGCGTTGTTTAGCCTCAAGCACTAATGGCACATATTCTGCCCCTTCGCCGTAAGCATACCTGATAATCCGGGTATCACCGTGATGGCTGCCAAATTGATGTGGTGGGTCATGCGCATCGATTAATAACGTTTTTTTTCCGTGCTTAGCTAAATAATAACCCGCTGCCATGCCGACGGAACCGGCACCTACAACAATAACATCATATGACATTGTCTTTGCCTCCTGTATGACTCATTGCCACCGTATAAATGGTGATGAGCTGTGTATTTTGTTTATTGTATCATAGGATGTGTAGCAATGAATGCTTAGATTTTTTGAAAGGGCGATAGGACGCGAGCCTCTTCAAAGTATATGTTTAACTGACCCGCGCTTAGCTATCGATAGTGAAAACCACTGATTAGTAGAATCAAAGTGTGACAAAATACGCCAAAAAACCTACGGATATGGTAAACTAAGGGTAACAATCATAAGGAAGAAACAGATGGAGGCGTAACGAATGAAACTGAACGTCGAACAACGTAAAATTGTCGAATTAGAACCGACGGGCCATATGTCCGTAAAAGGTGTGGCCGGCTCAGGGAAAACAAGTGTCGCCATTCGACGATTATCGTTTCTACAAGAACATTATTGCTTTGAACCGGATGATAGAATCTTACTTGTCACCTACAATAAAACGTTACTAAACTTTATCCAGCACCAGTTTAATCAACTGGAAGAGGAAACTGAGTATACCTCATTCTTACGTGAACACGAAGCTGATATTACGATTACGACAATTGATAAGCTGATGTTTCACTATTTTAAAAAGCGAAGTGCACGGTTAAACGTCACACTTAAACCACTGACAAATAAACGACAACTACTAAAAATATTAAATCAAGCCATCTTTGAGATGAAAGATCGCTTTAAAGATGTCAGTATCTTAAGTCCAAAATATCAGAATTTCCTACTTGATGAAATCCAGTGGATGAAAGCGTGTGATATTAATGATGTCGAAGTTTATCAGGACATTGACCGCATCGGAAGGGCAACGGGCAGTAAAGGGATGCCACAAAAGCTAACGAAAAACTCAGATACAAGAGCGGCAATTTTCACCTTAAAACATCATTATGACCGCTTAATGTTAGACAACGGTTGGGTTGATTTTCCGTCATTAAATTTAATGGCCCTGCGTGAAGCCGAAGAGCATCAACCAGAACAATTCACTCATATTATCATTGATGAAAGTCAAGATTTAACGAAAGTCCAACTGATGTTCATC
>JBNJFJ010000130.1:1940-3711 GCA_051746745.1 Bacillota bacterium | reverse complement strand
TAGAGGGAACGGTGAACTTAACGCTTGACTATTTAATAGAATCAAAACAGCTTAAAATCGTCAGTGAAATTGTTGTCCCGATTAGACAACATTTCATGGTACATAAAGACAATGTCTTACGTTGGAAAGAGACCGATGTGATTTATTCGCATCCGCACGCACTTGCCCAATGTCATCAGTTTTTAACCCAAGACATGCGGCGGACAAAGAAAGAAACGTATAATTCAACAGGGGCCGCCGCTCAGTTTGTCAGTGAACATCCGGAATTATTAATTGGTGCCATTGCGAATGAAAAAGCGGCCGAGACGTATGATTTAACGATTGTAAAACCTAATATTCATGATATTGAGAACAATCATACCCGTTTTGTCGTCTTGCATAAAAACGATACCGCACTCAGGTCAAAGAATTTACCGGTCAAAGGATTTAAAACAACCTTTATGATTGCTTTACCGACAGACCATGCGGGGGCTTTGCACCAAGTTCTATCGGCGTTTGCGTGGCGACGAATTAACTTATCTAAAATTGAATCGCGTCCAATGAAAACAGCCCTTGGTCAATATTATTTCTTTATTGATATTGAACAAAAAATGGATGATATTCTGATTCCTAATACGATTCAAGAGCTTGAAGCGATTGGCTGCCAAGTCGAAGTACTCGGCAGTTATCCATACTACCACGTAACAGAAGCGCTCGATCATGTATAAATATGTTAGGACGTAAAAAGGCCAAAACGCATGTGTTTTGGCCTTTTTTTCATGATAATATAACCTTATCCGCGTCAAAGTAGCTGCGACGTTAACCTTCAGAATGGAAGATAAATCTGCGTGCTTCGAGCGCCTGGATACAGCTGTCGATCTTTTCTTTGCGATCACTCTCTAAGGTGTGAATATGAACCCCATCGGTTAACTCGGCTAAATAAGGTGCGTTTGTCGTTTTGATTTTCGTTAGAAATTCATTGACATCGTGACGGTCTTTTAACATCAATGTAGCTTCTAGGTCCCCGTATACAGGATGTTCAATCACGACATTTCTTACCATCACCCCTTGGTCTACCATCAGATACAATTCCTCAGCCGTTTCCTCAGGCGTATGTTGACAAACAATGAGACGCTTAAAGGTCCGGTCGTTTTGTGTATGTTTGATTAATAAATACCCTTGGCTTGTTGCCATAATCTGTTCGCCAGTGGCTTTAAGTAAAGAGATATCTTGAACAATGACTTGACGACTCACGCCTGTTTTTTTAGCAAGCGCATTACCGGTAAGAGGCTCTGTGGCTTGGTTAAGTACCTTTAACAAATAGTCACGTCGATCGGTGCCTGACATTTTTTGTTCTGACATAGTTTCTCATCCTTCATTCTTTATCGTTGTATTAATTTTAGTGTATGTGTTTACAGCTGAAAATGCAATGATTTCTCTAGGTGTTTTTAAATGAACCAATCATGTATTTATAAAATCGTCTAAAACACAGCTTCTTTTTTATAAATAGGTGTGTCTTTGCATAGACTAACGGTAAAGGAGGCGTTAATTTATGCGTATTCATATCGTTCGTCCGAAAGAAACCTTTGTGACTATTGCGAATAAATATCAAGTAACATTGGATGATTTAAGACAATTTAATCCCGATTTTATTCAACCCAACTGCTTAGTCGCAGGCATGAAGGTGTACATCCCTAACTTAAAAAAAGTCACCGAAGCTTTTCAAGACAGTGATCACTATCAAAGTCCAACGAGCACTAAAGAAATTAAACAGGAAGGGAATGAAGAGGTG
>JBNJFJ010000130.1:0-1840 GCA_051746745.1 Bacillota bacterium | reverse complement strand
CGTCAGTAAATACAATAGGAAAACAAAAAAAGACGAAAGAAACACAGAAAGCGTCACACCCGTCCCATACGACAGGTGTACAAACGCCAAAGCGAAAATATTATGAACCGTGGCCACCGATTAGACGTACCGCTCAAAGTTGTCAACATTACTGTGGATATTGTGATCACTGCCGCTAAAATCGATACAGGGTCATGAAGAGATGAAACTGATCGTATGATTCGATTGAAACTTTCGCGGTTTTAAGGAATAATAGAAATAGATGAATAAAAGGAGCGAAAGTACTCATGGAGAAAAAAGTCGAATATTTAGTATCGTGGTTACAACAGAAAGTATCAGAAGCAAATGTTAAAGGATTAGTTGTTGGTGTCAGTGGTGGTATTGATTCAGCGGTTGTTGCGCATTTAATAAAGCGTGCGATGCCTAAAAATAGCTTAGGTGTGATGTTACCGTGTAAAAGTCATCCAGGTGACTTTGATGATGCGATGCGTGTGATTGAATCTGCAGATTTAACAGCGATTACCGTTGATTTAACCGACACGCACAACACCTTATTTGGCGCAATCACAAACGTGCTAACAGAAGAAAATATGCATCAATCCGAGAATGACAGGTTATCCGATGCTAATTTACGTGCCCGTTTACGCATGAGCACACTGTATACCATTGCGACCAATCATAATTATCTTGTCGTCGGGACAGATAATAAAGCAGAGTGGCATACCGGTTACTTCACGAAGTATGGCGATGGTGGAGTTGATATTGCTCCACTTGTTCACTTAACAAAAGGGGAAGTAAGGGATATGGCACGTTTCTTAGGTGTGCCGACAACAGTTATTGACAAGAAACCAAGTGCCGGTCTTTGGGAAGGTCAAACCGATGAGAATGAAATGGGTACAACCTATGATATGATCGATCGTTATCTAAAAGGGGAGACGATTCCCGAAAAAGACAAAGCCATCATTGATCGTCTGCATGCACAATCACATCATAAACGGGACGGGATTACTTTCCCTCAACCATTTGAAGACGCGTAGGAAAGATTTTTCAAACAAGCCCCTTTCATGTTAGGATAAAGAAGATGAGATGAACAATCACGATATGAAAGGGGTCATATAGATGGCTGGACACTCTAAGTGGAAAAATATTCAGAAACGAAAAAATGCGCAAGATCAAAAACGCGGAAAAATCTTTATGAAACTAGCAAAAGATATTTACGTAGCTGCCAAAGAAGGTGGCGCTGACCCGGAGATGAATCCGAGCTTACGGTTAGCGGTAGATAAAGCCAAGGCCAACAACATGCCAAATGACAACATTGACCGCGCCATTAAAAAAGCGACCGGTAATTTAGATGGGGTCACATATGAAGAAGGATTTTATGAAGGCTACGGGCCAGCAGGTACCGCTGTCATGGTTGAAATTTTAACCGACAATAAAAATAGAACAGCGGCTGATGTCCGTCATGCTTTTTCAAAATACGGCGGCAACCTTGGAGAGAATGGTTGCGTAAGCTTTATGTTTAACCGTAAAGGTTACTTATTAATTAATCGTGAAACCACAGACGCAGATGAAGATACGCTCATGTTGGCATTACTTGAAGCGGGAGCTGAAGAGATGGAAACGTCTGAGGATGTTTTTGAGATCTATACCGAGCCTGAAGACTTTAAGCCAGTCAGAGGGGCGCTAGAAGCTGAAGGATATCAGTTCGAAGAAGCCGAAGTGACATTTATTCCGACAACAGAAAGTGAATTGTCAGAGGAAGACCAACAACAATTTGATAAATTGATTGATGCCTTAGAAGACTTAGAAGATGTTCAAGACGTCTATCACAATGCGGCGT
>JBNJFJ010000129.1:0-3769 GCA_051746745.1 Bacillota bacterium | reverse complement strand
ATTATTGTTTATCAGAAAAAATAAAGCAGCTATTCATTCAAAAAAGCTTCTCACTCATAGATAGAGTAAGAAGCTTTTCATTTTTTGATGTAGTCATATGTCTTCATTTAATTCCATTGGTGAATGTGACCTTAAAACACCCGGACAAACCGCTCACAAACGACAGGAATCTTTTCATGAAATGTTTGACTGATCTCTTCAAGTTCTTGTTTAAAGAATGTCTGATGGACATCCCGCCAGTATCGAAGACTTCTATCACCTTCACCTTCTAAAAAGGCATGAGCGTCCGTGACTTCATCGAACGGACAAATCTCTACACTGGTTGTTTCAATAATCGCGACCGCTTTCCCGTCGCCATCTAAGATGACACTATAGTCACCGACTTTCGGTAATGGTTCATTCTCCACTTCATATAACGCATAGTTTGAAGCTGTCGCTG
Organism: Bacillota bacterium; assembly: GCA_051746745.1. Taxonomy (GTDB): domain Bacteria; phylum Bacillota; class Bacilli; order Bacillales; family Amphibacillaceae; genus Halolactibacillus. Next base: position 3,330 of record JBNJFJ010000129.1, on the reverse strand, counting down.
TCTTGATGCCTTTTACGACTAAGTCACTTAAGTCATCGGCCACTTCTTTCCCGTACCCGAAGGCCCAAGCCTGATAGTCATCTTTTGCGGTTGGATGCTTCGTTTTAAATTGATTCCATAAACTAATGACTGAATGTTGATCCATTTTACATCATCCCTTCTCATACTTTTATGAAATGCCATGCTTTATTTATAATACTTTAGAAACTTCAACCGATGTATAGCCTTGTTCTTCAAGGTACGGTAAAACGAGTTCTAAGGCGTCAATCGTGGTCGCATGAATATCATGCATCAATATAATCGCACCAGGCTTAAGGTTTTCTTTTACCTCAGCTAAGATGGCCTCTTTATCTTTTGTTTTCCAGTCAAGGGTATCAATTGTCCACAGCACAGATGGGACGGTTAAAAAGCTTTCGACATGGTTATTGGTTGCCCCGTATGGTGGACGAAACACCGTAGCGCTTTCGCCTATAATACCTTCTAACCTTTGATTAACTGAGTCAATTTCTTCTTTAATATCCTTATCACTTATCTTAGTCAGTTGTTTATGATTCCACGTATGGTTACCAATCTCGTGGCCTTGGTCGAAGACTTCTTGGACTAAGTCTGGATAGAAGTCGATCCGACTACCCAGCATAAAAAATGTTGCTTTCATGTCATACTTATCTAACAATTGCAGCGCTTTTAATGTATTTTCTGGATGTGGTCCATCATCAAAGGTTATCGCTATCTTTTTTTTATCGGATGATGTTGGCTGATTAGTGGGTGTTTCTGTTTCTACTTCTTCCTCTTTATCCGTTGGTGACGTTTTATCTTTCTCAGCGTCCTCTTCTTTTGGTTCATCAACAGCTAATCGTTGAATCCATTCATCTTTTAAGAAAGGTCGAACCTCTTCTAGCGGTAGCGCTATTTCTGGTGAGCCGGCTGCTCCTGCGGTCACTTCATATTCATCAAACTTGAATACAAGTACTTCCTTTGTCACATACAGATTCGACAAATCCATTTCTTCTTTCCATTCAAGTAGCGCCTCTTCAAAAAACATATCTTGATAATCCGGTGATGATTCAAATGCTGCTTTTAATTGATGATATATAGCGTCGCGCATATTAGCCGAATCGTCCAATAAAGCATCACCAGGAATAGATTCATTTTTTCCCAAATCAATCCTAACCACCTTTGAAGACTGACGTCCATTTGAGCCAGCAACAAAACTATCCGTATTGAATACGATAGAATAAAAATTATCACTCACACGGTGAATATCAAATGTAAGATAAAGGTTCGCTTGTCTCTCCATGTCTTCCAAGTACTCGATGTTTTCATTCACTTCTTCTAAAAATTGTTCTCGCATTTGTTGGACATAGCTTAAAACTTCTTCATTTAACTGATCATCATCAAACACTGGACGATGAATCGCCATATGATACTGTGGTTCTTCTATTACTTCGGTACCAATATCAATGCCCGGATAATTCGATTGTGTGACTTCCTCGGTCGCTTTCGCTTGGCTGTCTGTGTCACTTTCGGTCACTAATAAATAGAGCGTTAACCCCACTAATAGTAACAATAAAAAAGCCAATGTTGTATAAATTTTCTGGATGAACGTCATGTAAACCCCCCTCTTTAATCTGGTAATCTATTTATCACTCAATAAACTATTTTAGCAAATACTAGAAAGAATCACGATGCATCCTTATTACTATTTTTTAAGTATACGAAAAAGCTATTCAATCGATTATTCCGTTCCTTGCATCAATTTAGCTAAAATACGCTTCAATTGATGATACTCTTCTTCTGTTAGTTTCGTGCCTTCGATAAATTTCGTCGGTATCTCTTCCGCTAAATGTTCTTTCTCTTTCCCTAAGACCGTTAATTCAACTTCTACAACGCGCTCGTCTTCTGATGAGCGTCGACGTGTTAAGATTCCGCGTTCTTCCATCCGCTTGAGCATCGGTGTTAGCGTACCAGAATCTAAGTATAACCGCTTCCCTAACGCCTTGACAGTGATGATTTCTTCTTCCCATAAAACAAGCAGGACTAAATATTGAGGGTACGTGACATCTAGTTCTTTTAATAACGGTTGATAACGTTTCGTCATCTCACGCGTCGCCGCATAAAGTGGAAAGCATAGTTGATTATCTAATTTTAATTGTTCTTTTACCATTTCAATCACCTCTTCATTTCATAGTTTATCACAAAATCCCGTCGGGTTTATATTTCAATCGTTACACTAATTCTTTTATAATTATCGATAAACAACTTCAAAATGTTCGGATTCTGTCGATACTACTAGTGGTATAGATCACATACAACATATCTATAATTTTGATAGATGTATTAGGAGGTTTTAATCATGCAATCTGTTCAAGCACTACAACACAAAGATGTCACACAAAAAAACTTACTCGCCATCTTAGCTTTTTCATTTTCACTTGTAAGTGGTGGGCTTCTGGCCTTTTTAGATGGCCTTACGACAAAGGCATTATTTTATGGTAGCGAGATTTTACTTTTATGGGCTAGTTTTTTACTTCTACGTTACGTATTTAAGAAAGCTTTAATTTTCCCCTATGTCATTGTCTCATCCGGCTATATTTTTACAATTATCGGTATTTACTTGTTTGGCAGCAGTTTATCCATTGCCCTAATCTTTTTCTTTTTACTGTTTTTATCGACCTTGTATTTACGTAAGTCTGTTTTTATTATTGGTGGCGTACTTGGTCTCATTGGCCTTTACATTAATACCACCGCAGCACCTGCAGAATTAGTTATTTTAACTGATAACTTAACGTTAATCATCGCGACTTACTTTTTAGCAGCCATCGTTGCCTTTTTACTCGTGGTTCTAAACAACAAACAGCAGCAAACACTTGAGGCGATTCTCACTGAAAGTGAAACCGCGAAAAATGACCAACGTGACCAGCACCAACAACTAGAAGCTCATGTTGAAACGATCGTGAGTGCGTTAACGACGATGAACGAGCACATTCATAGTAACCTTGATTCACAAGGCGAAATGGCGATTGCGATTCAAGAACTCGCTGAAGGTAGTGCCGATCAATCCGAGAAAATCTCTGATATTGATGCCTACCAAAAAGAAACGATGCGTGAAACACAAGCGATGTTAACAGAAACGAACACGTTGGAATCGCTAGTGACATCTTCAACCGAAACGGCGAATGAAGGCAATCAATTACTTGATAGCTTAGTCAATAATACGAAACAATTACTCAGTTACTTTAAAGAGATGAACGAGGCGTTTAACCTGCTTTCGACCAAGATTAAAGAAACGAATAGTTTTTCAGATAGTATTATTGATATTAGTGAACAGAC
>JBNJFJ010000128.1:0-3825 GCA_051746745.1 Bacillota bacterium | reverse complement strand
TTGGGCCAATGTCACCGTCTTCAACAATCTGTTTGATTTTTTGATAGAGTGGGTTATTTCGTTGATTAAACACAATCGCATAGGTCACGTCTTGTTTACTTGCCGCAAACTCATTTAAGGCTTTTACTTGTTTTTTATACACACCGGCTGGTTTTTCGTTTAAGACGTGTACACCATTATCAAGCGCAAACGTCGCCATCTCTGGGTGTAAGTAGTGTGGGACTGTTGTGATGATCGCATCCACTTCCCCACTTGTGATCATCTCTTTATAATCACTGTAAATCTTTTTGTTTGGGAACTCTTCTTTTAACTTTGCTTGTTTTGCTTCATCAATATCACAAACAGCCACTAAATCCATGCTTTCGACCATACCTTGTTCAATAAAGCTCGCATACATTGAGCCTTGCGCGCCGTAACCAATAATACCAAAACGTAATTTTGTCATAACATATACTCTCCCTTGTGATTGTTTAGTTGTTTACGATACCTTGACGGTGTTACTTTAAAGTGGGCTTTAAAGTAACGACTAAAATGGGCATCGCTTTCAAAACCGTGTAACTTTGAAATATGTTTGATTGTATATTCTGGATGACTTTCTAACGCATGCGTTGCCTGAGATAGGCGATAACCCATGATATACTGCATAATCGTTTGTCCAGAAATGTCTTTAAATACATGTGACAAATATGACTTACTTAAATTCACTTCATTGGCGATGCGTTCAATTGATAGTGATTCCCGGTAATGTTCTGCGATAAATTTCGATACCCGCTCGGCGATGGCCGTTTTTTCATCTCCTCTCATATTAGGTTTATCTAAAATACGTTCGGTGCCTCGCTTAACCGAGAGTAATAAATCAACGAGCACGAGTTGTTGTTCAGCGTGTTTATCATGATCGTCCACGGCCGCTAAAAAGGTAAGCCGTTTCAGTAGTTCTTCTACTTTACTGATGGTTTGGGGACGAATGACACGCAATCTCCCTTGTTTATTTTCCTGAAAAATCGATAACAGATCTTCTAAATCTAAGAAGCGCAGTAAAGGCATGAGCCAGTCACGGTCAAAGTGGATAATACTTCGTTCATACGTGTCCGCATCAGAAAACAGCGCTGCCCGGTGAACGGTTTTTCCGTCAATAAAAAGCAGGTCACCGGGTTTTAACATGTACATGTGATCTCCAATCAAAAATCGACAATTGCCTTGATGAAATAAATAAATTTCATCGTGTCTATGCGTGTGAAACTCAAGCGGATAGTGCTTTCCTTTATGACGATAAGCCACTTGAATCGACTCTACCATATCGCCACCCCCTTTCTTGTATACTTGTATTATAATCAAACGTTTTATATAAAACAATGAATGAAAGCGCTTACATCTCCTGTTATATTGACTCAGACTGCTTTTGGCGAATCGCACGACCACTCTTACTGATGCATAGTTGCTGATTAATTCGGGTATATAATGTAAGTGAGTGTTTTTAATTAGCCTTAGACACTGGTATTGAGCGATCATTGATTATCAACATCAATAATTAAACGATAATGAGTCATCAGATATTTTCTTAAAAAGTTTAATATTTTTTTATTGCTTTTAACCATAAATCAGCCGAAACAATTGATATTTAAGCGTTGTAAGCGGTTGTGATGATTTTATCGTATCGCTTGACTTTAAAAACAAATACTTTATAATAACTTATATCGAATTAGAATTATTATCGTTAATCAAATGTTGTTCACTTTTTCGGTTAACGTTAATAATTACTTATATATTCAAAAATAAAAGGAGGATGACAATTTATGTCACTAATAGGTAAAGAAGTACTACCATTCACAGCACAAGCATTTAAGCAAGGTGAAGATTTCTTCGAGGTAACAGAAGCAGATCTTAAAGGTAAGTGGAGTGTCGTTGTTTTCTATCCAGCTGACTTTTCATTTGTATGCCCAACTGAGTTAGAAGATATGCAGAAAGAATACCCAGCGCTTAAAGAACTTGGTGTAGAAATATTCTCAGTATCAACAGATACACACTTTGTCCATAAAGCATGGCACGAGCATTCGGATGCGGTTGGTTCAATCGAATACACCATGATTGGTGACCCATCACAAACTATCTCTCGTAACTTTGATGTACTAAACGAAGAATCAGGTCTTGCGGACCGTGGTACATTCTTAATTGACCCAGACGGTGTTATCCAAACAGTCGAAATTAACGCTGACGGTATCGGCCGTGACGCATCTACTATTATCAATAAAGTAAAAGCCGCACAATATGTACGTAAACACCCTAACGAAGTTTGCCCAGCGAAATGGCAAGAAGGCGAAGAAACATTAAAACCAAGCCTAGATATCGTAGGTAAAATCTAAGGAGTGATTCCTCTATGCTAGATGAACAAATTAAAGAACAACTCAAGCAGTACTTAGCGCTGCTTGAGTCTGATCTTGATATTAACGTGTCGCTAGGCGACGATAAACATTCAACTGAAACAAAAGAATTAGTCGATGAATTAAGTCAAATGTCAGACCGGATTACGGTCAAAGAGACAGACTTAGCTCGCACGCCAAGCTTTACTGTCGCTAAAAAGGGCGAAGACGCTCGCGTCACTTTCGCCGGTGTCCCACTTGGACATGAGTTCACGTCGCTTATCATGGCACTCTTACAAGTGAGTGGTCGTGCTCCTAAGATTGATGATAGCCAAGTGGAACAAATTAAAGGTATTTCTAAAGAATTGAACTTCACAACTTATGTGTCACTTTCATGCCACAACTGTCCTGATGTTGTTCAAGCGCTAAACATTATGAGTGTGTTAAACCCTAACATTACCCATACAATGGTAGAAGGAACGGCACATAAAGCAGAAGTAGAGAAAGAAAACATCATGGCTGTACCAGCTGTTTACTTAAACGGTGAATTCTTAGAATCTGGTCGGATGACGATGGATGACTTACTCGCATTAGTCTCAACGGGTCCAGACCCAGAAGAGCTAAATAGTAAAGATCCATTCGATGTATTAGTTGTTGGTGGTGGTCCATCTGGGGCAACATCAGCCATTTATGCGGCCCGTAAAGGGATTCGTACTGGCCTTGTCGCTGACCGCTTTGGTGGTCAAGTGATGGATACATTAGGTATTGAAAACTTCATCGGTGTCCCTTACACAGAAGGCCCTAAATTAATGGGGAATGTGGAAGCACATGTGAATGAATATGATATCGATGTGATGAAGAGCTTACAAGCGAAAAGCTTAAAGAAAAACGATCTCTTTGAAGTGGAACTAGAAAACGGCGCCATCTTGAAAAGTAAAACCATTGTTCTCTCTACCGGTGCACGTTGGCGAAACATTAACGTTCCTGGTGAACATGAGTATAAAAACAAAGGGGTCGCTTACTGCCCTCACTGTGATGGTCCGTTATTTGAAGGAAAAGATGTTGCCGTTATCGGTGGTGGTAACTCAGGTATTGAAGCAGCCATTGACCTTGCGGGAATCGTTAAGCACGTGACCGTGGTTGAGTTCTTACCAGAGCTAAAAGCTGACCAAGTCTTACAAGACCGTCTGTATTCACTATCAAACGTGACGGTCATTAAGAATGCGCAAACAACTGAAATTACCGGTGACGAGACAGTGAACGGTCTAACGTACAAAGACCGTGACACAGGTAAAGAACACCACGTCGAACTTGCGGGTGTCTTTGTCCAAATCGGTCTTGTTCCTAACACCGATTGGTTAGGTGATACAGTAGAACGTAACCGTATGGGTGAAATTGTGATTGATAAGCATGGTCAAACAAGCTTACCAGGTGTCTTCGCCGCAGGTGACTGTACCGATACACCTTA
>JBNJFJ010000127.1:0-3937 GCA_051746745.1 Bacillota bacterium | reverse complement strand
ATTAACAGGGAGCGTGATTCGGTGAAAGTCTTAACACAATATCAAGAAAAAATCTGGTTTAAACCATTAGTGATTAGTGTAAGTGCCATTATTCTACTTGTTTACTTTGTTCGATTTTTTCAAACCGGGGTTGACGCAGGTGGTCTCTTTTACAAAGAGACAGTCGAAGATACGCGGTTTGAACGCTTTGATCGTGTAATTGAGCGAGAGGTAATAGGTGATAGGATTGAGTTAACGTATCAAACCACCGACAAAACATATACCTACACCATCGAAACGCTAGCAGATGTTGGAACAAAAGAAGTTAAAATCACCGAACAAACACCACCTAATCGCACGTACGTTGGCCCTTATCCGCTTGAACGATTTCCTCAAGTAGAAAGGGAGGCTTGGCAACGAGTAGAAGTGAGACACAACCGTTATACTTTGTCGTTGTCTAAGCTATTAGACATGGCTTTTTTAGAGGCAGTAACGATTCGGGGACAAGTAGGTTATTTATTGTTTGGGATTTTCTTCTTCGCCCTTGCGACACTTGATCTTCGGTTCCCACGCTTATTTTTTACGATTGAACATATCTTGTCGGTAAGAGACCCAGAACCGACGGACTTTTATCGAGCGATGCGTAAGTTGAGAATCGCATTTACCTTTATTGTTGGGATCGTCTTGTTTATTGCGGCGATCATTTAACACGTTAATCGAATAGGCATCATATGAAAACTAACCGGACTTTCTTTTAACTACCAAATAAACCATTATATAATTAATCTGAATTTTTTGTCAATTAATACAACCGCTTTCCTTAAAAAAAGTTTTGGATTCCTAATAAAAAAGCTTGAAAAACAGTTGCCATTGTCGTATTGTAAGTAACAATAAGTTAAAACAGAGAGAGAAAAACAGTCTAAAATTATAGAGGAGGCGCAACATGAGGGAGGACAAATTTACAAAAGAAGGTTTAACGTTTGATGATGTATTATTAATGCCAAGTAAGTCAGAGGTATTACCACGAGATGTCTCACTAAAAGTATCGCTAGCAAATACTTTACAGTTAAACATTCCTTTGATTAGTGCAGGAATGGATACCGTTACTGAAGCAGAGATGGCGATTGCGATGGCACGTCAAGGTGGTTTAGGCATTATCCACAAAAACATGTCGATTGAAGATCAAGTGGAACATGTGGACCGGGTCAAGCGTTCTGAGAGTGGTGTTATTACCAACCCATTCTTCTTAACGCCAGAGAACCAAGTTTTTGATGCTGAGCACTTAATGGGTAAATTCCGTATTTCTGGTGTGCCGATCGTCAATAACCGTGAAGACCAAGTACTTGTTGGTATTTTAACGAACCGCGACATGCGTTTTATTGAAGATTATTCAATTCAAATTAAAGACGTGATGACTTCTGAAAACCTTGTGACCGCACCTGTTGGCACCACGCTCGATGAAGCGAGTCAAATCCTACAAAAACATCGCATTGAAAAGTTACCTCTGATTGATGACAATGGTGTATTAAAAGGTCTTATCACCATTAAAGATATTGAAAAAGTGATTGAATTCCCTAACTCAGCAAAAGATAGCCAAGGCCGTTTACTATGCGGGGCAGCGGTTGGTGTGACAGCTGATACGGAATTACGGGTTGAAAAACTTGTGGAAGCAGGTATTGACGCGCTTGTGATTGATACGGCACACGGTCACTCTAAAGGTGTCCTTAATCAAGTCGAACATATTCGCTCGCTTTATCCTAAACTAGTGATTATTGCGGGTAACGTCGCAACAAAAGAAGCAACGGTTGATTTAATTGAAGCGGGTGCTAGTGTCGTGAAAGTCGGTATTGGTCCTGGCTCTATTTGTACGACCCGTGTTGTTGCCGGTGTTGGTGTCCCACAAATTACGGCGATTCATGACTGTGCGGTCGCAGCAGCGGAATACAATGTACCCGTTATTGCCGATGGTGGAATTAAATATTCAGGTGATATCGCGAAAGCTCTCGCAGCTGGTGGGCATGCGGTTATGTTAGGTAGTCTGTTTGCAGGTACATCTGAATCACCTGGTGAAACAGAAATCTTCCAAGGCCGTCGTTATAAAGTCTACCGTGGTATGGGTTCTGTTTCAGCGATGAAATCAGGTTCAAAAGATCGTTACTTCCAAGATACTGAAGATGCGAAAAAACTTGTACCTGAAGGTATTGAAGGTCGGATCGCTTATAAAGGACCTCTTGCTGATACGGTGCATCAACTACTCGGTGGTTTACGTGCAAGTATGGGCTATTGTGGTAGTCCGGATTTAGATGTCTTTAGAAATGAGACGCAATTTGTACGCATGACAGGTGCTGGTTTACGTGAATCACACCCACACGATGTTCAAATTACGAAAGAAGCGCCAAACTACTCGGTACAATAATAAATACACATAAAAGACTAAGTGACTTCCTTTATCCAACGTCAATCGATAAAGGGAGGGCTTAGTCTTTTTTTTGAAGTGATAATCCATCATGCAATTGGTATAAATAGTTATAAAAACCAATCAAAAAGTAGATACATTCTTGGTGCCATTATGATAGAATAACAAAGACAAAAGAAATTTGGGGGTAAAGAAACAGTGAAGCGTTTAAGACAAGTATTAAGTATATGTTTATTAGTGTTGATCATCGGTTTGGGGACATCTGTTGATGTATCAGCCGTTAGTGATTTAGAAGCAGAATCAGGGATTATTGTCGATGCAGAGACAGGTGATGTGTTATTTAGTAAGAATGCCGATATTAAATTACCACCGGCAAGTATGACAAAAATGATGACCGAGTATTTAGTACTGGAAGCCATTGATGAAGGGACAATCGCGTGGGAGACAACAACGCAAATCAGTGATTACGCGTATAGTATTTCGGCTAATACATCGTTTTCAGGGATCGGCTTACGTCGGAGTCAAGACTATACCGTCAGACAGTTATATGAGGGTATGGCGATTATTTCAGACAATGCGACGACCATTGCTTTAGCCGAACTTGTGGCAGGTTCTGAAACAGAGTTTGTGAAGTTGATGAATCAAAAAGGTGAAGAGCTCGGTTTAACAGATTTTAAATTTGTCAATTCAACCGGATTAAATAATAAGAGTTTAGGCGATATGCGTCCTGAAGGCACAGGTGCTGAGGAAGATAACTTAATGTCAGCCCGCGCAACAGCAAAGTTAGCTTATCACTTAGTCAACGACTATTCAGAAGTACTCGAGTTCTCAAGCACGATTCGTTCAGAGCTTGATGGTCAACCATTAGAGAATTTAAACTGGATGTTACCGTGGAATAACGATAACTTTGCTCAGTATGCTTTTGAAGGTGTGGATGGACTTAAAACAGGTTATACTTCAGAAGCAGGTTATTGCTTTACTGGAACGGCTTTACGCGGTGATCAACGGTTTATCACTGTCGTGATGCGAACAGATAGCTATGGTGCGCGTTTTGAAGAAACGATTAAACTGATGAATTATGGCTTTAATGAGTTTACCGATATGACACTATTTACTGCGGGTGAGACGGTAGAAGGTGTTGAAACATTACCGGTATCTAAAGGTAAAGTTGATACCGTTAACGTTGCCCTTAAAGAAGACGTGTCACGGATGGTAAAAAATGAAGAAGAAGACCTTTACTCATTAAGCTACACATTGAATGAAGATATATTAGACAAAAATGGTGCAATCGTTGCGCCGATTGAAGCAGGGACCGTTGTCGGTACAGCAACACTCGTCTACAGCGGGGAAGAAGATTACGGAAATATTGACCCAGCTAAAAATCAACAAACCGTGGAACTCGTGACCACAGAAGCTGTTGAGAAAGACAACTGGTTTATGTTAGTCCTTGGTGTGATTGGCGACTTCTTTGTCAGTCTTTATCAAACCGTCGCAGATACGGTCACAGGTTGGTTTTAAAAACGTCACTAAGATTATCCGTGA
>JBNJFJ010000126.1:0-4000 GCA_051746745.1 Bacillota bacterium | reverse complement strand
ATTGATGAGTAATACTTTACTCTGGTTTCAAGCACTAGCTTGTCTTACTTTATTTCTTAACATTACTGTGTGTGTTATTCAGTTTTCAATGGTCAAATATTTTCGCTGTCGTTTTGTCGACAACTACTTAACTATAACATATCTCTTAAGAAGAAGTCAATAACTTTTTACAAAAAAGTTATTTTCAATCAATATTTGAAACGGCCTCTCAAAAGACTGCCTAAATAATATACCATGAATACCTTTTTAAATGCAAGGATTAATTACAAGTTTTTAAAAAAACTTGCTGAATAAGTGATTCCTTCATTAAATATATTTAAAAGGCCAGGATTTTCATCAGTACCAAACTCGCTAGTCCATACCCACTGAGCATAGTTGTTACTCCCACCGTCATGACATTAATCGGTAAATGAAAACCAATCAATCCTCCTATCACATTAATAAAGAAGATCACGAGGACACTTGCAATTATACGATACATACATTTAGCCAATTGAAACCCCAGTCTTTTCATTCTATTCCCTCCATCATCATTATGTTAACGCTGTTGCCTTCTACTATTACATCGTTATCATTCATATGAAGAAACTAAAAAAAAGAACCCCCATCATTTTTGACGGGCGTTCAAGTGTAGACGTCTTGCTTCTTTTAATAAGAAGAAATATTTTATTTCTGCAACCTTTAATTGGTACTCGCCTTCAACGGATGGATCTAGACTGCGTTCCATCACATCTTTGACTTGCATCCATTCTGACTGTAATCGATAAATGTCATCAAGCAATGCTTGTTCATATTGTTTTTTCTTTCGGTTTGTGTGAAAGCCCATCATCAACACATCACTTTCAGATTATAATTCACGTCGACCCTCTAACGCTTTTGATAAAGTCACTTCATCGGCATACTCTAAATCCCCACCCATTGGTAAACCATGAGCGATTCGGGTAATTCGGATGCCTGATGGTTTAACGAGACGAGAGATATACATCGCCGTTGCTTCACCTTCAACGTTAGGGTTTGTTGCGAGAATAAGCTCTTCGACTTTATCATCTTTTAATCGTTTAATTAAGTCAGGTACATTAATATCTTCTGGTCCAATCCCATCCATTGGTGAGATGGCCCCGTGAAGTACGTGATAACGTCCGTTAAATTCACGCATCTTTTCCATCGCAATGACGTCCTTCGGATCTTGTACGACACAAATGACAGAGTCATCTCGCGTATGGTCACTACAAATCTGGCAAGGGTCTTGGTCAGTAATATGACCACATACGCTACAGTGTGTGAGTTCCCGCTTCGCATTGACTAATGCCTTCGCAAAATCTAACACGTCGTCTTCTTTCATATTTAAAACAAAAAAAGCCAGTCGGACCGCAGTTTTCGGCCCGATTCCTGGCAATTTAGTAAAGCTATCAATTAGCTTTGAAATTGGTTCAGGATAATACATATAATCTCTCCTTAGAACATTCCCGGAAGATTCATACCTTGAGTGAATTTACCCATCTTCTCGTTTGATGTTTCATCCACTTTATTTAATACTTCATTTGTTGCCGCAATGATTAAATCTTGCAACATTTCAACATCATCTGGATCAACAACTTCTTCATTAATCTCTACATCAACGATTTCTTTCTTACCGTTAGCTGTTACTTTAACCATACCACCGCCGGCCGTTGCTTCAAAGCTCATTTCTTGTAATTCCTCTTGAGCTTTCATCATATCTTTTTGCATTTTTTGCATTTGTTTCATCATTTTGTTCATGTTTGCATTTCCGCGCATGTTATTTTCCTCCTTGTAATTAAAAAACTTTAGTCTTCATGTATTTCTAATAAATCATCACCGACTAATTTCCGTGCTTCTTCAACAACGGGGTCTTCCTCTGTTTCTACTTCTTCTGTTTCTCCTGAATCTTTCGCTTTTAACTTTTGCTCTTTAATGAAGTCTTCGCGTAGTTTTAGCCACGCTTCTTCAGGAATTGGGATAAATGACATTTGGTGTCCCGTTGTTTCTAACAGAATCGCTTCAATTAGTTCACGGTGCTCGAGTGCTAATGAACAGTGAATATCATACTTGAAAGCAATCACCAAGTTATCAAAAGAAGCTGCTGCTGGCTTAGCATCTTGCAAAGTCGCATGAGCCGGCGCACTTTTCTGTTTCACTTGTTGTAACACATTCGCCCAAGCGCGCTGTACATTTTGTAAGTGTTCTTTTTCTGCCTTTTCTAACGTGAGGCGGATTTTCTCGAACGGTATTTTATAGTTACTCTTACTTTGAGGCGTACGCTTTTGCTGACGCTTAGGAGATGCACTTTGCTCTGTTTTTATCCCTTGTTCTTTTAACACACGGAGTTCTTTTTCTAGTTTACCAAGCTTTTCGGTTAACTGCAAAATGTGTGAATCATTCGCCACTGACGACGCTTGGTCTTCTTCTGTTAATTTTAATACACTAATTTCTATAAAAACTTTCGGACTTGTCGTCCATTTCATCTCTTGTTGACAGTGATTCCATTCGCTAATCGCTTGTTGGATCCAATGCGGGTCGAGTCGATTGGCTAGTTCTTTAAAAGCCTCATCAGGTATCGCACGCTCTAGTTGATCGGCGAGGGTTGGTGCGGCCCGGTACATGAGCGCATCCCGCAAGAAGTAAATTAAATCATGAATCAAGCGACCAGGATCTTTCCCTTCTTGAATGAACTGATCGACAAGGCTAAGGGCCGTGCTCACGTCTTTATCGGCTAGTGCCGCTGTGAGTTGTTGGAGTTTTTTTTGCGAGACAGAACCTGTAATCTGTAATACATCTTCTAACGTCACTTCACCATCACTATACGAAATCGCTTGGTCCAAAAGACTGAGCGCATCCCGCATCCCACCTTCTGCTGCGAGCGCAATTTGATGGTAAGCTTCATCACTCACGGTCATCTCTTCATGAGCCATGATCACTTTCATTCGGTCAATTAATGCTTGCTGTGTAATCCGTTTAAAATCGAATCGCTGACAGCGTGAAATAATCGTTAATGGAATTTTATGTGGCTCTGTTGTTGCTAAAATAAAAATCACATGTTTTGGTGGTTCTTCTAACGTCTTTAATAACGCGTTAAAAGCACCCATCGATAACATATGCACCTCATCTATAATATACACCTTATACGGGACAGATGTTGGGGCATATTTAACTTTATCTCGTATATCACGAATCTGTTCGACACCATTATTAGAGGCCGCATCAATTTCCATCACATCAGGAATCGCTCCTGACTGGATACCTTTACAGCTGGCACACTCTAAACATGGCTCTTTCGTTGGCGCCTGTTCACAGTTAATCGCCTTCGCAAATATTTTTGCCGCACTTGTCTTTCCTGTCCCTCGCGGGCCAGTAAACAGATAAGCGTGTGAGAATTTATCTTGTACGAGAGCATTCTGTAATGTTCGTGTTATATGTGTCTGTCCAACCACATCCTCAAACACTTGTGGACGAAAGACACGATATAGGGCTTGATAGCTCATATATAACCGGATCCTCTCTTCGTGTTAAGTCTCTTCTTATTATAACTGAAACATACAGAAGATGCATCAGTAATTCGCCCTTCATTTCATCAGTTAGCGGGACGAAGTCTATTTATAATGAAAAGCAAACCATAAAAAAACCCCTCACAGAATGTGAGAGATTTCTTTTCGTTATGTATACCGTGCACCCATCGTCGACCACACAACACCAAGCGTTACATAGATTCATGGCTCAGCCCAGGCTTCCCCGCGGCACACGAGAGGTCACTGCTTACTGCTGCTTCCTTCCGGATCTGACAGGGTTCACAGGTTCCCGTTGCGCAGGACCCAAACGTCAACACCAATTCTCTATGGCAGACCTTAAAATTGTGGGCCTCGGATGGGGGTTCAGTCTCGCTACAGCGGATTGCGAGTACAGAGCACCGCTACCTCCCCACCTAGCACGGCAAGAATAAGTATAACGTGTTTAGTTAAAAAATGCAACGCCCACACATAAAAAG
>JBNJFJ010000125.1:0-4008 GCA_051746745.1 Bacillota bacterium | reverse complement strand
GGAGTAGAGCCTCAACCAGCGTCGTTCTTCTTAGCAATCATTGTGAGCCATCTTTTCAATGATAAATATCAACTAACTACAAGGTTTATAAACTTTTGGACATAATTTACTTCGGTTTAAAACAGAACGGTGTGACAACAAATGTCGCGTTATTCTGTTTTGTTTGTTTTTAAACGGGTAAGAAGTTAAAAAATACGTTTGGTGAATCACAACATAATAAGGGAGAGGATCAGATGGATGTTTTAAAAATCAGTCAGTGGATGAAGCGTCACGCGAGACCATTAGAGTATGCGCGTTGGAGGTACCTCTTTGAAGCCGGTGAAAAGGAAGCGGTAAGAGACTGTTTACATGCTTATCAAAATGAAGATGGTGGCTTTGGTCATGGGTTAGAACCTGATTATACGATGCCACACTCTTCGGCAATTCAAACGTGGGCGGCGTGTCGGATTATTTATGAATTAAACCTACCAAAAGAAGACCCGATTGTTGAAGGAGTCGTTCAATATTTGATTCATTCATTCGATGAAAAAACAGGCATGTATCAAACAGTAGTACCCGAAATGAATGACTATCCCCATGCGAGACATTGGCATTATGAAGATGGTGTTCAAGCGAATTGGGGGTATAATCCGACGGTTGAATTGGCAGCTTATCTAAAGTTATGGTCCGTTGATGCGTGCAGTGAAATAATTGTTAATCAAATCCTCACAGGAGCAATTGAGCACTTATTGACTGTTGAAACAATGAATTTTCACGAGTTAAACAATTACCAACAGCTGCTTGTGCTATTAAAGGGACAGTTACTAAAAGAAAAAGCACTACATAAGAAAGTAATGGAACTGAAGGAAGCAGCCTTCAGTAAAGATCCGTCGACGTTTGGTCAAACCTATCAAGGGCTACCAATGGATGTAATCGAAAGTAAACAAGATGTACTTTATCCAAAGTACAAAGACCTTATTCAGGACCATTGCGACTATTTAAGCGAGAGTGTGACAGAAGACGGGATTTGGGACATCACCTGGGAGTGGGGCAGAGACGACGATGCCTTTTTATTGGCTAAAAAATACTGGCAAGGCATTCTTGCGATTAAGCATGTTCAGTACCTCCAACGGTTTAAGTGAAGTTAAGTCAGGAAAGGATAAAGTAATTGCTTGACACTTATCGATTACAGATGTAAACTTAAGGTGTTAATGAAGATTACAACTGTAAACGTATAGGGGTATCATCTATCGTCTTTATGTAGATGGATAACGTCTCCCTTTCGTTTAACACTTAACATAGGGGTGAGAAAGATGGAACAAACATTATCAGTGGAAGGGATGACATGCGCATCTTGTTCGCAAACGGTCGAAAAAGTTGTCAGTGAGTTAGACGGTGTCAGTGCGGCATCGGTGAACTTAGCTACAGAAAAACTCACGGTTCAGTACAATGAACAAGAAGTGACGCTAGAGGACTTGCAGACGGTAGTAAAGGATGCCGGGTATGCACTCAAAGTCCCGCGTGATGAGACAACGTTTATCATTGGTGGCATGACATGTGCATCTTGTTCGCAGACGGTTGAAAAAGCGGTGAATCAACTTGAGGGTGTTAAAAAAGCTGAAGTTAATCTTGCGACCGAGAAACTGACAGTCTCATTTGATGAAGATGTATTGACAGCTTCAGATATTATTGAAACGGTTCAAGCAGCGGGTTATGAGGCAAAAGTAGCTTCAGATACTTCAGAGCGAGAAGAGACAAAAGCTAAAAAGCAAGTCGAAATCACACGAATGTGGCAACGATTCTTTTATTCAGCTGTTTTTACCGTACCACTTCTATACGTATCGATGGGCCACATGATTGGTTTACCACTACCATCAATCATTGATCCAATGATGAATCCGATTATCTTTTCATTTCTCCAACTTATCTTAACGATACCTGTGATGGTGCTTGGTTGGCCGTTTTTTAAAGTGGGATTTAAAACACTCATAAAACGCCACCCGAATATGGACTCTTTAGTTGCGCTTGGGACAAGTGCTGCTTTTGTTTATAGTTTAGGTGCGACCGTTGCGGTCGCTCTAGGTGAGAGTCAGTATGCGATGGATCTCTACTATGAATCAGCGGCCGTCATTTTAACACTGATTACGTTAGGTAAATACCTTGAAGCGCGCTCCAAAGGAAAGACATCGGAAGCGATTGAAAAATTGATGGGGCTACAACCGAAAACGGCTAGAGTGACACGTGATGGCGAGGAAATGGAAATTCCGATTGAATCCGTTCGAGTAGGAGATACGATCATCGTTAAGCCAGGTGAAAAGTTACCGGTTGACGGGATTGTCACTGAAGGAAAAACATCGATTGATGAAGCGATGTTGACAGGTGAAAGTATCCCGGTTGAAAAAACAGCGGGAGACACCGTGATTGGTGCAAGTATAAACAAAAACGGTACGATACAATACAAAGCAACAAAAGTTGGTGAAGACACCGCCTTATCACAAATCATTAAACTTGTGGAAGATGCCCAAGGATCAAAAGCACCGATCGCCAAAATGGCGGATATTATTTCCGGTTATTTTGTGCCGATTGTGATTGTGATTAGTATCCTCTCAGGCCTTAGTTGGTTTATTGCTGGTGAGACGGGTCTGTTTAGTTTAACGATTGCGATTTCAGTCTTAGTCATCGCCTGTCCATGTGCGCTCGGTCTTGCCACACCAACAGCAATTATGGTCGGTACAGGTAAGGGAGCTGAAAATGGTGTCCTTATTAAGAGCGGGGTTGCCCTTGAAACGACTCATAAACTCGATACGATTGTGTTTGATAAAACAGGGACGATTACAGAAGGTAAGCCTGTCGTCACTGATATCCTAACAGTTAACGAGACAACAGAGGAAGAGCTTTTACAGCTGAGTGCTTCAAGTGAGAAAGGTTCTGAGCACCCGTTAGGTGAAGCGATTGTACGTGCAGCAGAAGAAAAACAGTTAACGTTTTTACCCGTTAATCAATTTGAAGCGATACCAGGTCGTGGTATTGACGTCTCGATTAATCAGCGTACAATACTAGCAGGGAACAAAAAGCTCATGACAGAGCGCGGCATATCATTAACAGCTGTCGAAGAAGCGTCTAATCGACTAGCAGGTGAAGGTAAGACACCAATGTATATTGCGATTAATGGTGAAATGGCCGGCATTATTGCCGTGGCAGATACGGTGAAGCAACATAGTAAACAAGCAATAGAAAAACTCCACCAGATGGGGATTGAAGTTGTGATGATTACTGGTGATAATAAACGGACCGCTGAGGCGATTGCGAAAGGCGTTGGCATTGACCGAGTACTAAGTGAAGTTTTACCTGAAGACAAAGCCAATGAAGTGAAAAAACTGCAAGCTGAAGGTAAGAAAGTCGGTATGGTTGGTGACGGGATTAATGATGCACCGGCGCTGGCTCAGTCTGATATTGGTCTGGCGATTGGTTCTGGTACGGATGTTGCGATGGAATCAGCTGATATTGTGCTGATGCGTAGTGATTTAATGGATGTGCCAACAGCCCTTGAACTAAGTCATGCGACGATTAGAAATATTAAACAAAACCTGTTCTGGGCGTTTGCCTATAATGTGATTGGTATTCCGATTGCGATGGGACTCCTTCACATCTTTGGTGGCCCTTTGCTTAATCCAATGCTCGCAGGGGCCGCGATGAGTTTTAGTTCAGTCTCTGTTTTAGTCAATGCGTTAAGACTGAAACGGTTTAAACCAACCCGAGTAAAGGCGGTGTAACTATGGCTAAAGGAACCGGACTTGTGCTATATACACGACCTATGTGTGCGGATTGTCAACAAGCAAAAGCTTATCTCAATGATTTAAATATAGCTTATGAACAGAAAAATGTTGAAGATAATCAACAGGTGGAGGCTGAATTAGTGACGGTCACTGGTTCCAAAATTGTCCCGGCCTTTGTCTTTTACAAGAAAGGCTTGTTCGGCAATAGTAAAGTGGCACAGACATTTATCGGCTTTGACGCTAACAAGCAAGC
>JBNJFJ010000124.1:0-4110 GCA_051746745.1 Bacillota bacterium | reverse complement strand
AGTCGCGCTATACTATAATTATAATAAAATATCGATTGAATCTTCGGGGCAGGGTGTAATTCCCGACCGACGGTAACTAACCTTTGTTAGAAGTCCGTGACCCGCACGTGTGCGGTGGATCTGGTGAGAGTCCAGAGCCGACAGTTAAAGTCTGGATGGGAGAAGATATGGAGTAAAATGGTCATCGACCATTTATTTCTTGATGCCATTAAACCTAAAGCCCAAAGTATGTGCTTTAGGTCTTTTTAATGTTCAAGAATTTTACTCTCCCTTCATCATAAAAGATCCCAATCGATAAAAAAGATGAAGGAGGATGTCGACATGAAAAAAGGTCAAACATCACAATTAACAAAACTGATTATTTTATCACTCTTTGGAACGGTATCGATGGTTTTATTATTTTTAAACTTCCCGTTACCCTTCCTGCCACCGTATTTGAAAGTAGATTTCGGTGAAGTACCAACCCTACTTGCCGCACTTATCTTTTCGCCAATGGCAGGTGTGGTGGTGCAATTAATTAAAAACTTGCTTTACCTTGCGTTATCCGGTGCTGCCGATCCTGTCGGTGTGTTAGCCAACTTTATCGCGGGTGTAACGTTTGTGGTGCCAATTGCGATGATTTATCACAAGTATAAAGGCAAAAAGAGTTTGATTTCCGGCCTTGTTGTTGGAACGGTTGTTATGACGCTGGCAATGGGGATTTTAAATTATTACGTTTTATTACCAATTTACAGTGCATTTATGGGCTTTGAACAATTAACGCCTAGTGTGTTACTAGGTACTATCTTTGCCGGGGTTGTTCCATTTAACCTAATTAAAGGTGTGATTGTCTCGATTTTATTTGTTCCGTTATTTGTTAAGTTAAAGCCGTGGATCACTCAAAAACAAACGCAAGTAAAGCTATCAGCATAACTAAAGACCATAATCAAAAGCTATGTCCTAAGTGGGCATAGCTTTTTTACGGTTTTTTTACATAAACTTTACCTTCTATTCATCTTTAACTAACATCCATTCGTTACACTTGGAATAAGATACTTATAGACAAAGAGGGTGAAAAGATGTCGCGTGTATTGGTTCTTTTAAGTGAAGACAAAGCACTCATCGCTCAAATGAACCTATCATTTGAACGTGAAGGTTATACGATGTGGGTCGCTGAAACAGAGCGGTCATTACATTATCTTACTCGTACGGTTGAACCGACCCATATTATTATTGATAGTGAATTATATTATCAAAGTGCCGATCTTTGTGCGGATTTAAGGCGTTCAAAATTTAATGGTTGTTTAATGGTGCTCGTCTCTGAATCAATGAAACTTGATGGGATGTTATCGTTAGAATTAGGTGCTGATGATTATTTAGTTAAACCGTTTGATTTAAGAGAATTGTTCACGCGTATTCGTGCAGTTGAAAGGCGGGGGAATTTTCACTTTGTAACGGAATCTAATCAAATGATAAAGTTTGGTATACTTTCGCTTCACGTTGATACCCAAACAGCTTACGTTAAAGATGAGCCAGTCACCTTGACAGAAAAAGAAGCGATGCTGCTGTATGCTTTATTGTTGCATCCTGAAAAAGTGTTGACCCGTGAAACGTTAGTTAAATTAGTCATGAGTCATGCGGAAGAATCAGATATACGAATCATTGACGTCTTTGTTAGTCGACTTAGACAAAAGTTAAGTGAAGCGGGAGCTATGATTGAAACAGTCCGCAATAAAGGGTATCGTTTACGAACGGAAAAAAGCAGCGACGTTTCGTCTTAAAACTAAATGAAATAGATAACCCCCTAGAAAAAGAACGTATGTTCGTTTATAATAAAATAAACGATACGTTCATTCTGGGGGTTTTATAATGGATCGGATGATTTTTTTAGTCGATATGCAATCATTTTATGCCTCTATTGAAAAAGTGACACACCCGCGATTTCGGCATAAACCTGTTGTTGTCGCAGGGGATCCGAATCAGCGGAGTGGGATTATTCTGGCAGCGTGCCCGCTCGCAAAAGCATCAGGAATAAAAACCGCTGAACCATTATGGCAAGCTCGGGCTAAGTGTCCGGAGGTGGAGGTAGTAAAACCTCATATGGCCTTGTATATTGATGTATCGATGCAAATCACTCGCGTTTTAGAAAAGTATTCGGATTTAGTCGAAGTCTACTCAATCGATGAGCAATTTGTTGATGTGACACATACGGTCCATCTCTTTAAAGACCACCACCATATGGCCGAAGCTATCCATGATGAGATATTAGATACGATTGGGATTGAGTCTCGCATTGGCATAGGTCCGACTAAGGTGTTAGCGAAAATGGCGTGTGATCATTTTGCGAAGAAACATCCAACGGGGATGTATGAGTTAACGAAAGACCGGATCCAATCCGAATTATGGCCAAGGCCAATCGGTGATTTATTTGGTGTTGGACACCGAATGGAAGCGCATTTTAAACGGATGGGCTTACAAACTATTGGTAGTTTGGCTAATCATCCACTTGTCTGGATAAAGAAACGTTTCGGCATTAACGGTGAAGTGTTATATCGTTTTAGTCATGGGATTGATCCGAGTCCGGTGACAAAACATACGCATATTAAACAAAAAGCAATTGGTCATCATATGACCTTGCCGCACGATTATGTTGAAAGAGAGGACATTTTAGTCGTTTTGCGTGAATTATCAGAAGAAGTTGCCAGACGCACACGTAAACAGAGCTATCTTGGATCAGGTGTTAGTATATATGTAAGAGGGCATGATTTTAACCGCCGTGATGGGTTTAACCGTCAAGTTAAATTAGCGACACCAACAGCGGTATCAGATGATATTTATATGGCGGCAAGACAGTTATTCGACCAGTCGTGGAACGCTCAACCAGTACGTTCGGTTGGTGTCACTTTAACGCACTTAGAAAATAAAACGACGCGTCAGTTATCATTGTTTGATGATCCAATAAAAAAAGAACGGCTCGCTGAAGTGATGGATCATCTCAAAGAAACATTTGGTGCTGATAGTGTGATGCGTGCCTCATCACTTACTGACGCTGGACAAGCGAAGATTCGCGCGAATAAAATCGGCGGACATTGGAAGTGAGAAGTGGGTTTAATCATGATCATTCGGTGGAATCGTCTATTATAGTAGCTAAGGACGTAAGATAAGTGAGAGTATTTTTTTGAGGAGGTGGCAGTAATGAAACAGCTAATTATAAGTTTTGTGACCGTGATCATTATTGTGAGTGGTACGGTATTTGTATCGGCGTATGTGACAGAGTCATATCATACAGCAAGTGAATCTTACAATAATCGCTCAGCAGCGGTAAATGATAAGGCATCACTCACTGAAACGCCACCTTCATTTACTGAACGTGATATAACTAGATTGACAGATCGCTATATCGCGCTAATAAAACAAGAGATTGATGCTGATTATCGTCTTGTCAATGTTTCAACAATGACTGAATTATACGCGGCATTTGATGACATTGCTACACGACAGGTGAGTGAAGCACATGTGTCGTATTACTTTACCGAGACAGAAGACGGTGTCTATTTACGGCCAACGGAATTGCCTCCGTGGTTTGAAAAAGATAGCCCATACACATTAACACAAGTCTCGGATAAAAAAGTGATGGTTGAACAAACAGTAGAAGATTTAGAGCTGTATGGCCCTTATGAAATAAGACTTTGTTTTAGTTACACGGATCAGTGGCGAATCAGTCAAGTCGATACGACATCGCTCGAGTCAAATTAAGTAAGTTAACATCAACGTCATGATAGGTGTATGTTATACTGGACAAAAAGAAAAGGGAGAATGAGGTCGTATGAAGACATTTAATGATTATTATAATAATGCCGTCACTGTCTCTTTTTCCGATCATCCTTTTTCGAACGATCCAAAACATGTGCTTGTGATTACGCGAATGAAGGATCAATGGTTATTAACCCATCATAAAACACGAGGGCTGGAATTCCCTGGTGGTAAAGTAGAAAAAGGCGAAACAGCAATGGACGCGGCTGTTCGTGAAGTCAAAGAGGAAACAGGAGGCCAAGTTGATCGTCTGCTTTATCTTTGTCAATATTATGTCGACGGAAAAGCTGACCAAATCGTGAAGAATGTTTACCTTGC
>JBNJFJ010000123.1:0-4218 GCA_051746745.1 Bacillota bacterium | reverse complement strand
GGCGAAGATTATTTAGAATTACGTGAACGTTATGAACGGATTAGTGAAGTGCCATTTGATTCGGATCGTAAGCTGATGTCGACCTTAAACGCTTATGAAGGCACGCGACTATTGTTCATTAAAGGTGGCCCGGATGTGATGTTTAAACGGGCAACGAAAATCTTAGAAAATGGTGAAGTCAAACCATTAACCGATGAACGAAAGATGCGTCTCAATGAACAAAACGAAGCGTATTCACGTCAAGCACTGCGCGTGCTTGCGTTTGGTTTTAAAGAAATGCCTGAAGGCACATCAGAGATTAACTTTGAAGATGAAGAAGACTTTGTCTTAGTTGGCCTCTTAGCGATGATTGATCCACCTCGTGAAGCTGTCTACGGAGCGATTGAACAAACCAAACATGCCGGAATTAAAACCGTGATGATCACAGGTGACCATAAAACAACGGCCGAAGCGATCGCAAAAGACATCGGTATTTTTGATGACGATGACTTAGCGCTTACTGGTACCGAACTTGATCACTTAAGTGATGCTGAGTTAGAAGAAAAACTTGAACATATTCGGGTCTATGCCCGTGTATCTCCAGAAAATAAAATCCGGATCGTCAAAGCATGGCAGAAAAAAGGTAACATTAGTGCGATGACCGGTGATGGTGTAAACGATGCCCCAGCCTTAAAACAAGCCGATATTGGTGTGGCAATGGGTAGTGGGACAGATGTCAGTAAAGATGCCGCGGCGATGATCTTAACCGATGATAACTTTGTCTCAATCGTCAATGCCGTTAAAGTAGGACGGACAGTCTTTGACAACATTAAAAAAGCGATTGCCTATCTCTTTAGTGGTAACTTAGGGGCGATTATTGCGATTCTCTTTGCGGTCATTGCTGGATTCCCTAATCCATTTACCGCA
Organism: Bacillota bacterium; assembly: GCA_051746745.1. Classification (GTDB taxonomy): domain Bacteria; phylum Bacillota; class Bacilli; order Bacillales; family Amphibacillaceae; genus Halolactibacillus. The sequence continues at coordinate 3,312 of JBNJFJ010000123.1, read as the reverse complement.
CTGCAGCTGTTGTTTATTAACTTAGTCAATGACTCATTACCTGCGATTGCGTTAGGAATGGAAAAGTCAGAACCTGATGTGATGGATAGAGAACCACGTTCGATTGATGAAGGCATCTTTGCCGGTGAGACCTTACGGTCTGTCATTACCCGAGGGTCATTTATCGGAATTGCGGTTATTATTTCTCACTTAATCGGTCTTCAAACCTCACCAGAGATTGGTGTGGCGATGGCCTTTACGACCTTGATTCTGTCACGGACCCTACAGACATTTGCGGCGCGTTCAAATAAACAGACGATTTTCGGTGTCGGCTTATTTACGAACAAATATGTCTTAGGTGCAGTCACATTATGTTTCGGTCTTTATCTTATTACCGTTATTCCAGGCTTACGTTCAATCTTTGCGATTCCAAGTAGCTTTGGTCTGACTGATTGGAGTATTGCGGCTGGTCTTGCGGTACTTGCGGTTGTGATGATGGAAATTGTCAAAGTCGTGTATCACCGTTTTATGATTAAAAACTAAAACTGATTTAATCAACACCTATGTTAAGTGACTGTAAGTCAGTTTCTGATTATGTTTTTTTAGTGGTGACGACAAGTCAGTCATTAAAAGAAAAAGATAGATGTAAAAGAGCTAAGGCACTGGGCCTTAGCTCTTTTACTACATAATGTGGCTCGTTAGATATTAGACTTACTAAAATGACAACCATGTTTGAATTTACAGGGAGTTAAAATACGTGGTTGTTAGGTTTTGTTGTAGAGTAAAGACGGATGATGCCAAACAGTATGAAATAATTTAGATTTTTTTAGTAAACGTTTACGTTTTTGATGCATAGGCTATAGAGATAGTGTTATAATCAAATCAAATTGTCTAAGGGAATTAGGTGACGGAAATGGAATTGATAAGTCAAGCGATCATTGATGCAATGGAAGATATGGTATTTGTTATGCGTGTCAGTGACGATGGCAAACGCTTTTTTTATGAACGTGTCAATTTAGCAGTCAGAGGTATGTTGCGTTTTACTGATGAGATGATTGGCCAAACGCTGATTGATGTGAATCCACCGACAAAAGCAACCATCCTACAAAGTCAGTACCGTAGTGTCGTTGAACAACAACGACCATTACGATATCAAGATGATTATCATATTTCAACCGGACAACGCGTAACGGAATCTGTGTTAACACCGGTCATAACTGACGGACATGTGACACATATCGTAGGAGTATCGCGTGATTTAACAAAACAAAAACAGATGGAAGACCAAATGTATATAAGTCAACGCCGATTAGAACTATCACGGGAACGCTATAAGTCACTGTTTAAAGAAAATACCGATCCAATTGCTTATGTCAATAATACCGGTCGCATCGTGAAAAAGAATGACGCCTTTAGTAAAATCATTGAAACGATTCATCACGAAGCTCAACCGAAAGATATTTTTGATGTGTTTTATCATCAGTCGAAAAAGTTTAAAGCCTGTTTTTATAACACAGTGGAAGGGGAACCGAACGCGGTTGAGATTCAACTCGATACGAGAGATGACGTCGGGATGGAACTTCAAGTGAAATTTATCCCAATGCATTTAGACGGGATTGTACAAGGCGTGTATGTTGTGGTGAAAGATTTAACGACCGAAAGTTTCGCAAGAAGCGCGTTACTTGAAAGTGAACAACGCTTTAGGTTGATTGCTGAACATACATCAGACTTGATCCAAGTCCTAAATGACAAACATGAGATGGTTTATTTATCACCGTCTCACGAGAAGTTATTAGGCTATGAAACAAATCAGTTACTTAACCAACCAATCGCATCACTCCTGTCATCAAAATCAAAAGCTGAGATGGAGAAGATCATTACAACGATGTTAACAGAACATCAATCGATTAAAAAAGAAGGTAAGATCATCGATGCCTTTGGTGATGAACATTGGTTTGAGTTACAATTTGAACCAATATTTGATGAACATGTCCACATCCAAACAATTGTTGTCGCCCGAGATATTAAAGAACGGAAAAAATATGAGCGAGAGCTCAAACAAATGGCTTATCAAGATCCACTCACAGGTCTAGCAAACAGACGGATGTTTCAAATCCGCTTAGAACAAGTCGTCAGTCTATATGAACGTCACCATGTGCCATTTGCGGTCTTAATGTTAGACTTAGATGACTTTAAAGGGATTAATGATCAATACGGCCACGAAGTCGGGGATCAAGTCATTGTAGAAGTAGGGCAACGACTCACGATGGCTCTAAGAGAGATGGACACGGTCGCAAGACTGGGTGGGGATGAGTTTATTGTTTTATTACCTGAAGTAGAAGATGTCGAGAATTTATCACATATTGTTGACCGTTTAGAAGCGCGTTTTCGAGAACCACATATCGTAGATGGTGAAGAATTATTTGTTGGCATCAGTGTTGGTGTCGTCATGCCAGGACAAACAGAATGTGACCTCAATAATATTTTATCCCATGCGGATGAGGCGCTGTATCAAGCGAAACGCGATGGTAAAAATAAGAGTGTTTTTAAACCCGTCTGTCAATTAAAAGATCAGCGCAGGGCTGAAGATGAAAAAACAATAGAATAACCTGACGCTCGTTAATGCGATCGAGGCAATCAAACAAAACCGAACAGTTACCTAGGCTGTTCGGTTTATTCATGGTCGTTTAATTACCGTAATTCGTAATCGTTCTTATTTACAAAAGGTCAATCATCTGATAAACTATAAAAAGTAATGATTACGATTTAAAAAGGAGGCCATCACTTGGCAAAGAAATCAATGATCGCAAAACAAAAGAAACGTGAAGCACTGGTCGAACAGTATCGTGAGAGACGGGCGGAACTGATTGCGCGTGGTGATTATGAAGAATTAAAAAAACTACCACGTGACAGTTCACCGACGCGACTGCATAACCGTTGTAAGCTTGACGGACGTCCACGTGGATATATGCGACAGTTTGGTATGTCACGGATTAAGTTTCGGGAATTAGCGTCACTCGGTCAAATTCCTGGTGTCACAAAATCAAGCTTTTAATAGATAAACAAGGTATTGTCACCTCTTTGCGGTGACAATACCTTGTTTTTATTTTCTCTTTTCTCTTTTTCCGTTATTTCTTCTGTTTTCTTATCTCTAACTCTTTTTTTCCTCTTTCTCTTATCTTCTCTTTAGCCCTTTCTGATTTCCCATGCGTCCATTAATGTGGTTGAAGCAATAAAATTTATATATCTTTAAAGTTATGCGTTGTTTGCACGTCGTTATAGTCATTGTGTTAGTTATAAAAACAGCCAAAGATTTAAATCTACGATAGCTAA
>JBNJFJ010000122.1:0-4253 GCA_051746745.1 Bacillota bacterium | reverse complement strand
TGATGGTTTTTATATTGAATCATTTTGGATTGCGATCCTCGCCGCCGTCATTTTAACGCTACTGAATGCGATTGTTAAGCCGATTTTAGTCATCCTTACTTTACCAATCACCATCCTAACCCTTGGGTTATTTATGTTTATTATTAATGCCATTACGTTGATGCTTGCTCAAGCTATTATTGGTAGTGGATTTGTAATAGAGAGCTTCGGTTTAGCTATCCTTGCTTCGATTGTCATCTCATTCATTAATATGGTGTTACAAAAAGGCTTAAATGATAAATAATGATCCGTTGACAAGTCAGACGCCTCTGGTGTCTGACTTGTTTTTCTCTCAATTTTTAAGTATCTTTTATCGCATGTCGAAAAGAGATTTGATATGATAAGACGTATGTCAGATAAGTCTAGATTAAGATAGGAAAGAGGGGGGAGTATGTCTCTTTATTTTCAATTTGATTTTAACCAACCAAATAAACCTGATCAATCACTGGTTTTTAGTCATCCTAAACAGGTTTGGCAAACGTCAGCGATAAATGATGTCATTCCTTTATTAGAAGAAGTAGAAAAAGCCCATCGCGATGGCTTATATGTGGCGGGATATCTTGCTTATGAAGCAGCACCTGCTTTTGATCATCATTATGATGTAAAAGACTCAACTCAGCCACTCCTTTTATTTGCGAGCTTTGACGCCCCGTCTGTTGAAAGAAAAGACAAAGGGTTACCTTACTATGTTCATCCATGGCAAATTGATGAGGACCACATAACCTATCAAGATAAAATACACCAAATTAAAGAAGCCATCCGGCAAGGGGATACATATCAGGTCAATTATACCGTCCGGTTACTAACCAAATTCTTCGGTGATCCTTATGGTTACTATTTAACGTTGAAGGGTAAGCAACAGGGGGATTATAGCGCTTATTTACAATACGACAGCCAACATATGCTCTCGCTCTCACCTGAATTGTTTTTTAAAGTACAGCATCAGCATATGACAGCAAAGCCGATGAAAGGAACAAGTAAACGCGGAGACACACGTGAAGAGGATTTACATAACAAAGCGCACTTAACGGCTTCTGAAAAAGAGCGTGCTGAAAATATGATGATTGTTGATTTGTTAAGGAATGACTTAGGCAGACTCGCCACCAAAGGCTCAGTGAATGTTTCTGAGTTATTATCGGTTGAAACGTATCCGACTGTGCATCAAATGACGTCGACGATTGAAGCGACGTTAGACGAAACAAGTGGGCTGATTGACTGGTTTCGCGCCCTGTTTCCTTGTGGGTCGATTACGGGTGCACCGAAAATTAAGACGATGTCCTATATTACGGCATTAGAATCATCACCTCGCGGTGTTTATTGCGGGACCATCGGTTATCTTACGCCTAATAAAGAAGCCGTTTTTAATGTGCCGATTCGCACCGTTACGATTAATGATCTCACTCACGAAGCAACGTATGGCGTTGGAGGTGGGATTACGTGGGATTCGATCGACACCGCTGAATATGATGAAATTCACACGAAAGCAAAAGTATTGGATGTGGATATGCCTGAGTTTTCACTATTAGAATCATTCTCTTTAAAAGATGGGGTTATGCAACGTTTTGATCAGCATATGCGTCGCTTGAAACAATCAGCAGAAGTTTTCGGTTACCCACTTGATTTACAACAAGTTAAAGAGGCAAAAGAACGCCTTGAGATTAATCACTCAACGGGGCAATATAAAGTAAGGTGGCTTATTGATAAGGTAGGACAGTTATCTGTAGATGTGCTTGAAATTAAAAAAATGGTGGCGCCAGTCGTCTGTTATTTGGCCGAACAACCTATTGCTAAGCGCCACTTGTTTAGCCGTTATAAAACTACTTATCGTAGCCATTATCAGGCGTGTGAAGTGAAAGTACCTGATAACTTTTCAACGTTATTATATAATGAGGCGAGTGAGTTAACCGAGTTTACGATTGGGAACGTCGTTCTTCAAATAAAGGGTGATTTATATACACCACCTGTTTCTTCAGGTTGTTTACCTGGGGTTTACCGACAAATACTCCTTGATGAGAATAAGGTGATGGAGAAAGTTTTGACACTCGCGGATTTAGAACAGGCAGAAAAAGTGTACATCACTAACAGTGTGAGAGGGATGGTGGAAGTATCCTTGAAGTCAGCGCATAGTTAATGCTTGTCAAGCTATTTCGTGCTACAATGAAGTATGTACGCACACGTCATTACACAGAGAAGTTTTATGAGAAGTAATCGTAAGTGAACATTATAGAGAGAAGGTGGATTCACCATGGCTAAAGTACAAACAAAAGATTTATTAGATGAGTTTAAACTTGAGCTTGTTGCTGGAGAAGACGGACTGGATCGCGAATTTATCATGAGTGATATTTCACGACCAGGAATCGAACTCACTGGTTATTTTAGATATTATCCGAAAGCGAGATTACAGATTTTAGGAAAGACAGAGTTATCATACTTTAATGAATTAACATCTGAGGAACGTAAAGCACGGTCACTAAAGTTATGTTCAAAAGTGACCCCTTGTATCGTTATTACTAGAGGGATGGACATCCCAGAGGAAATTATCGAAGCGTGTAATGAGAAAGGCGTTCCGTTGTTGCGCTCACCATATAAAACGACCCGAGTCGTTAGTCGGTTAACAAACTTTTTAGAAGCGCGATTTGCCCCGTTTACTGCCATTCATGGTGTCCTTGTTGATATTCACGGGGTTGGTGTGATGATCATGGGCCAAAGTGGTGTAGGTAAAAGTGAGACTGCTCTTGAACTAGTAAAGCGTGGTCACCGTCTCGTTGCGGATGACTCGGTTGAAATTAGACAAGAAGATTATGATCGTTTAATTGGGACAAGTCCTAAACTAATTGAACACTTGCTTGAAATTAGAGGGTTAGGGATTATTAACGTGATGACGCTCTTTGGTGCGAGTGCCGTTCGCTCGCATAAAGAAATTGATTATGTGATTAACTTAGAGAATTGGGATGAAAAGAAGCAATACGACCGTATTGGAATGGAAGAAGAAACACTAAAAATTATTGACGTTGAAATACCAAAAGCGACGATTCCTGTGCGTCCCGGTCGTAACGTTGCCGTTATTATTGAAGTTGCGGCGATGAATTTCCGCTTGAAACGCCTAGGTTTAAACGCTGCGGAAGAATTTACAGCACGACTAGCTGAAACGATTGAATCGGAAAAACATAACTTAGAACAAAATAAAGAGTTTTAATTAGAGGTAATTAGCTGTTAGGAGGAACAAATGTGTTTAGTTTAAATCAAGCGTTAAGCCCAATCTTTTTAGATATTGGGCCGATTACGATTTATTGGTATGCGATTATTATTGTCACCGGAGTTGTCGTCGGACTCGTCCTTGGGACGAAAGAAAGTGTTCGACTTGGTTTGAAAGATGAAACGTTCACTGACTTAATCGTTTGGGCACTGCCAATTGCGATTGTGTCTGCCCGCTTGTATTATGTTATTTTTGAATGGGATCGTTACACAGGGCGTGAATGGTGGGCACCGTTTGCGATTTGGGAAGGTGGAATCGCCATTCACGGGGCCCTTATTGGTTCAGTGATTTTTGCTTATTACTTCTGTAAAAAGCGTGATATACCGTTCTATAAGCTTGCGGATATTGCCGCTCCAAGTATTATTATCGGTCAAGCGATTGGTCGATGGGGTAACTTTATGAACCAAGAAGCGCATGGTGGTCCGGTATCTGATTGGGCTTATGATACGTTTTTACAATACTTACCGTCATTTATTGAAAACCAAATGACAATCGATGGGGTTTTATACCACCCGACGTTTTTATATGAGTCCGTTTGGAACTTAATTATTTTTGGGCTTCTGTTATATCTGCGTCGCGTGAATCCATTACGTGGGGATATTTTCTTAACGTATGTGATGGGTTACTCAGTTGGCCGGTTCTTCATTGAAGGCATGCGGACAGATAGTTTATATGTTGTTGGTAACTTGAGAACAGCGCAACTTATTTCGATTGTATTAATTATTATGGGAATTGTCCTGATGTACCTCAATCGTAAGAAAAATTGGATCACTGTTCATTACAATGGTAAAAAACGCAAATAACCTGTTAACCTGTTGATTTTTTTCAACAGGTTTCTTTTAAGATAAAAGAAAAATTTAAAAAGCTTTGGGGGAAATAATGAAGACAATTTTAACAAGAGGTTTACATAAAGGGCTGAGTGTCACGTGGACATTGAGTAAGGTGATTTTTCCTATTA
>JBNJFJ010000121.1:0-4307 GCA_051746745.1 Bacillota bacterium | reverse complement strand
TCTCACTTATACTGCTGTACAGCGCGTCGACGATCTACCACGGCATTAAAGCCTCACCGACAGTCATCAGCTGGTTAAGAAAAGTCGATCATGCGATGATTTTTGTCCTGATTGCTGGCACGTATACACCGTTTTGTTTAATCCCGTTACGCGATTCAATTGGGATTCCGCTACTTATTACGATTTGGGCAATTGCATTAAGTGGCATTGCCTTTAAGTTGATTTGGTTCCATTGCCCAAGGATCATTTCCACCTTACTTTATATCGGGATGGGCTGGATCATTGTCTTTGTCGTTCAACCATTAGCCCAGCACATCGAGACAGCAGGTCTCGTCTATCTTGTCTTAGGTGGGGTCATCTATACATTAGGTGGTGTGATTTATGCGATTAAGCCCAAATTCCTTGAGTTTAAACACATCGGTTTTCATGAGATTTTCCACCTGTTTATTTTAGCCGGGTCACTGTGTCATTTCCTTGCGATAAACTATTACGTCCTTTAAACTAGAAACAAGCTTTTAAAAAGGATGTGTCACTGTGATCGAATCGGTTTGGCTGTTTATTAATCATTATTTACTACTACCACTTATTGTTTTAGCTAGCTTACTTGTGTTAACACCGTTTCTTAATCGTTTGATTAGAAAGAAGTTGCCTGGCTCACAGTTTGGTTATTGGCTTAGCATCTATAGTTTCATTATGTTTATCTTAACGTATTACCAAGGCAAGCGCTTTTTAACCTACCCGTTCATTTCATTCGGGAAGTTTGATATCGACTTAAATTTACTCATTGTTAGCTTCTTCGTCTTAACATTGGCGTATCATTTGTCTAAAGCTTTTACGAAACAATTTTTACCGACCGTCTACAGCCGTTATCATTTAGATATTGGCATTCAGTATACCTTTAATCGTTTGTTTCATTATGTGGTGATGATTATCGCGGTCCTTGTGACAACCTCGATGGTGGGGCTTGACTTAAGCGCCTTGACTGTCTTTGCGGGTGTACTAGGGGTCGGGATTGGTTTTGGCCTACAGAACATTACCTCGAATTTCATTTCGGGGATTATTCTCTTATTTGAACGACCGATTAAAGTTGGCGACCGAGTCATTGTTGAAGAAATTATCGGGGACGTCGAGAAGATTAATATGCGCGCCACGATTATTCGTTCGATTAATAATGAACACATTATTGTACCTAACTCTTACTTTTTAGAAGAACATGTCGTGAATCGCTCTTATGCAGCACCTGAGATGCGTCTCGTTGTCCCGGTGGGCGTTTCTTACGACAGCGATGTCGACGAAGTACAGGCTCTTCTCATGTCCGTTGCTGAAGAAGAGAGCAAGAAACACGACACGATTCTGACGACACCGGAACCGTTTGTGAATTTTGTTGGATTTGGTGAGTCGTCACTTGATTTTGAGCTGTTCGTTTGGATACAGGATCCGAAACAATATATTCGCATCAAATCAAGTGTGAATTTCAATATTTTCCGTACCTTTAACCAACATGACATCGAGATTCCATTTCCGCAGCGTGACTTACATGTCCGTTCAGTCGACCCAGCGTTGTTGAATGATTTAAAGAAACAATAGAAACAAATGAGCGTCACATTAGAAGATTAATAGAAACCAAGATAAAAACGACCGCTCTATGTCCTTTATAAGAACATAGAGCGGTCGTTTGATTAATGATGACGTCTCGCAAAATCAACAAAACGAAAACGGTCCGGTCGGTGACGCGATTCAGTGTATTGGAACAAGGTCGCATCATCTAAATAGACATAGTTTTTAATGACGACGATATTATGGAAGCCGTCCAAATCCAGTGAGTCACGGTCTTCTTCAGTTGGATCCTCGACCGTGATTTCTTTTTTGGCAAAACTAATCGATAAGCCGAGCGTACCTTCTAAATGTTGATAAATCGAATCTTCGGCAACTTGTTCGGTGAGCCCTGAAATCTTTTCAGCTAAAAAGTAATCTTTATCTAAAATCACTTTCTCACCGTTAATTTCCCTCGCCCGTATAACCGTGGTGACAAGCGTATCCGTATCGTCATCAATCAGCAACTGCTTTTTAATATGACGCGACGGAACAGTGGTCTCTAACGCTAACACGTGCGTTTTATTATCCTCACCGAGCTTATCGCGTAGTTCTTTAAAACTTACTAAGCCAGACACCGGAAAGTCAAACTTATTCCGCGGCAAGACAACCGAGCCTTTGCCGCGGACTTTTTGAATATAGCCATTTTGTGATAGTAACGTCAGCGCTTTTCGCACCGTTTCTCTTGACGTTTGATACTGACCTTTTAGTTCATTTTCACTTGGTAAATAACTATCCACCGGATGAATGCCGTCTTCTATTTGTTCAAGTAAGTCTTGGTAGATTACCAAGTATTTATTTTGCATCATCATCTTCCTTTAGCCACTTAGTTGAGACTGATTACTTGATGTGGTAAACAACCGATTCATACGGACGTAATACGCCTGTTTCGGCACTGCCTTGTTGGTCATCCATATTACTAATTAACACGTCGGCAACTTTCGCGAAAATACCTTCTTCGGTTAGATCATAAGTGACCTCTTTATCATAGAAGTTATTTAACACAACAAGTTGTTCGTTATCAGTTTCTCTCACATAGGCAAAAATATCAGAATCTGACGCTAAAATCAACCGGTATTTTCCATCAGTGATAATCGGTTCCGATTTTCTTAACTGAATCAAGCGCTGATAGTAATAAAAAATCGAGTCTTGATCTTTTAAAGCTTTTTCAGCGTTAATGTCCTCATAGTTACGTGCAACATCAATCCACGGGGTTCCGTTAGTAAAACCTGCGTGCGCTGAACTGTTCCACTGCATCGGTGTCCGGGCATTATCACGTGATTTTTGTTTTAAGATGTCGAGTACCTCTTCTTTACTTACACCGCGCTCGGTCATGATTCGGTACGTGTTAAGTGATTCGACATCACGGTAGTCATCGATTGTTTCAAAGTTTGGATTCGTCATCCCAAACTCTTCCCCTTGGAAAATATACGGGGTTCCTTGCATCATATGCAGCGTCGTCGCCAGCATCTTTGCACTGCGCGTATGATATTTGCCTTCGCTACCAAATCGCGAGACAACCCGTGGTTGGTCATGGTTACACCAAAAGAGCGCATTCCAGCCGCCACCTTCGTGCATCCCTACTTGCCAATCCGTTAGAATTGTTTTAAGCGCGTCTAAATCAAACGGGGCTTTTGTCCACTTCTCACCATTAGGATAATCGACTTTTAAGTGGTGAAAACTAAACGTCATCGACAATTCATCCCGGTCAGGATGGGTATATTTCACACAATTATCGATCGACGTTGATGACATCTCACCGACTGTGATCAGATCTTTATCTTTAAAGACCTGTTGATGCATATCTTTTAAATACTTATGAATTTTCGGGCCATCGGTATAGAATTTCCGTCCATCTGATGCGTCTTCAGGAAAGTCTTGATTTTTAGAAATTAAATTAATGACGTCCAGTCTAAAACCATCCACACCTTTATCGACCCAGTAATTCATCATCTCATAGACATGGTCTCTCACCGCTTCATTCTCCCAGTTTAAATCAGCCTGGGTGACGTCGAATAAGTGTAAGTAATACTGACCGGTCGCTTCATCATACTGCCACGCATTCCCACCAAACTTTGATTCCCAATTGGTCGGCTCTTTCCCGTCTTTGGGATCTTTCCAAATGTAAAAATCTCGGTATGGGTTGTCTTTACTTTTCTTTGACTCAACAAACCATTTGTGTTCGGTTGACGTATGGTTCACGACAATATCAAAGATCACTTTCAGTTCACGCTTATGCGCTTCATCAAGTAAGCGGTCGACGTCTTCCATCGTCCCGTATTCATGAAAAATAGAATAGTAATCACGAATATCATAGCCGTTATCTTTTTGTGGTGAGTCATAAATCGGTGTCAGCCATAACACATCCACACCGAGTTCTTTTAAATAATCGAGCTTTTCAATTACGCCCTCGATATCACCCGTTCCACTGCCGGTCGTATCGTTAAAGCTTTTCGGATAAATTTGATACACAACTGATGTCTTCCACCAAGGTTCATGCATAGTCTTAACCCCTTTTCTATTGGTTACTGTGAAGATTGCCTTTACTTCTCTCTTTATCTATTCCCACTTTAAATGGCTAACAACCATCCCGAAAAAATCAGAATGGTTGTTAGTATTCATTATTTACCTAAACGTTCGTATGTTTTCTTACCCATTGGTGACTTTGCTAAGATCATTGTCAATACAATTGGAACAGCAATCGCGATCGCCAT
>JBNJFJ010000120.1:0-4326 GCA_051746745.1 Bacillota bacterium | reverse complement strand
ATTTTATGTTCAACCGGCTTATTAGGCACCTCATGGCAGTGACGGCAACGCGGTTCATACGATTCACTCGCACCTACCAAGATGATCGGATCATCATATGAGGCAGGTTCACCGTCAATTAAGCGTTGTGTGCGTGAGGCCGGTGAACCGCACCGGGGACAGATCGCATTTAGTTTGGTGACCATTTCACTCATCGCCATAAGTTCTGGCATCACGCCGAATGGTTCGCCGCGAAAATCGGTATCAAGGCCGGCTACAATGACGCGGTGACCGAGGTCTGCGAGTTGGTCGACAATCGACACAATCGCCTCATCAAAGAACTGGATCTCATCAATACCAATCACATCAATATCATCGGTGATATGGTCTAAAATATCGGTTGCTTTTTCAACAGGACGGGCAAGGATTGAATTACCGTTATGGGAAACGACAGATTCCTCATGGTAGCGATTATCGATTGCGGGTTTAAATACACGCACCGTTAAATTACCATACGTCGCCCGTTTAATTCGGCGAATGAGTTCCTCTGATTTCCCTGAAAACATACTGCCACATATAAGTTCTACCCAACCACTTTGTTTCATAATATACATACCGGGTGCCTCCTAAAGTCGTGTTGATTGTCATCTATTGTTTCACTTTTACTTATTGATTTGTACTGTATCTCTATTAGTATCTGATATCATGTTGTTTATAACTCAAGCCTGATACCAAAATAAAAACAGGCAAAAGTTGATCTGCCTGTTTATACGTTACCTTTAAGTTAAGAGAAGCCATCCAAAAAGGATGGCTCTTCTTTAGCGAACGGGTCGCTTGATTAGTTAAGGTTATATTTTTTCTTGAAGCGATCCACACGGCCGCCAGCTTTGTCAGCTTTTTGCTTGCCTGTGTAGAATGGGTGAGAATCTGAACTAATCTCAACACGGATTAATGGGTAAGTGTTACCATCTTCCCACTCAATAGTCTCTTCTGAGTACTTTGTTGATCCTGTTAAGAACTTGTAGTCAGAGCTTGTATCAAGAAATACAACTTTACGGTATTCTGGGTGAATGCCTTTTCTCATGTCTCTTACACTCCTTCTGCCCTGAATCCTTAGAAACAGAGTTAAATTTTCGCTCGCTTACAACACAACTGTGCTCCAAACGGCATTTTTTCATACGTTAAGATTATAACAGCCTAAGGAAGGCAATGCAATAAAAAAACTAAAAAGATTAGTTTTTGTTTTTGCGTTTCAATTCTTCAAAAATACTTTCATACAGTTCTTCATTTGTTTTCGTCTGTCTAAAGCGACGAATAAAGCGTTCGACGAAATCCGGTGAATCTTGGATGGCTTTGCGGATCATCCACATTGCTTCTAACTGATCTTCTTTCAACAACAATTCTTCTTTACGCGTACTTGAACGCGCCAAGTCAATCGCAGGGAAAATTCGGCGCTGAGCTAAGTTACGGTCAAGATGAAGTTCCATATTGCCGGTGCCTTTAAACTCTTCATAGATGACGTCATCCATTCGTGAACCTGTTTCTACAAGCGCGGTCGCAAGAATCGTTAAGCTACCGCCGTCTTCAATATTTCGAGCCGCCCCGAAGAAACGCTTCGGACGGTGGAAAGCAGCGGGATCAATCCCACCTGAGAGTGTCCGGCCACTTGGTGGAATCACTAAGTTATATGCCCGTGCTAGTCTTGTAATACTATCCATTAAAATCACGACATCTTTTTTATGTTCGACTAAACGCATCGCACGCTCTAACACAAGTTCTGATACTTTAATATGATTTTCCGGTACTTCATCAAATGTTGAGGCGACCACATCCACACCTGGTGCTACGTAGCGTTCAATATCCGTTACTTCTTCTGGGCGTTCATCAATCAGTAACACAATCAGCTTCACATCAGGGTGATTGGAGGAAATACTGTTGGCGATTTCTTTTAATAACACTGTTTTACCTGCTTTTGGTGGCGCCACAATCAGACCACGTTGGCCAAAACCAACCGGGGTTGCGACATCCATAATTCGGGTTGATAATTGTTTTGGTTCAAGTTCTAAATGCATGAGGCGATCGGGATAGAGTGGTGTTAAAGCCGGGAAGTGGACCCGTTCTTTCGCCATCTCAGGGTCTTCACCGTTGACTGCATCAACATGAAGCAGACCATAATACCGTTCATTTTCTTTTGGCGGACGGACTTTCCCAGAGACTTTATCACCGTTACGCAGATCAAAGCGGCGAATTTGCGAGGCTGAAATATAAATATCTTCAGCACTTGGGGAGTAGTTGATGGGACGTAAGAAACCAAAGCCTTCAGATGGAATAATTTCTAGTACCCCGTCCATAAATAAAAAGCCACTCTTTTCAGCTTGGGCTTTTAAAATCGCAAAGATTAATTCGCGTTTTGTTAATTTTGCATAGTAAGACACTTTAAACTCACGCGCGTGGGCGTATAAGTCTTTCAGTGTCATTGTTTCTAATTCTGAAATCGTTACTTCAGACACATTGATCATCACCTATTCTACTTAGTTTTTTACATCGATGTTTCAGACACCCAACAAGTGTGATGTCTAAATCAGAGACCTCGTTCAACTGATTAATTTAAAGGGCATCCTACGGGTTTTTCATTGCCCGATTTGTTCGCTCAAAACGACGACTATATGTATTAATCAACACTGACGTTATATGAGATGAAACATTTTAAACGTTTAAATGAAATGACTAACTGGAAGAGTAATCTTACAAGAGGCTGTTAATCCGTTGATACATAGCGAAGCTATCTCTTTTCGTCTATATTGTAGAGAATCATGAGATATTTGTAAAGAGGAAATAAGTAAAACGCCCTAAGGATGGACGTCTTACTTATAAAACCTTTCTATTTTGTGTTAATTTTCTTGATAGGCATACATTTCATCTTTTGACATCTTTTCACGCCAAATTTTCGCCCCTAATGATTCAAGCTTTTCAATCAGGTTTTCATAGCCACGGTCAATGTGCTCTAAACCGGTGATCTCTGTCACACCATCGGCAATTAACCCAGCCACGACAAGTGCGGCACCTGCGCGTAAATCGGTCGCGCGTACTTTTGCGCCTTGCAAGGTAACAGGCCCTTGGATAATCGCAGAGGCACCTTCGACTTTAATTTTGGCGTTCATCCGGCGTAATTCATCAATATGCTTAAACCGGGCAGAATAAATCGTATCGGTCACAATCGCGGTACCTTCAGATTTTGTGAGCAGTGACGTAAACGGTTGTTGTAAATCAGTTGGAAAGCCTGGATGTACGAGCGTTTTAATATCCACCGCCGATAAGTTTTGTTTCGGTCTAATAATAAGCGACTCTTCATCTTCTGTAATATCGATACCCATTTCACGTAATTTTGCGATTAAAGGCTCTAAGTGCTGAGGAATGACGTTATCAATATACACTTCTTCCCCTTGAGCGGCAGCCATAATCGTATACGTGCCTGCTTCAATCCGGTCGGGGATAATCGTGTGCACACAACCAGAAAGTTGGTCGACACCTTCAATTCGAATCACATCAGTACCGGCCCCTTTAATTTTAGCACCCATACTTGTAAGAAGCGTTGCGACATCAATAATCTCCGGTTCTTTAGCCGCATTTTCAATCACGGTTTTCCCTTTGGCGCGTACAGCGGCAAGCATAATGTTAATCGTTGCCCCAACACTGACGACATCTAAATAAATCCGTGCCCCATGCAGTTCATCGGCACGTAAATAAATCGCCCCTTGTTCATTGGTGACTTCAGCACCAAGCGCTTCAAAGCCTTTAATATGTTGGTCAATCGGGCGCGGTCCTAAATGACAACCACCTGGTAAGCCAACGACGGCTTTTTTAAACCGGCCAAGCATCGCCCCCATAAAGTAATACGACGCGCGGAG
The DNA here is from genome assembly GCA_051746745.1 of Bacillota bacterium. Taxonomy (GTDB): domain Bacteria; phylum Bacillota; class Bacilli; order Bacillales; family Amphibacillaceae; genus Halolactibacillus. The sequence goes on along the minus strand of JBNJFJ010000120.1, from coordinate 439 downwards.
TGTTTTCACTTTTCCGTTCGGTAACGGCATTGAAATCATTTGGCTTGGATCAATCGTCACCGCATGATCGGTCTTTGTTACGACACCGCCGATATCTTCAAGTAAAGCACTTAATGTATCGACATCTGAAATATTCGGTAATCCTTCAATTGTAACTTCAGAATCTGCCAGGATCGTTGCTGGAAGAAGGGCAACCGCACTGTTTTTAGCCCCACCGATATGCACACGACCATTTAGCTTCTTCCCACCTTCAACAAATAATTTTTCCATCTGTATATTCCCCTTTACGTTCAATTATCTCGTTGTTTATTGTTTCATTATTTATTAGTTTTTACGGTTATGTTTATTTCATACGACACAGAAAAATCCATGACATTTCCATTATACAAATAAACAGGGGAAGTTGCTAGTGATTATGGCTTTTCTCATAACATTTTAA
>JBNJFJ010000119.1:0-4446 GCA_051746745.1 Bacillota bacterium | reverse complement strand
AAAAGGAATTTGGTACGAAAACTGAACGCTATGATACACTTAGATTAGATAAAATTAACTGTTATTACTTGTTCAACTAACGAACTGGTTATAATTAATAATGGAGAGGTAAATATGAAAAGAAAAATGTATATCCTTGCAGTTGTCGTATTTTTAATAATAGCAGCACTTTGGTGGGGTCAATATAAGCAAAATAAAGAATTAACCAATTTTCATCAACCTATCACAATAAATCACGTTGAGGCGATTCACTTATGGGAAAAGGGTACAGATATAATAAGAGTACCAAAAAGTGAATATATAAAAATTGTTGAATGGTTTAATCAGTATGACCCACAGAAAATCTCAGAAGAAAAAGTCCCGCTTTCTAATGCTCAAGTAGTTGTTGATACAGTAGAAGGGGCAACGATCATTATTAATTACATAGATGGGAGAATATATGTGAGTAGAAATGATGCTGGTAGTAATTTACAGTATGAATTCCTTGATGATGCGCCCGAATTAGAGAACTTCTTTGAGGAACTTATCAATTAAAAGTTAATCCAGATAAATGGTGCGTTAGTTTAGATAAGTGAATAAGCAGAATCGCTATTGTTGAGTTAATAAAATCAATTTTTTTGCATCGTACATCCGATGTTAGCGAAGCCTTTCTTTTTATAAGTGATTTTATAAGAGTGCGGTAGTCAGATAAGGGATAAAAGCGTATAAAAAAGAGGCTACACCAAAAGGTGTAGCCAACAAGGGGGATTAGTGTACATCGTAAACGATGTCTACTTAGGTAGCTTTTGACTCAGAAAGCTGATTCAGTCTATCAGCCAGTTCAAAAGCACCTGTCGGTTGAATCGCTTCTTTACTCGAGAAGGTATCATTAAATTGATACGCGCTAGAGCCGTGTTCAGAGATATCAAGTCCAATACGCTCTTCCTCTTCTGATACGCGAATAGATGTAAAGCGAGTAATGACGAAGGTGACAACACCTACTGACGCCATTGTCCACGCAACTACTGCTAAGACGCCTAGACCTTGGATTAAGAATTGACTAAATCCGTGGCCGTAAAATAAGCCGGATTCAACCGAGAATAAACCTACCGCAAGTGTACCCCAAATACCTGAGAGTCCGTGGACGGTTGTTGCCCCGACTGGATCATCAATTTTTAGGACGCGGTCAATGAAAGTAATCCCTTCAACTAAAATCACACCAGAGACGACACCAATTGCGATCGCACCAGGAATAGATACTTCAGCTGTCCCAGCGGTAACCCCAACTAAACCAGCGAGCACGCCGTTTAATGCGAGTGAAACGTCAATTTGTTTAAAACGTAGTTGAGAATATAACACCGTTGATAATAAACCACCGGCACTTGCCATTAGCGTTGTCGCGACAATCATCGGTACAAGCTCAGCATCAGCAGCTAGTGTTGAGCCACCGTTAAAGCCAAACCAACCTAACCATAGAATGAATACCCCTAAAGCACCCATCGGAATGTTGTGGCCGGGAATAACATTGATTTTGCCTTTTGCATATTTACCAAGGCGTGGTCCTAAGAATAAGACGACGGTTAATGCGCCAGCTGCCCCGGTTAAGTGAACCACTGTTGAACCAGCGAAATCAGTAAAGCCTAACTCAGCTAACCAGCCATCTGACCAAATCCAGTGACCGACAACGGGATAAATCACACTTGTCATTGCGATTGTAATCAATACATAGACACCAATTTTAATTCGTTCAGCAACGGCACCTGAGATAATCGTGGCACAAGTTGCGACAAACATCGCTTGGAAGACGAAAAAGCCCATGTCGTCAACGCCACTTAATAAGAAACTATCTGAACCGAATAATCCGTTAAAAGTATCACCAAACATTAGACCGTAACCGACAAGGTAAAAGATAATCGGTCCAATACTGATGGTTAAAAAGTTTTTTGTGATAATATTTAATGAGTTCTTTGCGCGGGTGAAGCCTGATTCAACTAAAGCAAAGCCTGCGTGCATGAAGAAGACTAACACACTCCCAATCATGACCCATAACATATCAACGGTTTCAGTTGTCGCCACGCCGGTATCGGCATAGAGTGGTGACATTAAAAATAAACTAATAAAAAGTAAAAGGCCTATTTTTTTAAACACATTCATCATCTCCTATTTGTATTTTATAAGACGGCAGGTTTGCCACGTTCTTTCGTTCTAATTCTAATCGCATCTTCTACAGCATAAACGAAAATTTTACCATCTCCTATTTGATCGGTATGGCAGGTATCGATAATGACATCAATAACCTCATCGGCACGTTCTTGTGGTAAAACAAGTTCGATCTTAATTTTAGGTAAAACTTTGACTTCGTAACTTGTGCCTCTAAAAACACCGGTTTGTCCTTTTTGTTTTCCGGTTCCTGCGACCTCGGTAACAGTTAAACCTAAAAATCCGTGTGAGGCTAATTCGTCTCGTAATGCTTGAAACTTTTCTGGGCGAATAATCGCTTCAATTTTTTTCATCAATGATGACGCTCCTCTCTTTGTTAACTTTTCTGACATGATAAGTTATGTTTATTATCATACGCTAAATTTCTGAAAATTCAATAGGATTCTGATCATTTGCTTAGAGTTGTTTAATATCGAATCAATCTATATTTTAGAACGATTAAATTAAAATGATTTAAAACTAATATGTATAAAAAGCATGTAATTTTTATCAAAGTAAGAAAATCACTTCCTCTTAAGTGAGGAGGAACAAGCACATACTTACAGTCATTCAAGCCATCTTTATCAATGCATAAACGATAGTGTAAACGATATAAACTATGTTAAAATAGTCTGGAGGTAAACAATTGAGAGGAGAAACAAAATCATGTCACGACGATTTGAAAAGATTTTAATTATTCTAGGTATGGCGGTCTTTATCTTCTTTGGTGTCCAGGGTGCCAGTATGTTGATCGTACATAATGATGAAGCAAGAGCGATGGAACTCTATGAGTCTTATGAGTCAGATTTAGCTGAGAACAACGAAGATGATTTTGAGCTACCGGAGTTTAGTGTGTTCCGAGATAACTTGCAGTCTGGGGGAATCATGATTCTCATTCTTAGCGTGACAACAGTTGTCACTGGCGGTTTGAGTATCTACTTCTTAAAGAAAGACATTAAGCCGAAAATGGTTGGGATCTTGTTACTTGCATCAGGTGCGTTAGTGGCCTTTTTAGGTTTTGCGCCAGCCATGTTAGGGAGTCTGTTGTATATGGTGAGTGGTGGATTAGTACTCTTTAAAAAACCGAAACAACTTGCTGTATAGTTAATAATGAAAGAAGGAATAAGTATGTCGAAGAAAACAGTGGCCATCTTATTTGGTGGTAAATCAGCTGAACATGAAGTATCCCTTATGTCAGCGAAAAATGTGATTGAAGCGATTGACCGTGAGGTCTATGATGTTGCTTTAATTGGGGTAGATAAACAAGGGGCATGGCATTTACTTGATGAGGTGCATTATTTAGATGACGCCGATGATGCGAAAAACATTCGTTTACATTTAACCGGTGAAGCGATTGCGGTTATTCCTGGCCAAGACAGTGCTCAAATCATCAATAGTAAAACAAATGAACCGATTAAACAAATTGATGTCGTGTTCCCAGTCATTCACGGAACGCTTGGAGAAGATGGTAGTTTACAAGGGTTAGTACGTACTCTGAACTTACCGTTTGTCGGCGTTGACTTACTCGGTTCAGCCGTTAGTATGGATAAAGACTTTACCAAACGCTTGTTAAAAGAGCGCGGGTTAAAAGTGGCGGCTGGTCTTGTGTTTAAAGTACATGAACAAGCATCGATTGACTTTAGCGCTGTTAAGGCAACGCTCGGCCTACCTGTTTTTATTAAGCCTGCCAATCAGGGCTCATCGGTCGGGGTAAGTAAAGCAACAGATGAAGCAAGTTTCACAACAGCGATTCAAGACGCCTTTTTATATGATGACAAAGTGCTTGTAGAAGAAGCGGTAAAAGGACGAGAGGTCGAATGCGCGGTCTTAGGTAATGCCGTACCAAAAGCATCGGTGATCGGTGAGATTTTACCGCAAACAGACTTTTATTCATATGAATCAAAGTACATTGATGAGTCAGGCGCTGTCTTATCGGCACCAGCTGACTTAACACCAGAACAAGTCGAACAGATTCAAACAGAGGCTGTAAGAGTGTTTCAAACACTTGACTGTGAAGGCATGGCTCGGGTTGATTTCTTCTTAAAAGAAGATGATACATTAATCATTAATGAAGTGAACACAATCCCAGGCTTCACAAAAATCAGTATGTATCCCCGTCTTTGGACGTTATCTGGATTAAGTTATCCAGATCTGATTGATACGTTAATTAAACTAGCTTTTGAGCGTCACGAACGAAAACAACATCTTAAAAGTGCAAGAGACTAATGAATATAAAGCACTGATCCTTATAATGACTTTATAAGTGTC
>JBNJFJ010000118.1:0-4449 GCA_051746745.1 Bacillota bacterium | reverse complement strand
GATTAATTTAGAAGGTATTTATTTTTACAGCGGTTTTGCATTCTTTTATCATTTGGCCACACACCAAAAGATGCTGAAAACAAGTACCATGATTTCTTACATTCAGCGTGATGAGATGCAGCATGCCTATTTCATTTCACAGTTTGTCAGGATTCTGATGTCTGAACAACCTGAGTTGAATACAGAAGCAAACATTCAATTTATCTATGACACGATTAAACAAGCCGTAGAACTTGAGAAAGAGTGGGCAGCCGTCATTTTAAAAGATATTGAAGGGATTAATCTTGAGGAATTCAATCTTTACCTTGAATACTTAGCCAATAAACGCTTTAGACAACTAGGGCTAGACAACGGTTATCCCGAACGTGACAACCCGATGCCATGGATTCATGTGTTTAGCGATGAGATGATGAATGAAACGAAGTCTGATTTCTTTGAACAAAAGTCACGCACATACACTAAAGTGTCCTCATCCAATGGCTTTGATGAATTGTAGGTGAAAGCGATGCGCGCTTGTCTTATTTACACCTCCATCACCGGCAATACAAAAGCCGTGATGGAGATGATTAGCGATGCCTTAACACAGTCTGATATTAAGCCACAGCTCATTCACGTGCGCGATTTAGATTTCGAGACGTTGCCCCACTACGATTACCTCATTGTCGGAACGTATACGTTCGGTAATGGTGATATTCCTAGAGAAATGATGCCGCTGTATCACCATCTTTCTCAAACCGACTTAAGACACGTCCGAAGCGCTATTGTTGGAACGGGTGACCGGTTCTATCCTTATTTTTGCGGCGCAGTCGATCGTTTCGTTGAACCAATGCAGCAACAGACCGATTTACGCGTGACTTTAAAAGTCGAACTCTACCCAGAACAAAAGGATCGCGACAAGCTTCCACGATTGATTGCGTCCTTAACAAGATAAGCCAGAGTAGAAGATATCATGAAGGCAACGATCATCATATAAAACAAAACAATCGCCCAACCGCATAATCATTGCCGTTGGGCGATTGTTTAGCCTATTTATATAAAGTTATTGTCTAGTCATTTGTTAAACCAAATTGAGCCGCATACAACTCACTGTAAGCGCCTTTTTTTGCTAATAATGCCTCATGCGAACCCGTTTCCTTAATCCCTTCTTCTGTAACAACGACGATTTTATCGGCATCTTTAATCGTCGCTAGGCGGTGAGCGATGACAAGCGTTGTCCGCCCTTTCGATAACCGGTTAAGTGCTTCTTGAATTTTCATTTCTGTTTCAGTATCAAGTGCTGACGTTGCTTCATCGAGGATTAAAATCGCTGGATTTTTTAGAAACATCCGTGCGATTGATAACCGTTGTTTTTGTCCACCAGATAGCTTCACGCCCCGCTCACCAATCACGGTATCCAGACCTTGAGGTTGGTTTAAAATGAATGTATCGAGCCGTGCTTGTTTTGCCGCTTCTAATATTTCTTCATCAGTCGCATCAAGCTTACCATAGGCAATGTTTTCTCTAACAGTCCCAGAGAATAAAAAGACATCTTGTTGAACAACGCCGATACTTTCACGTAAATAGCGCTGTTTCACATCACGAATATCAACACCACCGACGGTAATGGACCCGTTAGTGACTTCATAAAACCGCGGCAGTAAGTTGCATAACGTTGTCTTTCCTGCCCCCGTCGGTCCGACAAAGGCTACTGTTTCTCCTTGTTTAATCGATAAATTAATCCCTGTGAGAACATCTTGGTCTTTTGTGTAGCCAAAGCTCACGTCTTTATAAATGATATCACCCTTAACATGAGTCTTTCGAGCATTGGCTCGGTCTTTAATCGTTGGCTCCGTGTCAAGGACATCCGTGTAACGTTTAAATCCGGCAAATCCTTTCGGATAACTTTCAATCACCGCATTAATTTTTTGGATTGGACCAATTAAAATATTCGTAAGTAAAATGAAGGCAACAAATTCGCCGTGTGATAAAGAACTATCAATCACAAAATAAGATCCAAACATTAACGTCGATAAGGTGATCAGTCGCATCAGTAAATAGTTAACCGTTACATTTTGCGCCATAATTTTGTAAGACGATAACTTTGTCGCGCGGTAATCCATATTATTTTCTTGGAATTTACCCGATTCATACGCTTCATTAGCAAATGCCTTCACGACGCGGATTCCCCCAATACTATCTTCTACCCTCGCATTAATATTGGCGACATCTTGAAACATACGGCGAAATGTTTTGGTCATCTTTTTGTTAAAGTGAATCGCAAAAACAACGATAAGCGGTACAACAGTAAAAATAATCAGCGCTAATTCGACATCAATCGTTAACATAATCCATAACGACCCAATTAACGTCATCACAGCGACAAAGACGTCTTCCGGACCGTGGTGCGCCACTTCGCCAATCTCCTCTAAATCTTTCGTTAATCGTGAAATAGAGTGCCCTGTTTTCGCATTATCAAAGTAACCAAACGACAACGACTGCAGATGCTCAAATAATTTCCGGCGCATCGTTGTTTCAATATTAATTCCCAACATATGCCCCCAGTAGGTGACTACAAAATGTAGTAGTGTATTAAGCAAATAGATCATTAATAATACAAACGCCGCTAACATAATAATAGAAAAATCTTCGCTTGGCAGTAATTCATCGATAATATAATTCACCGCCAGTGGAAAGGCAAGTTCAAGCAAACCCACTAAGACCGCCGCCGAAAAATCCAACATAAATAAACCTTTATACGGTTTATAATAACTAAAAAATCGTCGCAACATCTCTTAAATCCCCTCTCTTTATGTATGCCCCTCTCGTCACACCGCTTTCTTATGACTGAGAAACTCCTTAAAATTAACACGTGTACGTGATACAATCTCAGATTATATCATAAGTCGGAGGATGAGACTGATAAAAAGCTCGAATGAACTTTCAAGAAAAGTTTACACGGATTGTAAGTTTTTGTTATACTTGTCTATGTGAGAAAAAGAATAAAAGGAGGATTTTTATGACGAATAAACGTTGGGTGGCCATTGGCTTATCCATTATTGTGCTGATTGTGTCACTTATTTTACCCGCTGCTGCATCTATGTTTATGGCTGATGAGGAAGACGAGGATAAAGCAACAGATTTCTTCACTGCCTTGATTGACGACGCCCAGGCAGAAACAGTTGTTAGAGACGGGGATGCTTTTAATCGGATTGCGTTAATTGATGTTCAAGGTGAGATGATTAATCAACAAGTCTCCCCATTTGCTCAAGGTGGCTATAACCATACCTTAATCTTGGACCAGCTTGAACAAATAAAGACAGATGATACGGTGAAAGCCATTCTTTTACGTGTCAATACACCAGGTGGGGGCGTGTATGAAAGTGCGGAACTGACCGATAAAATCAAAGAAGTAAAAGAGGCCCGTGACATTCCTGTCTATACCGTTATGGAAAGTATGGCTGCAAGTGGTGGTTATTACATATCAGCACAATCAGAAAAAATCTTTGCGACACAAGAGACCTTAACCGGTTCAATTGGTGTGATTATGCAAGGGTTTAATGTGTCTGGTTTACTTGATAAACTTGGTATCGAAGATACGACAATTAAAAGTGGGGATTTAAAAGACTTAGGCTCTGCCACCCGTCCAAATACTGAAGAAGAAATTGCCGTCTTACAAGAATTGGTTAATGGGATGTATGAGCGTTTCGTCAGTGAGATTATTGTTGGTCGCGATATGTCACGTGATCAAGTACTCGATTTAGCTGATGGTCGGATTTATAGTGGGGCTCAGGCTAAAACACTTGGACTTATTGATGAACTCGGATACTTTGATGATGCTTTAGCGACACTTGAAGCTGATTTTGATTTGGCTGGTGCCGAAGTCTTTCAATATGAAGGCTCATCTTTAACCATGTTCGATCAGTTTTTCCTATCAATGAAACAACTGTTACCTCAAGCGGAATCAACACCACTGGATTCAATTGGACCGACAGAAGAAGCCCCAACATTTAAGTACCTTTACAGGGGGCTGTAATATGATTAGACGATTTAATGATTATCCGGATTATTTTTATGCAGGATTTTTCATTCGATTATTTGCTTTTACGATTGATGTGATTTTAATCGGGGCACTTTCACATTTATTTTTATTCTTTTTAAGTGAGAGTTTGGTAAAAACAGTGCTGTCCCTTAGCATTTACTTACTCTATTTCATCCTTATGACGAAATTTACTAATGGCCAAACACTCGGGAAAATGATTTTCGGTATTCGCGTGATTGCAATTAATGAAGAAAAGCTTAGTTGGACAACCATCCTTGTGCGTGAAGGCTTTGGCCGTTACTTACAAAAAGTACTTTGGATTATGTATAGTTTAACAATCTTCACTCGTTACAAACAACATGTCGTCGACCTCTTAACAGACACATCTGTCGTTACAGAAAACTATTTAAGGTTACTTAAATCAACGACTG
>JBNJFJ010000117.1:0-4654 GCA_051746745.1 Bacillota bacterium | reverse complement strand
ATTCAATTTCTTCATTACCTAAATTACCTTCATCTGCTGTATCATCACCAGCACTATCATCTTCACCACATGCAGCAAGTACAAGGGTTAAAGCTAAAACTAACATTAAACCAATATGTTTCCATGATTTTTTAAACATTAAATCGTCCTCCTTTTAATTTTTATCTATAACAACTTTCCAGTCTCACTGGAAAAGTTATTAACTCTATTCAAGTGAACGGCATCCTTACGGATGTCCGCTCACTTATTCATGACTTGATTAACTCTAAATAAAAACCTAAATCACAATCTTATTTCTTCTTGTAAATACTTTGAGTGTAACGGTCCATAATAATCGCTAGAATAACGATTGAGATACCCGCTACGAAACCAGCACCAGCTTGCGCACGTTGTAGTGCTGATACGACTGGATTACCTAAACCAGGTGCACCAATCATCGATGCAATAACTACCATAGACAAGGCTAACATAACTGTTTGGTTAATACCAGCCATAATGGTTCCTTTCGCCATAGGAAGCTCTAATTTAAATAGTTTTTGCGCTCCAGTTGAACCAAAAGCTTCAGCAGCCTCTTTAAGTTCTGTTGATACTTGGCGAATACCTAAGTTCGTAAAACGAACGGTTGGTGGTGTCGCAAAGATTAGTGAGGCAAAGATACCCGGTACCATACCGATACTAAAGAAAGCAACGGCTGGAATCAAGTATACAAATGCTGGCATTGTCTGCATAAAGTCAAGAATCGGTAAGATAATAGCTTCTGCTACTTTACTTTTAGACATTAAGATCCCAACAGGTACACCCACAATGACAGAGAGTAAACTTGCCATTAAAACAAGGGTAAATGTTGACATGAGCTCTGTCCACAAACCTTGGTTCTCAATAAAGAGTAAACCTACAAGTGAAAAGGCTGCTAGTCCAAACTTTTTCCCTGTAATAAAGAACGCACCAACAACAACAAGCAACATAATAATAACTGGGGGAATAGCGCCTAATAAGTCAGCCACCCACTCAATAAAGTCACCAAATTCATTTTTCAGTGGATCAAAAATAAATGCAAATGTCTCTACAATCCAATCTGTTAAGTCGTCGACCCAATCAGCTACTGGAATTTCTGGAATAAAATCAAACATTAGACTTCACCTCTCCTTCACCTGCAAGTGCAGCAAGGAATGACCCTCTAATAATGATACCTTTCAGTTTCTCACCATCTACAACTGCGATTGGTACAGGTGTGTCATAAATCATTTCAATAATTTCTTGCATTGGCTTATCAAGCGGTACTTTCGGTACATCGGTACGTAAAATTTCATTAAGATCTTTAATTTCTTTCTTACGTGCATCAGATGCATCATCAGCTGTCACATAACCTTTAAGGTTGCGGTGACCATCAACAACATAAATACTTGATAATCCTTCTTCACGCATACGCTCTAAAGCCACACGCGGACCATGCTTATCAATATTTACTGTCTCAGGACGGTGCATAATATGTGCTGCCGTTAAGACTTTCGAACGGTCAACATCTTCTACAAAACGCTCAACATATTCATTGGCTGGATTTGTTAGAATTTCTTCTGGTGTACCGATTTGTACGATAGAACCATCTTTCATAAGTGCAATCCGGTCACCAATACGTAACGCTTCATCTAAATCGTGCGTGATAAAGATGATCGTTTTGTGCATAGAGTCTTGTAATTCTAACAGTTCATCTTGCATATCTTTTCTGATTAATGGGTCAAGTGCTGAGAAAGCTTCATCCATTAAGAGTATTTCTGGGTCATTGGCTAATGCTCGCGCTAAACCTACACGTTGTTGCATCCCACCTGATAATTGATTAGGATATTGTTCAACATAGCTACCTAAACCAACCATTTCAAGTGCTTCTTTAGCTTTTTTAGCACGTTCTTCTTTTTCAATTCCTTGTACTTCTAAACCGTATTCTGCGTTTTCTAAAATAGTACGGAATGGAAACAAACCAAAGTTTTGGAATACCATACTAAGTTTTTCTCGACGGACACGACGAAGATTCTCTTTATCCATTTGTGCTAGATCTTCTCCATCAACCATAACGCTACCTTCAGTAGGTTCAATCAAACGATTAATCAAACGGATTAATGTTGACTTACCACTCCCTGAAAGCCCCATAATAACGAACACTTCTCCTTGATTTACTTCAAATGATGCACGGTTTACACCGACCGTATCACCTGTTGCTTGGAGAATTTCTTCTTTCTTCTTACCTTCATCCAGTAACTTTAAAGAGTCTTTCACGTTCTTACCAAAAACTTTTGATAGACCTTTAACTTCAATAACTGGCATAATCTCACCCCTCTTTTATAAATACAATACTCATGAGTCAATACTCATGTATTCACTTTTTATTTCCCGTTTAGACATTTTCTAAACAAGTTATGTGTTTTTTGCCGTAATGCAGTACTCTAATAGCTTACCTTAGAAGCGGTCAATAGTTCAACCGTTAAAAACCGTAGTTTTCGAATATATTTTACGTACAGTTTAAACTGTACAAACGCAACAAAACCTTTGCTTAGAAATACTCTCAAATACTCTTGAATGCTACCCGATATATCATTTCCATTATCTTTGAAATTTATGTAAGCTTATATTAGGTTTAATTTATACTTATATAGAAAGGAGCCCACACATGCAGCCTGAATCGTATTTAACTGACGATGTAATTAATGAGTTTTCAAAAACGCTTGAGCTTTTTGACCTCTCTCCGAGTGATTCTAGACTGTTTACAATCCTTTTTCTAAACCATCAACCGATGACACTTGATGAAATGAGCCAAACAACAGGAAAAAGTAAAACATCTGTTAATACCGGGATAAGGAATCTATCTGATTTAAATTTAGTTAATCAAGTATGGAAAAAAGGTGTACGAAAGGATTTATATACGACTACCGATGATTTATTTCAACGGTTCATGCATTACTATCTTGATAAATGGTTAAGCCACACATCCATGCAAAAACAAAGTTTATCTTCTATAGAGAATAAAATTAACACACGACCTCAAGGTGAACTGATTGAAACGAAAGTCAAACAAATGCTTGTCTTTCATGAAAGATTAGAAAAAGCATTTATCCAGTTGAAATCAACATGTCAACAAATCAATGATGACAGTCACATATCTTAGTATTGATGAAGTTATCTAAATCCTATTGGATAACTTCTTTTTTATGATTTTAAAGATGTGGTTATCAATCACATAAAAGATGGTTATTGTACATTTGCTTCTATAAATGCGTTGATCACGTTTACATATCTACGAAAAAAATATGTAAAAATCGAGGAATTTAAGATTCTACCTCTCTTTTAAGGCAAAAATATGATATATTAACTAAGGAAAATAAAACAAGACAAAACGTCTTATAATTTAAAGTAGGAGTGTGTTTAATGAAAAAGTTAGTTATGGTCGCAACAATTACCGCGAGTCTCATCGGACTTAGTGCTTGTTCTGGAGACGATGCTGAAGTTGTCGTTGAAACAAATGAAGGAAATATCACTAAGGATGCTTTTTATGAAGAATTAAAAGCAACAGCAGGCGAAAGCGTTCTTCAAAATATGGTATTAAAAACAATTTTAGAATCTAAATATGAAATTGATGAATCTGCCATTGAAGATCAAATGAATATGTACCGTGAACAATACGGGGACATGTTTGAAATGTTACTTCAACAACAAGGTATTGCTTCTGAAGCAGCATTTGAGGAACAGTTACGTATGCAAATGCTCCAACAAAAAGCACTGGCTGATGGGGTCGAAGTAACGGACGAAGAAATTGAAGCACAATACAACCGTATGATTAATGAAGTTCAAGCGTCACATATCTTAGTTGAAGATGAAGAATTAGCTAATGAATTATACGAACGCGCTACAAGCGGTGAAGATTTTGCTGCTTTAGCTGAGGAATACTCAACAGATTCTGGTTCTGCTGCTGAAGGTGGCTCTGTCGGTTACTTCTCACGCGGTCAAATGGTACCAGCATTTGAAGACAAAGCTTACGAATTAGAAATTGGTGACATCAGCGAACCTGTTCAATCTGAATATGGTTATCACATTATCTACGTAACGGATAAGCGCCCAGTTGAAAGTGATGTGGAAGCATTAGAAGATGTACGCGAACAATTAGAGTCAGAAATTGCTTCAACAAAAGTTGATTCTACTCAAGCACAAGAAAAAATTACACAATTACTTAAAGATGCGGATATCGATGTTAAAATCGAAGAATTTGAAGATACTTTTGTCTTTGAAGATCCTGCAGCTGACTTAGAAGAAAATTTAGATATTGAGGAAGATGCTGACGCTGATACAGAAGAAACAGACGATACAACTGACGAATCTGCAGAATAAATATTCTTTTTCATCACAAGCACTTACAGAGCTTACTTTCTGTAAGTGCTTTTTTATATGAATTGAAAAATGGCGGACCTGTATATGATATACCTAACTTAGGGCAGTGTTTTGTTGTTCATGACTATACTTTATAGCATCCTCCAAACAATTCTGATAAGATAAACGTAACTATATATAAAAGGAAGTGAAGTTATGTCACGTACGATTGACTATTTCCATTCAAAAATCGCTTATTCAATTAACATTGATGACGAAGTAAATAAGATTATCCAATCTT
>JBNJFJ010000116.1:0-4666 GCA_051746745.1 Bacillota bacterium | reverse complement strand
TTTAAGTGCTGATCACCCGCTTGAGATTTCGGTACAGCAATCATAAAGATCAGTTTTGATAAGGTGCCATCTAAACTTGACCAATCCACACCGTCTTTACTAATGTAAAACGCAATCCGTGGTTCAGTCACCGCATCTGATTTCCCATGAGGAATCGCGACTTCCATGCCAATCCCTGTTGTCGATTCACTTTCACGAGCCATAATCGCCTCTTTAAAAGCATCATGATCGGTTACAGCACCATCTTTTACTAAATCTTTAATCATCGCATCAATCATGTCATCACGTGTTGATTGTTTACTATCTACATCGATTAATTGTTTCGTCGTCAGATTAGTTAGATTAGTAATGTCGGTTGTTTTGTTTGATTCTTTGAATGGTGTATCGTCTACCGGTGTATTCGGTACCGGAGGAACGGTTTCTAATTCAACGTCTTTTTTCAAGACTTTAATCATTAGCGCGACGACAATCGCCCCAACAGCAATCGCCACAAAGAACATCACGACATTACTTACCGCACCGAGTAAACCAACAATTGGTCCACCGTGTGCAACACGGTTCCCAACGTTTGATACCATCGCAATCACAGAACCTGCCATGGACCCAATCATAATACTTGGAATAACCCGTAGTGGATCTTGTGCGGCGAAAGGAATCGCCCCTTCAGTAATACCGAAGAATCCCATCGTAATCGACGCCTTACCTGTTTCACGTTGTTCTGGTAAAAATTTATCTTTAAACATAAAGGTCGCAAGACCCATCCCAATCGGAGGAATCGCAATCGCTGCCGCAATTGGCCCCATAATTTCGTAGTTTCCTTCAACAATCATCGCTGATCCAAACATGAAGGCTACCTTGTTGACTGGACCACCCATATCAAAGGCAATCATCGCACCGAGAATAAGCGCTAAGATAATTTCACTTGAGCCTTGCATACCACTAAGCCAAGTAGTGAGTGATTCAAATACTTGTGCCACAGGTGCACCGATCAATAAGACAAAGATAAGAGCGACAATCAGTGACGCTAACAGTGGAATAATAATAATCGGCATAATCGGTTGAACCATTTTTGGTACTTTAATTTTCTTAATCCAAAGTGCCGCATAACCAGCGATAAAACCAGCAATAATCCCGCCTAAGAATCCGGCACTTGCTTCTGAGTTATAAAAGCTCCCATTTGCGGCAATAAAGCCACCAATCATACCTGGTGCGAGACCTGGTTTGTCCGCAATACTATACGCAATATAACCGGCAAGGATTGGGACCATAAAGCTGAAGGCTGCCCCACCAATCGCTTCGATTGTTTTCCAAATCGAATCTTCTGGAATTTGTAATCCTGCTTCTGTCGGTTCCCCGCCAATTGTTAACGCCAGGGCGATCAATAAACCACCGACAACGATAAACGGTACCATAAACGATACCCCGTTCATTAAGTGACGGTAAATCGGATTTTGTTTACTACTGTTTGATGTTTGTTCTTCTTTTCCTGTTCCGCGATACGTACTCACATTGTCTTTTTCAAATCGCTGGATTAATTCTTCCGGTTTTCTAATCCCGTCTTGGACACCGGTGTTAATTAAACGCTTACCGACAAAACGCGCCTTGTCAACGGCCTTATCTGCGGCAATAATCACCCCGTCTGCCTCTCTGATGTCTTGTTCTGTTAGGACGTTTTCTGCTCCTACGCCCCCTTGAGTTTCGACTTTGATTTCCACACCTAATTTTGCGGCGGATTTTTCTAAGTTCTCCGCTGCCATATACGTGTGGGCTATCCCGTTTGGACATGATGTAATCGCTACCAACTTCATCATTAAACCCTCCTTGTGATTTGTTCTAACTATAGTATAGCCTGAAACTTAAAGGTTAACTAAAAAAATAATTGCCGGGTTTCCGGCAATTATAAATTATTTAAAACATCCTTAATCGATGTTTGGGCTAATATACGAGCTTGTTTCTCAGTCTGTTCTGTCAGTAGACCAAGCTGTTGATAAATCGCCCGGTGCTTGGCTTTATCTTCTTCTCTTAAGGCTAACATAAAGACGAGTGAGACTGCCTCCCCTTCCCAGTTCATGGGTTCTTTTAAGGTGATCATCGCAATCGTTGACTGTTTTACATAGCGCGGGTCACCGTGAGGAATGCTGATGCCTCCACCAATCGCTGTTGATGCCTTTCGTTCTCGTAATAAGGCTTGGTGCGGGTAATCTTTATATACAACACCAGCCTGCACCATACGGTTCGTCACATATTCAATTAATTCATACGGGTGTTCAAATGATTGATGAATAAAAATAAAACCTGGATGGATGTATGTCTTTAATGAGATATGCTTATTGACGTGATCTTGTTCCACTTTGTCTGCCCACATTCTTAAATTCGCTTGGTCATCTTCATTGAGTAATGGTGACACAATCACACTTGGCGGTGTGTTAAGCGTTAAGGGGACGGTTGAGACAATCAAATCGATGGGTTCTTTTTTAATATAAGCTTTTAATTCACGCTCCGGTACCGTTGCTTTAATAACTAAAGCAGGAAACGCTCGCGTCAGCCGAACTTTTAATATTTCTGACACACCAATGCCCATGTGACAAACGACAACAACCGAGAGTTCTTTCGGTTGGTCTTTGTCTAAACGTTCAAGCGCCGCTTGAAAATGCAAGGTTAAATAAGCGACCTCTGCTTCTGGAATGAGAAACCCGAGCGTTGGTTCTAAGTCGGTCACAATCTCAATTAAGAGATCAAACAAAAATGGGTACAATTGTTTGATTTCTTTTGTGAGTGGATTATTGACCGGTAAGTCATACCGTAAGCGGTGGACCGTTGCATAGACATGGACCTTTAACCCCTCACGTAAATGACTGTCCCCTCTAAAATCCATCATCGTTTTTTTAGACAGTTGATCAATTAAAAGTCGCGTTAATTGTTCTGCTTGTTTCTCACCTTCTAGTTGTAGAAATTCTTGAGAGTCTATCGGCTGATTGAGTTTCGAACCGAGAATGTGCATCGCTAAATAGACGACTTCATCATCTTTTAATACAAGCGAAAACAAAGATTCAATCGCTTGTTTTAGCTCAAGTATGGTGGGATAAATTAGCCGGCTTTGCATCAATAAGATATCTTCTTCTGGTAGCTGTAGCGATTGTTTAAGCTTCACCCGTTTAATCATTAACAGAATATGGACGACCAACCGCTGTATACTTTCATCCGTAAATGACAGGGCATAGTCTTCACTGAAACTCATCAGGATGTGCTTTAATGCATTGACTTCATACGGACGCATTTCTCTTTCAATCAAGCTACTTACCTCTTCATCATGCGGTAAGGCGGCGAGTGCCCGGCGCTTATTCGCTTCACTCCCAACAATCGTTAGTCCCACCCGTGGCTTCGCAGATAGCTCAATGTCAAAGGGATGTAACCACTCAATAAGCTCATCAATCAGCGTCCTTATATGTGTCGTTGATAAATAGTACCGTTGTTTTAATTGTGACATCGGTGTTGGCTCTGTCGCCATTAACAAATCAAAACCGATGAGCGCCATCGGTCCATCGGTCGGTTCATCCACTTGCGCGTTTGTTTTAAGATAGCGCATTTTAGCTGCCTCATCATGCACTGACACACTAATGCCCTTACCTGGTTCTCTTAAAAGCGTAAACCACGCCTCCTCCTCACTCTTTTCTTCTAATACACTTAAATCATTTCTAACGGTCCGCTCAGAACAAACTAATTTTTCAGCTAATGTTTTTGTAAGATGATACGTCTTAGGATTAGCGAGTAGAAGCTCTAGTAGTAACTGTTGGCGTTCGGTCATTTTGTCCCTCCTTTCTCTTGGTTTATGAGTCTTCTTAGTAAAAACTTACTAATATGTGCTGATCATATGTTGTACTCTTATATTAGCGAGTTAAAAGCTCGTCTTGCAAGTGTTTTCTTTTTAAATCAGAGAAAGCGTGACCGACGACCGGTTACAAGTGACTGCTCACAGTAGGCGTTTGCCAAAGAGATGATTGTTCCAACTGGAAACTTAAGCGTAATAATATATCTTCGCGTCCCTTTGGCGCCATGAACTGACAGCCAAGGGGTAACTGATCATCACTCATACCTAGCGGTAAACTTACAGCGGGCTGTCCAGTTAAATTAGCGAGTTGAGTAAAAGGCGTATACGTTAAACTCGGTAAAAACATCTCATATACGAGTGCCAGACGTTTATCTTTTGTTAAAGATGATATGGCTTTAATCTGCTTCACCATTGACTCAGATGGCGCGAGTGCCCCAATTTCAGGTGCTTGATCTGCATTGGTTGGTGTTAAATAAAGGTCATAGGTGTCATGAAAGGCATGCATCTTTCGACTTGCCTCGTCCCATCCATCTAAACTCTGACTATAATCAGCAGCGGTGATTAATTTACCCGTTTCATGTAAGGCATATGTGAACGGATCTATGTCTTCTTGGGGGATGTTTTTTTGTAACCCTTGTTCTAACTGGCTGACGACTTTATTCATTTCACCTGCATTCATCACATAATAGTGCTGCATTAAATCAACGCCATTAATCGGGGGGGCTTGTTCTTCCACATCATGTCCCCATTCACTGAGTAAGGCTGCTGTTTTAAGCACGACTTCCTTCGCTTTTTCACTAACGGGGGTACCCACAGGGGAATGGACCGAATAAGCAA
>JBNJFJ010000115.1:0-4944 GCA_051746745.1 Bacillota bacterium | reverse complement strand
ACAATCACTAAGGCAATCACAATGGCTTTTATCCATGAAATCAATTCTTTTACCATCTCTAACCCTCATTTATCTGTTTTTTTCTTATTATACGCGCTTCAATCAATAAAATCCATGATTTGCTGCGACAATCACAAAAAGCTCCTACACTAAAGTCATTTTAAATACTTTAGGTAGCAGCTTTTTACTCACAACTTATTCATTAATACTCGGTCGATTGTTGCAAACCTTTTCGTCGTTGCAACTCTAACACCGCTTGATCGAACTCTTTTTCAGTGAATTTATAGAAGTACATTAAGATTAACCTTACAATCGAACCTACAGCAGGTAATAGCGCAATAAAAAAGAATAACCCTGTTAGCGTTCCATCTGTTTGACTTTGATTAGGCACATAGTTAATCATCGTCAAAATAACCCCTGTCGCACCCCCAGCAATTGCCACCGATAACTTACCCGTAAACGTTTGACCAGAGAATGTAACCGCCTCTGAGCGTTGACCCGTTCTGACTTCTGTTAACTCAATCGTTTCAGCAAGCATCGCCGAAATCAGCGGCCCCGTCGCTGTATAAAGCACCATGGTAATCGACATAAACGTTAACACAACAGCCGTGCTATTGTAACCACTTAAGAAAAATAGAATACGCACAATCACATCAACGGCTAAGATCACCATCAGAATATGCTTCTTATAAAAACGTTTTGTTAACATTGGGATAAAGAAGAAACCAATACAACTCACAAGGCTAATAATACCAAAAGCAGACATCAAGGATGCATTGTTTAAGTTATAGGTAAAGAAGAAAATATTGAGCGTTAGCGTAATATTAACAAAGACATTACAAAAGAATGTTGCGAGCACGATAAACATCGGCTTATTACCTTTGATTACTTTAATAGCATCACGCATTTTAACCTTTTCTACTGATGGTTTCACGCGTTCCTTCGTGTTCTTAAATCCAATGAACATGAACGGAAGCATCAGTGTAGATAGAATCACGACCGCCATAAAGAACCCGTCATCCACACTCCCATTTCCAAGCCATTCAGCTAAAGGTGTAAATAAAAGTGTCGGAATACCAATCCCGACAAACACACCTAAATTGGCGAAAGTTACGAGTTTCGTTCGCTCTTGCGCATCTTGACTCATAACCGCCGACATTGACCAAAACGGCACGTCGGACACGGTATAAAACACACCCCATAAAATATAAGTTGTCCCCGCAAATAACACGGCGGCTGTCGGGTTAAGATCAAGCGGTAAAAAGGCAATAATCGTAATCAAGAAGATAAACACAGGCATATACAAAAGATATTGTCGAAACTTCCCGTGCTTTGACTTTCTCGTATCAATGAACGACGCCATGAAGGGATCATTTACTGCATCAAACGTACGGGCGATCACAAAGATCGTACTTGCCGCTAAGGCGGAGATACCTAAAATATCGGTATAAAAATACATGATAAATGTTCCGACAAGACCAAAACTTATGCACTGCCCCATGCCATAACTAAAATAAGATAACACTTCTTTTGTACTAATCTTCTTTAACGCATTCACATTCGGCGCTAGTTTGCTTGTTGCTTGTTCCATCGTCAACACTCCATTCATTATTTGAATTCAAATCCACCATTTCGTTTATAATTTAAAATCTGACGTACTTTTTTCGGATCAAATTTATATTGATGATCATGCGTTAATAAGCCATTCACTTCTTGTTCGACATCTGTCAATTGGGTATAACAAAAACCACTGAAATACTCATTATCCATGACCGCTTGCATCAAACTCTCAATTCGACTAAGGGCATCCTCTTTCGTTTGCGGACGGTCACCATAACCCCAATCATTCTCACTTTGCTGATCAGCATAAGCTACCCCTCCAAATTCACTTAAAATAATCGGTTGGTCTTGATATTGATAGCCGTTAGCAAAATTATATTTTTTGCTTGTTTTCGATGGCGCACCATCAACGAAAGTTAGATTTTCATAAGCCGCTGCTAAACTTTTATCGTCTTGATTGTAATCATGAATAGTTAACACATCTGTCATTGTATGTTCCCATCCATCATTACCAATCACTAACCTCGAGTCATCCAGCGCTTTTGTGAGCGTATATAATGAATTAATATACTGCTGTTGACGCGGATGCTTAAATACTTCATTTGCTCCCCATGATTCATTCATCACGACATAAGCGATGACAGCAGGATGATTACGATGCTTCTTCAATATTGTTTGCCACTGTGCATGTACACGTTCTACTGATTTCGTATTGAATAAATAACTACTCGGCATTTCTCCCCAAACGACCAAACCGTACTTATCACATAAGTATAGATAGCGATGACTCGACACTGTTTGGTGCTTCCTTAGTCCGTTAAAGCCCATCTCTTTTATTTTGATTAAGTCTTCTTGTTCCATCATTTCTGTCGACGGACTCATGAGCGTTTCACCATAATAACCTTGGTCAAGAATAAGCTTTTGATAAAACGATTCATTATTTAGTAAAATACTTCTACCTTTTACATCAATTCCTCTCATGCCAAAGTAACTTTTCACTTGATCAATCACCTCATCATGACATTCAATGGTAAAGGTAATATCGTATAAGTTCGGATCATCTGGGCTCCAGTAAGCTAAGCGAAAGTCCGGATCATCTGAATCAACTGCTAAACTCGCTTTTGTATAAGCGCCGATATTATTAAACACCACTTGACGGATAAGGCGCTCACCCAACGTAATATCGACAATAAGATTGTATTGCTTAGCCGACTTGCCAACAAACGATGTATACGCTATCATTTCTAGACTTGATGTATCAATATTCGGTGTCATCTCGACACCCTCCAAATACACAGCTTCGACAAATTCAACCCACGCCGTTTGCCAAATACCTGTCGTTCGTGTATACCAACATAAGAAATTATGATCTTTCCATGATTGCTTTCCTAAAGGCTGAGCCGTTTGATGCGTATCCTCCACCTTTAGCGTTAGCGTTAATTCCTCTTCCCCCCCTAAAAGATAGCTCACAACAAACGGATCAAATCCCCCTTCATGGACGAGACATTTTTCACCATTCACCCACACCGTCGTTAAGTAATCGACCGCCTCGAAGTGAATCAAAGCTTGTTTACCTCTTTGCTGTTCCGGTATGCGTATCGTCTTCTGATACCAAATCACATCAGACTCATCATGAAGGTGTTTCTGTTGTGCCACTTCCCTAACATAAGGAACATTGATTGTTGTCTCACTCGGGAAATCTTCCACCCAACCCTCTGTCTCTCCAACACAAAGCTCATCACTCTTAAACAACCATTCTCCTTTTAATTCTAGCCAGCCTTTTCTTTCAAATTGCGGGTTTGGCGCTAGACACTGTTCCATTCGGTTTATCGATTGATTCATCAAACCACCCCTTCCATAGGTTTTATTACTATTTTTTTAGTTATAATGAGCCGAATCACTTAATGCAGATGACGAAAAAGATAACTATCCGCTCTACATTACTACCACTCACTTTTCACCATCACTTAATCATCCAGCGAACTATCGCGATAATCTTTATTAAAGCGCTATCATTTCTTGACTTTATTATAACCACTTTATAAGTAATAAAGCAAGTATATTTGTTAAAATAATTAAAAAAGTTTTAACCCCATTCTATCGCCG
This sequence comes from Bacillota bacterium, assembly GCA_051746745.1. Taxonomy (GTDB): domain Bacteria; phylum Bacillota; class Bacilli; order Bacillales; family Amphibacillaceae; genus Halolactibacillus. The sequence goes on along the minus strand of JBNJFJ010000115.1, from coordinate 1,278 downwards.
TTTGCCACATCTGGTTATCGTGCGTTTTTTACACAAATACATCTCGATGATAAAAATTCAATATGCTATGATAGATGTAGATAGTCTATGTTTTACGGAAAAGAGGGTTAACATTGAAAACAAAACATTTATCAGCTAATGTAGAGGCGCTTACTATATTAAAAGCTATTGCGAATAATCATCGTTTAGAAATATTAAGATTACTCAGCGTGCAACCATACAATGTGAACGAACTGGCCGACAAGCTAAACTTACCTTTCTCAACAACCGCCACCAACATTCGAAAACTAGAAGAAGTCAATCTTATTTCTACTGAACTCGTACCAGGACGTGGCACACAAAAAGTGAGTGCGAAGAATTACGATCGAATCATTGTCGATTTATTTAATGCTGAAGAAGAACAAAAAGATAATCATCAATACACGATGGATATGCCTATTGGTGAATACTTTGACTGCCTCGTTAAACCGAATTGCGGCATTGTTAGCGCCAATTCGTATATCGGTATTCAAGATGACCCCCGCTCATTCTATGATACCGACAGGCGCAATGCTCAGTTGTTGTTCATGCGTCATGGTTATGTGGAATATCGCTATCAAAATCAAATCCCACACGGAAAAACAGCGACAGCCATTGAACTATCCATTGAGATTTGTTCTGAAGCACCTAATCACAAAGATGATTGGCCATCCGATATTACCGTGTGGATTAATAATCAAGAGGTTGGGACGTGGACATCACCAAGTGACTTCGGCGGTGAAAGAGGGTTTTTAACACCAGCTTGGTGGCATACAAATTATTCGCAATATGGCATGCTGAAAACTTGGAACGCAACCGAAACAGGCACTTATTTAGATGGAAATGTAAAGATCAGTTCAACATCAATTAAAGATTTAGAACTAGAACGAGAGCCTTTCATCTCAGTTAGAGTAGGCGTCAAGGATAACGCCACAAATAAAGGTGGTTTTAATTTATTTGGTCATCAATTCGGTAATTATCAACAAGGTGTCAAACTATCGATTACTTACCAATGACCTAATACAAGACGACTAAGGTAAAACTAGAATAAAACACCTTACAAAAAAACCTAATCCCTTTACTGAGATTAGGTTTTTTCATTATTTATCTGACGACTGAAGAACCTCGTCCACTATCATTCGCGTGCGCTTGAAATCTTCCTCATCTGGGTCTAAATCAACTTTCACTAATTCTCCGATGACTGTTGCCCCAACAGATTCAAAACGTTCTTTAAATTGATCAAGCGCCACACCGTATAAC
>JBNJFJ010000114.1:0-4961 GCA_051746745.1 Bacillota bacterium | reverse complement strand
AAAATTGATGAGTAATACTTTACTCTGGTTTCAAGCACTAGCTTGTCTTACTTTATTTCTTAACATTACTGTGTGTGTTATTCAGTTTTCAATGGTCAATTGTGTGTTGCCGTTTTTAACGACGAGAATTATCTTACCATCGTTTTTAGTTTTCGTCAAGAACTTTTTAAGATAAAATTTTGATGAAATTTTATTGTTTTTGACGTGTTGTTTGCGACAACAGAAACTAATATAGCATATCTGTTTTTACCTTGCAATACTTTTCGTGAAAAAAGTTGCAAAAAGGTGTTTTTAGCTTGATTACTCACCTGAATCAATCAAGCCACAATTAGTTTATACCCCTTGTTCATTGCCTTTAAACACAAACGTTCTGAAATTCTATTCACTATCATAAACTAAAGTAACATGAGATCTTCCCACCATCTAAGAAAGCAGGTGCAGCATATGTTTATCACCTTGCATAAAAAGACACTCTACCGCTTCGCCTTTGTCGTATCGATCATGCTGATTATCTCTTCTTTGTCTATCACGTTTATTAAAGAAGCGATGACCGAGACACGCCCTGTCTATTTACCTTCCCCACCATCAGCGGCCATCCATCACGTTTATCGCCATGACAGTGCTATTAGTTTTACTATAAATTATACAGGTGATCAAAATACTTTACCTTATATATTAGATGCTTTAACTGAGTCTCATATCCCCATAACACTTTTTCTCCCATTAACCCTTTTAAATGAAGTAACATTAGCTGAAGACTCCTTCGTTGACTTAGAACAAGTAGAAGATTTAATCGAATGGGGCGGACTAATTAATCGAAAGCAGGAAACAGCCTTCATTGAAGTGCCGAGTGACGTTCACTTTATAAGACAACAATACGCAACGCCAAAGCAACTAAAGGAAACCGCAGCAAGCGGCCTCACTACCATCGGCGCATCACTCACACTCACCGAGCCACACCAACCATTTACTGAACAGCTACAGCAAATGTTGAAACAAAACATAAGACCGGGTGATATTATTGCCATCGATTTAGGTCGCGACTTGGTTAACGGGACCACCTTAATTCAATCGATGAGTGACTACCTTACGACAGAAGGATTTCAGATCATCCCACTCACACAATTATTATTTGAAGAAGAAAAGCTGAAGATTGAGCGTATTGACTAATAACTCATCTTCAGCTTGCTTTATTTTTTTCTCTTCGTTAGACCTCTACAAGAATTAGCTCTTTCACACGCTATCTTTCCGTCTCATTAATTACGGCTTCCGCCATCTGATAATAGATGTTCCCAATGCCTTCATCTTTCGCATAGATGGAACCTGCTTTACTATCCTTCGGTTGTCCTAATGGGATTTCTGCAAGCAATGGGGCATGTAGTTCTTTCGCCAACCACTCACCACCACCTCGTCCGAAAACGTACTCACGTTCATGTGTTAATTGACTTTCAAAATAAGACATGTTCTCCACCACACCGACAATCTCGTGCTGCGTATTCAGTGCCATCTTCCCTGCACGTGACGCGACATGGGCAGCTGTCTCGTGTGGCGTTGTCACGATGATTTCTTTTGACGTCGGTAATGTTGTATGAACATTTAAGGCCATATCACCTGTCCCTGGTGGTAAATCTAACAATAAATAATCTAACTCTCCCCAGTCGACTTCAATAAAAAAGCTATTAAGCATTTTACCAAGTCGCGGCCCACGCCAAATGACAGGATCATTTCCTTCAACAAAGAAATCCATCGACATGACTTTCACACCATGTGCTTCTACTGGAATAATTTTATTTCCTTGTAAGGTCGGCTTTTTTGTCACCCCCATCATATGAGGGATGCTAAATCCATAAATGTCCGCATCAATGACCCCAACACGTTTACCAAGTCGCGCTAAATTAACAGCGAGATTTGCGGTGACGGTTGATTTACCCACACCGCCTTTTCCACTGGCAATCGCAAGAAAGGTGGTGTTTGCTTCCCCGTTTAATAACGGCGACATCATGACTTGATACTGCGGATATTTTTTTAACTGTTCTTCTGGTAGCTTGCTGAAGTGAATGGTTACATCATTTGCACCTGCTTGCATTAATTTATTCGTGAGTTCTTCGTTTAATTGATCATTTTCTGGTTGGTTCAGTTTACTTAATGCAATTTCAACCGTGACCTTTCCGGTTGTTTCATCTGCTTCAACCGACTTAATCGCATCCGTTTCCACAAATCGTTTATGTATAAACGGGTCTTGGACCGGTCTTAAAATGGTCATCACTTGTTGTTCTTTCATGACAGTCTTCCCCCTTATGCTGTATCGACTATTACAAAGTAGTATAACATATTCCTATTTCTCATTTGCTGACAGATAGTTAATCATCCCGTAAAAAATACTACGCGCAACTTTTTCTTGGTAGTCTTCAGATAAGAGTAACGCGCGCTCTTTCTCATTAGACAAAAAGCCGACCTCTACTAATGCCATTGGCGCTGTTACTTGTTTTAATAAATACACACCTTGAATCGCTTGAATCTCACGCGTTGTATTTTTTAATCGTTTAATGAGTGAGGATTGAATGGCGGTAGCTAATTCCTCACCTTCTGTATTGGTTGGGTAGTAAAACGTTTGAGCCCCGCGCCAAACTGACTCTTCTATCGCATTTAAATGAACCGACACAACAAGATCTGGCACTTGGTCTTCTATGATCTTCACTCGCTTATATATATCTGACCGCCTCTTTTCACGCACACTTGTATCGCTTGGTTTACTTAGGTCATAATCTCCTTCACGCGTCAAGGTCACTTCCGCACCTTGCAACTCGAAATAATCACGTAGCTTCAAACTGATTGACAGCGCTAAGTCTTTTTCTAATATGTCTTGATAGCTCGCGCCAGCATCCATTCCACCATGACCTGGATCAATGACGACGTGAATACCCCCAAGTGGTAAAGGACTATAAGCAGGGGTTACATCTTGATACATCATTACACTAGTAATCCCAACTAAACAAACAAAAGAAAGTAACCATCCAATAAACTTAACCCGCTTCACCTGACCACACCTTTCTTTAGATAAGACTGTTTCTTAATCAATCTATGAAAGGTCGAGCCTTTGTATGAAGCATTCCTACACAAAATCATCCTACAAGAAAAACGGATGAGTCGTTTTCTTGTAGGATGATAGCATTGTTAATTCGCTTGAAACAGCGTATATACCCAACCGTTTGCTTCTTTATAACACGTTTGAACGACGTCTTCCGTTAAATTTAACTGCTTAGTTAGGATATCTACCGCTTCCCAGTCAACCTGTTCATAGCTAACCGCAAGGCGTAAAAAGTCCGTTAATGGGCTTTGACCTTCTGTTAAGGCTGTTTCGATTGTATCATTTAGCGATAAGGCTTGAAGCAATTTATCCATTGGTTGCCGTAAAATGGCTGGTAATTGAGAGAAATAACCAACTAAAAAAGCTTCTTGTGTTTGATGGGGTAATAATCTTTCCGCCAAGTTCTCACACATCTTCGCACGATAATAAGAACTTTTAATCAGTGGCTCTACATGAGCCATGCCTTGTTTTTCAGACATATCTCTTAACGCTAAGACATATAACCATTTCTTTAACTCTTGTTGTCCCAATAAAACCACGGCCCGTTCAATTGAGTTGACCTTTTGTATCCGCCTATAAGCCGGAGAATTAATGAGCTTAAGTAATTTATACGAGAGTGATAAGTCTTTTTGAATCGTCTTAGCAAGTGTCAGTAATTCCACATCACTACGTTCAATTTCTTTTACTAAGTTAATATAAGATAAATAATATGCAGGAATCTCGAATGTTTCTAACACTTCTGGTTCCATAAAGAAGAAACCTTGAAACAGATGATAACCAATCCGTTTAGCAAAATCAAAGTCATCCATCGTTTCAACCTTTTCGGCAATTAAACTCACAGCGGGGTGATGTAGCTGCATGTCTTTAATAATCCGTTCTTGGTCAAACCGCGTTGTCTTTAAAAAATCTACTTTCAAGTATGTTAAACAATGAATAACATCAGCTTTTTCCCACTTATTATAAATGGTTTGCGTGACATCATCTAACGCTAAGCGATAGCCACGTTTTTTTAAACGTTTAATTTTTGTGATCATCCGAGGTGTCAGTTCAACATCCTCTAATATTTCAATGACAATATCTTGAGGCGCGACATCTTCAAACCGCTCTGACAACAATAATGTTTCTGTGAAGTTTATAAATACTGGGTAGTGACCGGCGATTTGATCAATACCTATATTTAAAAAAGCATTGATCACAACTTCTACCGTCGCTTTGTCGCCATCCCACATTTGATTCACACGATCGGACCGGTACAGTAATTCATACGCATACAGTTTTCTTTGACGATCTAAAATCGGTTGTTTCGCAACTAATACTCTACTCAAAGCTTTTTCACCCTCACGCACGTATTTATAAGTAAATCCTTATATGTATTTGGTAATATTATATATCCATACTTTTACTTATTATCGGCAAAATCAGGATGATGTTTAATAACAAATAAATATTCACAATAAGTTTTATAATTAAATTAAATCGAATTTATTTAGAAGAACAGGCCCATATTACTATGTTTTTTTATGTACATGCTTCGCATTATAACATTTACTAACAACTTCTTCATTATAAAATACAAAAAGCACCCATTGTCTTTACAACAACAGGCGCTTTTTAGAAACTCAATTATTTAACATGTCTTTTACTTGAGCAATAATATTATCTACTGTAAATCCAAATTTCTTCATTAGTATGTCTCCAGGTGCTGATGCGCCAAAATGATCTAAACCAATGACTTTACCATCTAGGCCAACAAACCGGTCCCAACCAAATGATGCACCCGTTTCCACAGCAAGCCGCTTCTCAACAGCACGTGGTAGCACTCCCTCTTTGTAATCAGCTGCTTGAGCCTCAAACAAATCAAAGGATGGCATAC
>JBNJFJ010000113.1:0-5098 GCA_051746745.1 Bacillota bacterium | reverse complement strand
TGTGACGGTCACTGTTAGTGCTTTAATTATATCACGAGGAATATATGTTTGTCACTTCAAAAATATTCAAAACAAGCAATTCATCACCCACCTAGTGCTAACGCACTTGAGGAAGGTGTCTTCTCGCCCTAAAGCGATAAAACTAAGTATCTCAGGTGTGAGTTCAGGATACTCACTAAATAAATACCAAATTGGGACGAGAAATAAGGATAAAAACACCCCAACAAAACGGATCCAACGAATAAATGTCCCAATAAACGGTGATTGACGATATTCTTCCGCATGTTGTAAATGGTGAAAATACGTCGTCGGTGCAATCATCACACTTGGTGACGTATCAACAATGACAAGCAGATGCCCTTCAAATAAATGAGCGGCGCACACATCCGGACGTTCTGAATACCTAACTAATGGAAATGGATTATACCCTTGTTTAACTAAATAGGTTTCTAGTGTTTTATCCGCCATCGGCAAAGCATCAATCTTAATCATATCCAGTTCTTTTTTGACTAAGTCAATGAGGTCTTGGTCACACAAGCCTTCAATATACGACAAACAAATGTCGGTTTGTGATCGTTTACCGACTTTAATGATTTCATGGCGTAAATGCGGGTCTCTCACCCGTCTTCTAATCAAGGCAGTATTTTCTATAATATTTTCGGTAAAGCCATCACGGGAGCCTCTTACAACACGTTCTGTATCGGGTTCTTCAGAGTTTCTCCCGGGATACTGTCTCACATCAATTAATAAAAAACGGGTGTCGCTATCTACCACTAAACAAATTAAGCCGGATAAAACATCGGTCATAGCGACCTTAAAATCTTTCTCCGCTCTTACTTGTTGGTGGGTTAAGCGGTCAAACAAAACTGCAAAGACATCCATCCCTTTTGTTTCTTGTTGATACTGCATGTTACCAAGCAGACGAATAATTTGTTCGGTATCGGCTAAACCGTTGACGAAATACAAGTCAACTTCTACCCCCTGCAAATGAAACCGTCTGATCCCTAAGTCAAACGATTGGCCAAGACCCATCTCACGGGTCATTTTCTTTTTGATCTGATCACAACGTCCCACAACTAACTCATCCATCTTTTCCCCTCCTTTTTTGACAGTATAGCCAAAGGGAAAAGACGCTATACTTCTTGGGTTGAACTACCCCACCTATCATTCTCACGAATGTTTGAGGAAGATGTCTTCTCGCTCTAAACCGATAAATAGTGCTTAAGTAATTGTAAACTTTTCTTTTCTAATCGTGACACTTGGACTTGAGAGATGCCTAAACGTTCAGCTACTTCGACTTGAGTACAGTCTTTAAAGTAACGCAAGTACATAATAATCTTTTCACGCTTCTGTAACTGGTTAAGGCTATCAGTCACAAGTAATCACTCTACCACATCAGGGTCTTCACTCCTTAGCTGATCTAAGCAGAGAATCGACTGTCCATCACTTTCATAAATCGATTCATAAATCGACTGTGGGCGCCTGACGGCTTCTTCTGCTTCAATTATTTGTTCAGCCGTTAATGATAAGACAGTGGCTAAATCATTAATACTCGGGATTTTTCCCGTTGATTTAATGATCCGTTCGCGTTGATGATGGACTTTTACCGCGATTTCTTTTAATGTGCGACTCACCTTTATGACACCATCATCTCGTAAAAACCGCTGGATTTCTCCAATAATCATCGGTACCGCATAGGTGGAAAACTTGACGTCGTAGCTTAAATCGAATTTGTCAATCGCCTTAATCAGACCAATCGAACCCATTTGGAATAAATCATCTGGCTCGTATCCCCGGTGCTTATAGCGGTTCACAATCGACCAGACGAGCCGTTCATTTCTTTCAACAAGAATTGCTTTCGCTGTCTCATCATTTTGTTGGGATTGCATAATCAATCGTTTTATTTCATCATCTTTCAGTAAATCCGTCGCCATCTTACACACCCATCATAACGGATACTAGTATTTTCTCAAGCGTCACAACAGTGCCCTTACCAGGGGCCGATTTAATCTGACAACGGTCCATAAATTGATCCATAATCGTAAAGCCCATACCAGAGCGTTCACACTCAGGCTTGGTCGTATATAACGGTTCTTTCACTTGTTCAATATTATCAATCCCTTGACCGTCATCTTTAATTGTCAGTGTAAGTATACCCGCTTCAATCGCGAGCCTTAATTCAACGATCCCAGGCTCATGTTCATACCCATGAATAATCGCATTGGAGACCGCTTCAGATACGACCGTTTTCACATCGGATAATTCATCAAATGTCGGATCATAGGGCAACATGAAACTAGACACAATAATACGCGCTAAACTCTCATACTTACTGTCACTTGGAAACTGAACAATTACTTCATTTTTCATTACGACACCCCCAACCAAACACGTGCATCATATTCATCTTCTGTGAACGTAATGATTTTAAAGAGACCAGATAAATCAAACAAGCGTTTTACTTGCCTTGTAATACCGCAAATAACTAAGCTTCCTCCATAACTTTTTAGCACCTTATACCGCCCTAAAATGACGCCAAGCCCTGAACTGTCAATAAATTCAACACCTTTAAGTGATAAAATAACGTGATTGATCGGATAGTTCGTTAAATACGTCATTCATTCTTCTCTAAACGCATCCGTTTCATGATGGTCTAAATCCCCCGTTAAGCTTACAATTAAACAATCATCCTGTACTTCAAATTCTTTCAACAATGGCATCGTCGTCTTCCTCTCTTAAATAGATTCCTTTTTAAGGCATTAGCTTTCACCATCAGATTTCGGTGACAAACTATTAATTACCTGCCTCATCAGAAAACTAGTCAGCACTCGCTAAAACTAGAAGACAATCGACAACTTTAGCGTCTAACGAAAACGCAAAAAACACAGGTTTCCCTGTGTTTAGTGTTAGGCTCTTGGATGGTAGGTTTGATAAATGGATTGGAGACGGGCTTTGGTGACGTGGGTATAAATTTGTGTCGTTGAGATATCACTGTGACCGAGCATTTCTTGTACCGCTCTTAAATCAGCGCCATGTTCTAATAAGTGCGTCGCAAACGAGTGACGCAACTTATGAGGGGAGATATCTTTTTTAATCCCAACGTCTTTTGCGCGTTGTTTAATCAGCTTGAAAAAACCTTGACGTGAGAGCGAGTTTCCGTGGTGATTAACAAATAACGTTTGATGTTGTTTTCCTTTCATTAGGGCTTGGCGTCCGTATGCAAGATAGTCACTCACGGCTTCCGTTGCCATTTCACCTAAGGGGATAATCCGTTCTTTATTGCCTTTTCCAATCAGACGAATAAAACCGATATCTAAGTGTAAATCATTGAGTGTCAAACCGACGCATTCCGATACGCGTAAACCGGTCGCATACATGACTTCAAGCATCGCTTTTGTGCGCGATTCGAGTGGTGTTGTTACCTCTATATCTAACAGTTGTTCCACCTCACTCACCGATAGTACCTCAGGTAAGACTTGCCTTTTTTTAGGCGTCTCAATATGTAAGCTCGCATCATGCGTGGTACGATGTTCTCGCTTTAAAAACTGATGAAACAACCGTAAGGTTGACAAGGACCGTTGAATCGTCGCTTCGCTTTTTCCGGTATCTTTTAAGTTGTATAAATAATTTAACACGACGTCTCGAGTGACATCTTCCCATTGTTTTATTTGTTGCGTGGCTAAAAAAATTTCATATTGCTTTAAATCACGTTGGTAAGATTCGATGGTATTATCACTTAATCCGCGTTCTATTTTAATATATTGAATAAAATCTTGACGTTCATCTGTCAAAAGGCTCCCTCTTTTCTCCGGTGTATAAGTTAAAAAACAAAAGTGAAACAAAAAATCACAGGATTCCTGTGATTTAATTAGATTCTTTATTTTTTTGTTGGCACTTGCGACAAATCCCGTGAAAAGTTAAACGGTGGTCTTTCACTTGAAACTGCCACTGATCCTCTACTTTTTTCTCAACGTCTTCAAGTAAATCTTCCACAATCTCTTCCACTGTCCCACATTCCATACAGACTAAATGATGGTGAAAATGGGCAGCCCCTTCTTTACGCAAGTCATAACGAGAGACGCCATCACCAAAGTTAATTTTATCAACGATTTTAAGTTCTGATAGTAATTCAAGCGTGCGGTAAACCGTCGCTAAGCCAATTTCGGGTGCTTTTTCTTTTACGAGTAAGTAAATATCCTCAGCACTTAAATGGTCTTCTTCTCTTTCAAGTAGTACACGTACGGTCGCTTCCCGTTGAGGGGTTAATTTATAACTTTCAGCATGTAATTGTTTTTTAATACGTTCAATACGATGTTCCATCACGGAAACCTCCCTACATTCTCAATTATAGTCAGCGAATAGACGTCTGTCAATTAAAATTATTATCAAGTGTAAATGATTATCAATAACATTTCCTTTGACCGGCGATTACGTAAATATTGCGAGAACCCGCGGGAAAATATACATAAAATAACTGTATTCAACACCCGACAAAAGCATAATAACACCCACCCATAAGCCCATTCGCCGGTGATAGAGACAAATCATGCGCGGAAGTTGCATCGTTGTATGAGAGGAACGCGCACTAAAAAAAGTTTATGTATGTGTAACGCTTGAATGCCAAAGAGTAAACTAAGCGGCAAAAAGATAAGGTGGTCAATCACAAGCGCACTCATCGCAAGGATGACGCCTCTATATTCATAGGTTGACAAGCAGACCGCAATCGTATATCCGACACGTACCCCTAACACCATATAAGTAAAATAGATAATCGGTAGACCAATAAAAGATAATCCAGCCACGTATAAAACAAGGTAAAACCAGACATTATCAATTAAAACGGTCGCGTATTCAGTAATGGACCAAGCTGTAACAGTAAAATTTGGGACAGACAAGGTAAGTGTCTCAGCAAAAGACTGGACCATGGTGTAACTGCCTAACACGACGCCAATGAGAAAGATAACAAATAAGCCGATAAGTTGGTGTTTATGTTGGATTAAGTAGTGAGAAATAGGTGAGTGATTCAAAAGTCGTCCCTCCATAACTGGAATCTTCTTTAGTCTATGAAGGTAACGACTGATTCATGTTTTTAATTCAC
>JBNJFJ010000112.1:0-5263 GCA_051746745.1 Bacillota bacterium | reverse complement strand
ACGTTATATTGTTTTGCGAGTGTCTTAATCGGCGTCAACATATCATATTCTACAATCTCATCAAGGATATCTAAACTATACCCCATCGGCCAAAACTCTGGTAACACAACGGTATCAATATCAGAATCAAGGTGGTTAAATTGATTGGCCACCGCTTGTAAATTAGCTTTTACATCACCAAACTGAATATCGATCTGAAGACAAGCAATGCGTCGCTTGGTCATTCGGCATCATCCTTTCTTAAACGCGAGACATGTTGTTCTAATTCACTCATCGCATGGTGCACGAGGTCGGGTGTGACTTTGCCTAATAAATGAATCGATTCCGCGTCACGTGTCGCATGACGGGCGACTTGTTGCCATTTCTCCTCAAGGCCTATTTGAATCCCTAAATCAAAGAAGCTCGTCGGTAAACCGAGTGCCTGGTAAAACGGCAACAGTTGATTGATTTCATCCCATTCATCAAACACTGCCAGTTGGACTAAAATGCCGTAACTCACTTTATCCCCGTGAAGGTGTTGATGCGTTTCTTCTAACACGGTAAGACCGTTATGAATCGAATGGGCACCTGAAATCCGCCCGTAATGTTCACCGAAACCACCGACCATGCCACTTGCTAAAATAATTGTATCGACAACTTCAATGAATCGATCGGTAATGTCTTGTTGTTTCTGGTCCATAAGCGCGGCTTCCCCGTGGGCAAGCAACACATCTTGGCATAACTTCGCCGCATGTTGACTCACTTTCACCGCAATCGGTTGATGTGGTAACGACGCAACAAGTGGCTTGGCTTCATACCACTTGGCAATCGTGTCACCAATGCCGGCCCGTAAGTAATCCGCCGGCGTGTGTATCAAAATCCCTGGTTCAACTGCCACCATAAATGCCGCCTGATCAAAGACAACGTGATCGGTAAACACACCGTTTTCAGTATAAAACACACTTAAAGGCGTGACCGCCGCACAGTTTGATGCCAACGTAGGCACAATCAAGTACGGTAACCCCATTGCCGCGGCTGTTGCTTTAGTGACATCAATGACCTTACCACCACCAACCGCAAGCAAATAATCAACGGCTTCCCTTTCTGCCTTTACTCTTAATCTTTCTACTTCTTCGCGAGAACATTCGCCGTTATAACGCTCCATCACTACATTTAAATTTAGTGGGTTAATAAATGGCTCAGCTACGTTAAACGAAGCCTTGCCCGTTACGAGTAACCCTTTCTTCAAACCTTGTGTTTCAATCACTTGTTTCATATCGGTTAATGCCCCGTCATGGTGACGATATATATTCGGTGTGCCTTGTACTTTGATTGCTTCCATCGCTATTTCCTCCCGCTTCACTGTTTTTCCTATTGTCTATCAGACCATTATTTATGTCAATCTTTCGAATTTTCTATTTTTAACTAACATTTTTTACAAGTCATGTTATAATAGCTGTAACTTATCATTTCCAATCATGCCGATAGGAGGCATAGCCCATGAAACCAGAAGAACAACGTGAATCACTTAACCAACACGAACGAAAAACGTCAGCGACTGGCAATCATCGTGATAGTGTTGAACGCGCCAGTCACGGTAGTTTGAAAGACTTATCAAGTGGGCTTAGTACAAAAGGATTAGCACTTGTCATTGTTGGTTTAATTGTGGTCATTTTAGCGATTGCCTTACTTTAGATACATGAAGATGTCTCGGCACCTATGGGTGCTTTTTTTGTTTTTTAAACGCCCGGTCGACAAAAGCATTCAATCACTATTACTAGACGAAACCAGCTTGATTCGTTACACTGTATCAAAAGTAAATCTATCTGAATTTTATAAATCTTAACCATTCGAAAGGCGTGAGCACGTGAATTATCCAGCATCAGACTTATTAAAACGATTACCAACCCAATTTTTTAGCGAGCTTGTGAGTACGATTCAGCGCTATAAACAAGAAGGCTTTGATGTGATTAATTTAGGTCAAGGTAACCCTGATTTACCGACACCTCATCATATTGTCGAGGCATTAAAAGACGCCGCCACAGATCCTAGACACCATCAATATTCCCCGTTTCAAGGCTATCAAGAATTAAAACAAGCCGTGAGTGATTATTATTTACGCGAATACAATGTCACGATTGACCCAGACACAGAAGTAGCGATCTTACCTGGGACTAAGACCGGACTCGTTGAACTGAGTCAATGTCTTTTAAATCCAAATGACACAGTCTTAGTTCCTGACCCAGGCTATCCTGACTATATCTCCGGTGTACAAATGGCAGAAGCGAATATGATACCGATGCCACTCATTGAAGCGCATGATTTTTTACCAGATTATCACGCGTTACCAAAAGAAGCTCACGCGGCTAAATTAATGTTTTTAAACTATCCCAATAATCCAACTGGCGCCAAGGCAACCCCGCGCTTTTTTGAGGAAACCGTTCAGTTTGTGACCGAGCACAACATCGCGGTGTGTCATGACTTTGCCTATCATACGATTCAGTTTGATGGTGAAAAGGCACCCAGTTTCCTCCAGACACCTGGTGCTAAAGAGGTCGGGATTGAAATGTTTACCCTCTCAAAAGCCTACAACATGGCCGGCTGGCGCGTTGGCTTTGCGGTCGGTAATAGAGATATAATCGAGAAGTTAGAATTAATCCAAGATCACTTATACGTCAGTATCTTTGGAGCCGTTCAAATGGCCGCTGTAGCTGCTTTAACCGGTGATCAGTCCGCGACCAAAGCATTGACCGCAACATATGAGAAAAGACGTAATGTCTTAATCGACGCCCTATCAGATATTGGCTGGAATGTGACCAAACCGTCCGGCACCTTTTTCTGTTGGTTAAAAGTACCTGAGGGCTACACATCAGAAAGCTTTAGTCGTTACTTACTCGATACCGCTAAAGTCATGGTGGCACCTGGCAATGGTTTCGGTGACTACGGGGAAGGTTATGTGCGTGTCGCTTTACTTGATTCAGACACGCGACTTATTGAAGCGGCTCAGCGGATTAAAGCGACAAAAATTTTTAATTCAACAACCACTGTGAATGCATGAGCTGTTAAACGAGCTAAACCGCCCACCTTAAAATTCAGGTGGGCGGCTTATTTTATCCTAAGCTAATTTTTTCAATCAGTTGACCAACATGGAGTAATTCAACGTCTTGGGTTGCTTTCATAATCAACGTGAGGCCAACAGGTTCACCTGACTTACGTTTTAAACCTGGGATTGTAAGTGCCGGATAGCCACTCGCCGCGTACAGTGTTGTCGCATAATTACTTAACGTCACGAGTACATCGACGGTTTCAAAGGCTTGATCGAGTGCTTTTGCCGCCATTTTTTGATGGGTAGCGACCATCTGATCAATCACCTCTTTTGTCAGTGTTGTCTCCATCGCTTGTTTAATTAAATCTTGACCGTACGGAGCGAAGTTTACTATATCGGTTTGATTAAACTGATAGATATCTCGTAACGTGAGTGGGGCTTTTTCGTCTTTAAAGAAATCTCGTACCCCTTCGTTAAATTGATACACTAACACATCTGTTATATCAATCTGATAGGCGGACGGTTCAATCTCGATAGCTTGTACGGCAACATCTCGCTGAATAAGGTCAGCTTTTACGCGCGCTAAAAGTATGTCATCTTCGTCTCGGTAAGCTTGTTTGATCTCGGCGTCATTAATAAAGCCGAAGCGATAATCCGTTAACGCTTTCGTATGATGACCGAATGTTTCAGTGATAGAAGTCATCGCCTGAAATAAATAAAAACAGTCTTTTACGTTTCTAGCCATCGGACCGGCGGTATCATGCGCTTTTGCAATCGGAATAATCCCAGCTTGTGAGACAGTCCCTAATGTCGGCTTTAACCCAACGACGCCATTTTGACTGGCCGGATAAATAACGGAACCTGCCGTTTCAGTCCCAACACCTACAGGACTAAGACCCAAACTTACCGCGACAGCACTGCCACTACTTGAGCCGCCAACATCATAATCTCCAAACGGATTCATCGTCTGACCGCCTCGGGCGGAAAAACCATTGGCACTATTTGTTGTCATAAAATTTGCCCATTCAGATAAATTCGTCTTCCCTAAAATTAATGCCCCCTTATTCTTTAACGACTGAATAATCTCGGCATCTTGTTTCGGATAAAAATCTTTTAATCTGACTGCCCCGGCTGTCGTCGGTAAGGCGACAGTCGACACATTATCTTTCACTAGGACCGGGATCCCGTAAAGCCGGTCATGGTCATCACTGTACTCACACTGTTTTGCTTCCTCAATAACGGCATGATTTAAGCTAATAACCGCATGATAATCCTTATGTAAGACCGCTCGGTTATAAAAAACGGTCGCAATATCAGCGTAACTCACGCGTTGTTCTTTCACTAACGCCTGAAGTGTATCAATATCACTTGTGATAATTTTTTTAATGACATCATCCGTTATGTTCGGTTCAAGTGGTGAAAACTCGCCTAACGTCCTTACTACTTTATTTAGTTCCGGTTGTTGATGGTATTGTTTGTTGATTTGATCGTGTAAATAATCGGTCGAATTAAAACTCATCTCACCACGTCCTTTTCGTTTGAAGTATTATGATTAGTTTATCATGATAAGCCCTTTTTTCGTACTCATACCCACTGGCCGAGAAATCTAACCAGCGTTCAACTTATACAACCGTAAAAAACCGCAACCTTTTTTGGTTACGGCTTTTCGCTTAAACATTAATCATTTGCATGATCTTTAATATCAATCAAAGTAAAGAAGTTCGCATAGTAATGATCGTCATAATAATTGAGGTTTTGAATAATGAGTGTAATCTTTGCCTGATCTGATTCAGCGGTATACGTCGCGTCATCGACACTGATTTCTCGGTGATTCTCATTGTCTGATAAGTCTGTAAACATGTCCATCCCATCAAATGTAACAAGCGCGTTACCACTGTCATCGACGAGACTAAAACGAAATGTTTCTTCATTGGCGGTCGTTCGTAATTCATAACGCTGATTATTATGTTCTAACGTCGTTGTTTTATCTGCCATGGTTGCTTCAACATCATTCATTAATATGTGATCGTAACCTGAAATATTAATCGCTTGTTGGTTATTTAGATCAACATAAACAGAAAAACCAAACTGATCAGGTCCTCGGTCGTACTGATAGACAGGTGCGAAGCCAAAGGTTGTTTCAAAGACACCGGGTGCCATGAGATCTTCTGGTAGATAATCAATTTTCTCCAGTTGATTCAGTTGTTCAAACTGATTCACATATTGAGTAATCTCTTC
>JBNJFJ010000111.1:0-5343 GCA_051746745.1 Bacillota bacterium | reverse complement strand
TCATCCGCTCCTTATCCATCATCGTTATCAGTTTCTTTATCGTTTTCATGGCGATCTTTGTCTTAGCTGTCACGGAAGACTTACCGATGATGAGTGTCGCATTTGAAGCCTTTTCGGCCTTTGGTACCGTCGGATTATCGACAGGCATTACCGATCAATTATCTGTCATTGGCAAGCCCGTGATTATGTTGTTGATGTTTGTCGGTCGGGTTGGACCGTTAACGATCGCCTTCTCCCTTTCACGCTCTAAAACACCGCGGATTTCTTATCCTAAGGGTGAGATCTTTACAGGTTGATGCGCTAACAAGGTAGATATAATGACTTGTTTTCATGGCGTTAAAATTAGTAATCAAAAAGATTGATACGACAATTAAAGCGTCTAAGGCACTCGCCTTAGACGCTTCTTTCATTACGCTTAATTTTCAATGTTTAGCCAATTGATTAAGTAATCTTCTCTAAATAAGTCATCCGGATAACGAATGACACCTGTATCACCATCTTCATATTGCCACTGGATGAATTCATTCAAAGCTTCAAAGTAGGGACCATAAAGAAATTCAAAACTGACCGTTTCTTTCGGCATCCGGTTCTCTTCACAGAGCAATGGATCTAAATAGTTCACATACGTCCGGCACGGAATCGGACGGACTTCGTAGCTCATGCAGCTGTTTGTCGTTAAATCAAGTAATGGACATGGTAAATCAAGGGTCCGATATTTTCGTTTAAAGTCTGGATCATCTTTAAAGTCAATCGCCCGTGCTTCGGTTAACTTCGCTTCATGATCAACTTGATATTGAGCTAAATGTTTTAGAATCGCTTCTTTTCGCTCTTTTGGATAGCGGTGAATGGCTTGTTTTATTAGCTTTGCTTCTAACCCCGTCACAATAATCGGGAAGTAGCAACAAAAGGCACAGCCCATAAAACACGTCGGACGTTCGTCGATTATTTCATCCATCTTGTCCATTTCCACACTCACTTGCTGTAATAACCCTTTAAAGGATTCATCTAATTTTTTCTCGATCGATAAATCTTGCTGGTCCCAATGTTCAATAATCTGGTAAAACACTTCTTCATCAATGGCGTAACGTTCACTTAATTGATTAATTTTCATCATTAAACGATCATATGTTAGTTCGGTCACTATCGACACCTCAGTTTTCTTGTCATTATTTTTTATTCTAGCTTTTTAACTTATTAAATTTTAACATAGGCTATTCTTTTCGGCTATAACACAAGAGACATCAAAATTGAGATATTATTTAGTTTTCACTTGACTATCACGTTACGTTATTCTTTATAGTAGACCTATGGAGGTGATCAGAATGAGAATTCAAGACGTTATCGATTTAACGGGTGTAACGAAACGTACCTTGCATCATTATGATGCGATTGGCTTACTATCCCCTGCTAAAGACAAATCGTCCGGTTACCGGGACTATTCCGATGATGATTTAAATCGACTACAAGCGATTCTATTTTACAAAACTCTCGGACTAACACTCGATGAGATTAACGCTGTTTTAAATGAAGATGGTGACCGGTTAACGACATTAGAAAAGCAAAAACAAGCGCTCGTAAAAAAACGCACCCAACTAAACCAAATGATTCAAACGATTGATCAAACCATTCATTATGAGAAAGAAGGAAAACCAATGTCTAACGAAGAGAAGTTTAAAGGATTCGATTTTAACAACACCGCATATGATGAGGAAGCCACCCAGTTATACGGTGAACAAGCGGTTAAAAACGCGAAACAAAACTTAAAAAATGGCCACGTCAGCCAAGAAGAGATGCATGACACGTTTAAACATCTCGCCACACTACGTCACCACGCACCAACAAGCGAGGAAGCTCAAATCGGAATTAAAGTATGGATCGATCAGTTAAATCGTGTACACCCATGCACAAAAGATATGTTGATCGGTGTTGCCGAACTTTATACGATGGATCAGCGTTTCACCGAAAATATCGACCAATACGGTGACGGCTTAGCTGAGTTTATGCAAGCGGCAATGATTCATTACGCCAAGCATCAACTATAAGTGACAAAGGTATAAAAAAGCGTAAGGACAATGGATCAGTCCTTACGCTTTTCATATTTTTCATCCAAAATAACCTGTTAATTAATCTTTTATAACGACCTTCTAAAGAATTGAATCTAAGAAAGTTTTAGTACGTTCTTCTTTAGGGTGATCAAAGATTTGATCGGGCTTACCTTCTTCAACAATGCGTCCTTCGTTCATATAAACGACCCAGTCGCCAACTTCACGGGCAAAGCCCATCTCGTGGGTCACGACAACCATTGTCATGCCTTCTTCACCTAACTCTTTCATTGTTTCAAGTACTTCCCCAACAAGTTCGGGGTCAAGCGCTGACGTTGGTTCATCAAACAACATAATATCCGGCTGCATCGCCAAGGCACGTGCAATGGCTACCCGCTGCTTTTGTCCACCTGAAAGACGTGAGGGATAGACGTCATACTTATCACCAAGACCGACTTTATCTAAGAGGCGCTTCCCTTCTTTTGTGGCTTCTTTTTTTGACATACCTTTCACCTGAATGGGTGCTTCAATCACATTGCCTAACACCGTTTTATGCGGGAACAGGTTAAAGTGTTGAAACACCATCCCGACTTTTTGTCTCACTTTATTTAAATCATGCGAATCAGCTTCGACTTGTTCACCTTCAATAATAATCTTGCCATCATCTTTAAACTCTAAAAAGTTCAAACAACGCAGTAACGTACTCTTACCGGACCCACTCGCGCCGATTAATACAACGACATCACTTTCATTTACTTTTAAATCAATATCAAATAAGACATGTAAATCTCCAAACGATTTATTTAATTTTTCTACTCGAATCATTTCTCTTGGTTCTGTCATCTGTCATTCCTCCTTAATCACTCACTGCTAATTTTTTCTCTAACTGATTGACCGCAATCGTTAAAATCAAGACAATGAGTAAGTAATAAATCGCAACGGTAAAGAAATACGGTAAGTAATCAAACGAATTTGATCCCATCGTATTGGATACACCAAACAGTTCTTGTAAACCAATAAATGAAGCCAGTGATGAATCTTTTATCCCGATAATGAATTGATTACCTAGTGATGGTACCGCACGGCGAAACGCTTGTGGTAAGACAACCCGACGCATCGTAAGTGAACGATTCATCCCGAGTGAACGGGCCGCTTCTGTTTGCCCTTTTGTGATCGATTGAATCGCGCCGCGAATAATCTCGGCGATATAGGCGCCGGAGTGAAAGGCTAAACCGATACTGGCTGCCCAGAATTCCGGTATCAACCATATCTCAGCTAAACCGTAAAATAGAATAAAGATTTGAACAATCAGCGGTGTCCCCCGCACAACCCAAATATATAAATCCGCAATAATTTCTAATACTTTAATTCGTGAAATCTTCAGCATCGCAAAGAATAACCCAATCACAATCGCAATCAGTAATGACACGACGGATAATCTAAGCGTTAGCCATAACCCTTCCATAAATACATCAAAACTACCTGTAAAGATAGAAAAAAACTCTCCCAAATTGACCGCTCCTTCTCTCTAATGAAAGCTATATTCAACACTATGTAACGCATGTGTACAATGAAGAGGTGAGGTCACGCAAAAAGCGTGACCCATTCATTTATTCAGCTGCACCTTCTGGTTCGACGGTAATATCGACGCCAATCCATTCTTCTGCGAGTTCTTTTAATTCACCTGATTCTTTCATTTCTTGTAGAATCGCATTAATTTCTTCTGTCAACTCTGGATTGTCTTTATTCACCGCAACTCCTTGTTCACTGACACCTAAGTAAAAGGCTTCTTCAATTTCAAGACCATTGTCAATGGCTGAATTACCTGTCACATCATCGGTAATAACGGCATCATAATTACCATTTGATAGTGTTTGTAAAGCGACAACATCACTGTCTAATTGTGGGATATCATCGGTATATTCTTCAGCAATACTAATATATGTCGTCCCACGCGCAACCGCAATTTTTTTACCTTCTAAGTCTGCTTCTGTTTCAATATCACTACCAGGTTGTACCCAAACAACTGGTCCTGAGTAGTAATAAGGTTCACTAAAATCGACTTGTTCTAACCGTTCTTCTGTAATGGTATGACTTGCGACCGCAATATCATAACGACCTTCACTAACACCTGTGACAATACCTGAGAATTTCGCGCGTTTTGGATTAGGTTCTAAACCTAACTTCTCCGCAATCGCATTCCCAACCGCTACATCATATCCGACCATGTCTGTGCCTTCCATATAACTGAAAGGTTTAAATTCTCCTGATGCTGCGAAGGTTAACTTCCCTGGTTCAACTAAACCAAAACTTGTTTCACTATCACCTGCACCGTCAGACCCTGAATCAGATGCTGTATCATCTTCTCCACAAGCAACGAGTGTAAGCATTAGACCTAACAATAAAATTCCTATTAATTTTTTCATGAATAATCGTCTCCCTTGTACTTTTTTTATCTCGTTCAACCCGAAATAAGTATAGGTGATTCCTTTAATCATGGCTAAAAAGCAAAAAATTCGCTTAACCTGTACACGCATCCTCCTCTCTTTCTATTGCTTATTACTGCTCCGCTCGACCCGCAGCAGTTCACCCTATCTTACCCATACCCGCTATAAATTAAGCTTAAACCTGCTTTGATGCTTTTTTGGTATGAATCAATTCAATTCCATATCACAAATACTTATAAATAAACTATGAAGGCGATTACATTTTGTTGCTAAAAAATAAAATTTTTTGAACACATTAAAAAACCTCCGACTCAATAAAGAATCGGAGGTTTTATGGTTAATAAATTAACCAAAGATTATTTGCGGCGCAACACACGTTGCCACATACAACGTTATAAACGTGTGCGTCTTATGCAAATCAGCTCATCGCTCTACTACTATAGCACGATTAATATTAAAACGCTAGCTTTTTTTAAAAAAGCTCACTCTGTTATTTTATCATTTATTTCTGCCACCGCTTTCCCTTCTCTTTCTGCTTGCTTCATAATGTTTCTAACATCTTTTTTACTGACTCGATCAATGAAGTAAGCTTCAGCGGCTTTACCCATCGCATACGTTCCAGAGTACGCAATGGTACTCGAGATGACACTTCCTGAACCTGGTAAGACGACATTTAAGAATTTTGTTCCTTGTTGGGCGATGAGCTTAAAACTATAGCCAAGCGAGCCAACGCCACCTAAACTCACTAAGAAGTCTTTTAACATCTTCTTATCAACCGTACGTCCACTGACATAACCGATAAAACTGACCATGAGTAGCTGCAGTGGGACGAGCACCGACATATCACTCACTGG
>JBNJFJ010000110.1:0-5397 GCA_051746745.1 Bacillota bacterium | reverse complement strand
TCAGTTAAAACAGCTGCGGTCAATTGTGAAAAAAGGAAAAGTGCGACTAGACATTTCAATGCCAGACATTGATTTAATTTTAAAAAAATTAGACCGGATTAGTAATCAATTATCCTTTGCGATAATCCTACTCGCTTTTAGTATTATCATGGTCGGCTTAATTGTTGGGGCGGCTTTAACAGGAGAGACGACGATTCTTTGGCGGTTACCTGTGATTGAGATTGGGTCGTTTGTGGCGGTTGGTATGTTTCTATGGCTTATTTATGCCATCTTTAAATCTGGACGATTTTAACGCACATAACGCTATGTGCGTTTTTTGTTGATTTGAGGTAGAATGGATAAATATCATACGTCAGTATATACAGAAAAAATCCATAAGAAAAGGGGGAATGATGATGACAGTAACGATCGATGTAGGAACATCAGCTGTGAAAGTGTTACAGTTCAATGATGGGCATCATGTGATCCAGGAACACGCACACACTTATCCAACGCTTTATACAGACGATGGTGAAGCAGAACAAGACCCAGATAAGGTTGTGGCGGCTGTACTTCATTGTTTAGAGAAGTTACAACTCACGCATAGTGAGACCATTATTCTATCGGGTGCGATGCATAGTCTGATGGCCGTAGACCAAAACTTTAAACCTCAAACACAGCTAATGATTTGGGCTGATCAACGGGCAAGTGACGTCATTAAAGCCTTTAAATTAACACCAGTGGCCTCACGTTTTTTTTCAAAAACAAAGACACCTCTTCATCCGATGAGTCCATTCGCTAAATTTTTGTGGATGAAGGAAACAGAAGCAGGACAACTGTTAAAAAAGACATTGCCTAATGTCTTTTGGATTGATATGAAAACCTACCTTTGGTATCACCTTACCGGCTATTGTGAGCTCGATTTTTCACTAGCCTCTGCCACAGGTCTATTTAATAGCGATACGCTCAGTTACGATGATGAAATTTTAGCTTATGTTGATCTTAAAGTTAATCAATTACCTCAGCTCGTCCCTGTTAAGCACACGAGACCAGTGACTGAAAAAGTCGCAGCTCAGCTTGGTTCGCATCATCAGATCATGATTGGAGCGAGTGACGGGGTACTAGCGAATATCTCAGAGGGACTTGATAAACAAGATGTGCATGTCACCATAGGAACGAGTGGCGCAATCCGTATGACAGTACCAGAGCCATACGTTGACGAGAAAGGGCGTTTGTTTTGTTATTATCTTGACGATGCACACTGGGTGATTGGTGGGGCTGTGAACAATGGCGGTAATGTGTTGAAATGGTTAGATGAATTATTGTTTGACGGAACAGAAGCGATTTATGACTACATCGACACACTAGATTTTCAGACATTTGATTCGACGCTTGTGTTCGTTCCCCATCTTAACGGTGAACGTGCGCCATTTTGGGATACAGGACGAACGGGGCATTTAGATGGGGTGAAAATCAGTCATACGAAAGCAGACATCGTGAAAGCGGTCGTCTATGGTTTATTATTTAACTTGCGTCATGTGTTTGATATGTTGAACAAAGTCACCGGAGATATTGAGGCTGTCTATATATCAGGCGGTTTTTTTAAAGTTGCGCAATTTAAAGCGTTAATAAGCCAGGTCCTTCATGTCTCGGTTAAAGAGTCAACGACACTAGAGCAAACGAGTAAAGGGGCATTAAGGTTGTTTGTGGATATAGAACATCGTAAGGACTACAATGTCGTGACAGAACAGCCAAGTAAACAGCAAGAAGCTTATTATGAGCGTTATCTTCAAGCTGTTTTAAAACAAGACAAATAAAGCTAAACAGATTATGTATAAATTGATCAAGGATGGCAACAAGAGAGGGGATGACGACCACGGAAGCGTTACTGATGATTTTAATTGATATTATTGCACCGATTTTTATTATGATTGGATTAGGCTACCTCGTCCAATTAAAATTTAAGTTAGACTTATCTACTTTAGCAAAACTTAATATATATTTACTTGCACCAGGCTTTATTTTTAATAAGCTCTACCATACAGAATTAAATCTCGAGCTGTTTGGGACAGTGATTGGTTTCTTAATTGTCTTTGTCTTTATTTTATTTATTGTTAGTCAACTATTGGCGAAGCTGTTACATATGCCAAAAGAAAAGCAAACCATTTTTACTAACAGTGGCATGTTTATTAATTCAGGTAATTACGGGGTGCCGGTCAATGATTTGGTGTTCCAAGGCGACCCGTTTGCGATGTCGATTCAAGTGTTGATGTTGACGTTTCAAAATATCTTTTTATTTTCTTACGGCATCTTTTCACTGAATAAAAACCATAAGGGTAAATTACGTGCTTTATTAGGGTATTTTCGTATGCCGGTGTTATATGCGCTACTAGCCGGCATTCTATTTAATTATTTTAATGTTGACTTACCTAATGTTATTATTGTGCCAACGGATTATATTGCCAGCGCCATGGTTGCCTTTGCCCTAACAACATTAGGGGCACAGGTGGCTGTCATTAAAGTGAAGTCTGCGATGATTGATGTGTATATGAGCTTACTTTTACGATTATTAATCGGACCGATGGTGGCGTACCTCATTATTATAGTCACTGGGTTAGACGGCGTGATGGCCCAGGCACTCTTTATCGGTTCAGCTATGCCGACGTCAGTGAATAGTGCGATTATTGCACAAGAATACAGTAAATATAAAGACTATGCCTCACAAGTAGTCCTTGTGTCAACACTATTTAGTTCGGTGACAGTTAGTGTGATCATTTACTTATCAAGCTACTTGTTCTAATGCGACTCAAAAGACGATTAGTGGAGAAGTAATCACACATTTGGCGTATCATGAGAAAATAAATCATTATAATGATGAAACGAAAGAGGGAAACGTATGACGGAGACAGTAGAAATTCAGATTGATCATCGATTTGTGAACCAATATTATGAAGGGTATCAACATATTCCAGAGTCACTAAGTCCAGCATTAAGGGAACTAAAAACAGAAGGGGTCTATGTAGATTTAATGACACCAGAAGGTGTGTTTATTGCGAGAGGTTACCATGGCCATCAAAATAAAGGTTATGGTTGGGTATTTACACAAGACCCTTCTGTGTACTTAACGACAGCATTTCTAAGGCAGCTGTTTAGTGATGCGATTGGGAAGCGGCAAAAACTATTTCATGATGAAGAGACAACAGCATTTCGATTATTTAACGGAGAAGGGGATCGCCTTGGTGGTGTGACCGTCGATTTATATAACGATTGTGCTCTTGTTCAGTGGTATAGTTTAGGTATTTATGAACACCGTGAGCCCATTTTAGATGCTTTAGAAGCTGTCTATCCCGTTAAAGCCATTTATCAGAAGAAGCGGTTCCGTGAGGGCGGAAAATACATGGAGGCGGACGATTTTGTTAGAGGTGAGCGGGTCGAGTTTCCGATTTTAGTCAAAGAGAACGGCGTCTTATTTAATGTTGATTTAAATGATGGACCAATGACGGGGATCTTTTTAGATCAGCGAGAAGTGAGAGAGCGGATTAGAGAACAATACAGCAAAGGAAAGACAATGTTAAATGCCTTTTCTTATACAGGGGCTTTTTCTGTGTATGCGGCATTAGGTGGAGCGGATAAAACGACGAGTGTCGATTTAGCTAAGCGTAGCTTACCGATGACCATTGCACAGTTTAGTGCGAACGGTATTGACTTTGAAGCACAAGAAATTCGGGTGATGGATGTGTTTAACTACTTTGACTATGCGTTAAAGCACGCACTAACCTATGATCTTGTGGTCCTTGACCCACCAAGTTTTGCCCGATCTAAAAAGCGTGTCTTCAGTGTACAAAAGGATTATGTCAAACTATTAGAACAAGCACTCCAATTAACGAATGATGGTGGTGTGATTGTCGCATCAACGAACTATAGTGGCTTTGATATGAAAAAGTTTAAGCAATTTATTAAACGCGCATTCCATAATCAACATGCGACTTATAAAATTTTAGAAACATATACCCAGCCGGAAGACTTCCCTTATGACGCGGGCTTTAAAGAAAGCCAGTACTTAAAAGTGG
Source organism: Bacillota bacterium (assembly GCA_051746745.1). Lineage (GTDB taxonomy): Bacteria > Bacillota > Bacilli > Bacillales > Amphibacillaceae > Halolactibacillus. Next base: position 1,348 of record JBNJFJ010000110.1, on the reverse strand, counting down.
TCTTTATAAAAAAACTCAGTTAATTTATAACCCCCTCTTACCACATCATCGATGTGGTAAGAGGATTTTTTAATTATGACGGATGAAATGTATGAAAAGATACAGGGAACTTACTTAAATTTCAATAATTTGTTTTATTTTATTTAAAATTGTGAATGAATACACAAATAAAGCGTTTACAAAGTCATGGTTATGTGGTAATTTAAAGAAAAAAGGAGTGAGAAATTTGTCGAGTTCAGCACAATGTTCGTCCATTACATTAGCTACTGTCGTTAATCACTTGTTTTGTCGGTCGCTGTCGCATTCACATCACCGCCTTAATTATTTTCTGAATAGTATTTTAGAGGAAACATTACATGGTACGATTAGTGAGATCGTCTACATTCATCAAAGCGAAAGACCAGAAGATTCGCATCATTTAGAAACAGAACTCCATGTTAAAGCTAGAACAACGAAACAAGAACATTTAGATATTTATCTGTATGTTAAACACGAGACATACAGCAATCAATGTCAACTGTTTGAACACCCTACAAAGTATGAACAATTTACGATGCAGACACCCTTTCAACTGATTAAAAAAACCTACTTCATTAAATTAGTCAATTTTAATTTACTCCAAGAATATCCTCACTATCATACAATCTATCGTTACAAAGATTTTGAAGCGCATACAGCGCTAAAAGATGTAGAAGAAATGCATTATTTAGAATTACCGAAGTTTAATGACCCTCACCTTGATTCTCCACTACAGCGCTGGATGGCCCTATTCAAACATATTCTCCATTCAATGGACATTGAACTCCCTTTACCTGAAGTTTTACAAAGCGATGCACTTATTCGTGAAAGTTATCAGCTCATTTCAGAGTTACCGATAAGAGAAACAGATCCCTCCTATCATCGGTCTCATATGAATCAAACCGGCCATGATCAAAAACTCTTGAAACTCGGAAAACAAACCGGCGCATGGGCAGAAAGAAGTCGAATTGCGACAGGAATGATCAGAGCGGGTTACGATTATCAATGCATTATGAATATAACGAGTGTCACAGAAAAGCAATTAGACCAATTAGCGATGGATTTTTACCGTTATGATGAGAAGTAGCAAGTTTTTGATCAGCTCACTATAAAAACGATGCTAACTTTCAATAGTTTCATATCACATTTAGCTGCTTATTAAATATTTATCGCTTTAGGGCGAGAAGACACCTTCCTCAAGTGCGTTAGCACTAGGTGGGTGATGAATCGCTTTTTTGAATATTTTTGAAGTGACAAACATATATTCCGCGTGTTATAATTAAAGCACTAACAGTGACCGTCACAAAACAAAGAGAGGGTGGGTTTCATG
>JBNJFJ010000109.1:0-5916 GCA_051746745.1 Bacillota bacterium | reverse complement strand
GAAATTTCGTTAAAGTAATGCGGTTTACTCGTTCAATATGAAAAAAGAAGATCATTAATAGTAAAAGGCATTGCTTTTAAGCAATGCCTTTTAGATTACAACAGATAAAAGTGTAAATTAGCATCTAATAACCCTTAACTTTACGTTGATGTATATTGGGATTTATATCCATTTCTCTTCGTTTACGTTAATTCATAAAGGTTTTCATCACTTTTTCCAATGGTCTTTAATAAATTTATCACGGCCTGATTTCTGTCGGTCCGCTTCATAATCTTGTTTATGTGTTTGATAGTAGTTTTGATGATAAGCTTCTGCTGGATAAAAAGTTGTTGCTGGTAAGATTTCTGTCACAATTGGCGCGGTAAATAATCCACTAGCTGCGACCTTTTGTTTTGAGGCTTCGGCAAGTTTGGCCTGCGCTTCATCATGATAGAATATAGCTGTCCGGTACTGCGGACCACGATCATGAAATTGTCCGCCAGCATCGGTCGGATCAATTTGTGGCCAGTACAAATCAAGAATCGTTTGATAATCAATAACGTCAGGATCATAACTAATTTGAACCGCTTCATAATGACCAGATGTCCCCGATTTAACGTCTTCATACGTTGGGTTTTCGACATGTCCACCTGTATAGCCAGACGTCACCTCGTGTACGCCTTCCCACGTATCAAAAGGTTTGACCATGCACCAAAAACATCCACCGGCAAATGTTGCTAATTGTTGTTTTGTCATGCGTTATTCCTTCTTTCTCTGTAAAAATACCATAATTATTTTTCTGATTGTTCGTGATCAGTTGTCGTTTCATCCGTTTGGTCTGCGTCTGTATTAAACTGGTTTAGCACAAACTGATAAAAGACTTTTTCTGATGGGGCCAGTTCACGATGCTTCGGCGTGATAATCCCGACACTTCGTTTAATATCCGGACTACTGATTGGGATTGTAACAGTGAAATTAGATGATTGTTCATGCAATGCGCTCTCAGGTAAAATCGTAAGCCCAATACCAGCCGCCACCATCCCTTTAATCGCATCCATATCTTCGCCCTCTGTTGTCACATGAGGATCGAAACCAACCGATTGACACGCGTCAACCACTAGTTTTTCAAAAATGTACCCTTTTGGAAAAAGGACAAACTCTTCGTCTTTTAACTCCGTTAAATATACACTTTTACGGTTGGCAAGACGATGGTTTCTCGGTGCTAGTAAAAACATCTGTTCATTAAAGAGGATGTCCCCATTAATGTGCGGATCATCCGTGACTACGGGTCCTAGAAAGGCAATGTCTAGTTCACGGGCTTTAATCGCATCAATTAAAAAGTTATACGCGCCTTGGCGTAATTGAAAATGAATATGAGGGTACCGCTCTTTAAACTCAGCTAACAGATGCGGTAACATGGTACTCGCCAAACTCGTAGGAAAACCAATTTTGATTGAACCACGTTCTGGGTCAATGTATTCATCCATTTGCTTTTTGGCAAAATCAATGGCTTTCATCGCTTCCTTCGCATGGACTAAAAAGATCTTCCCAATGGGTAGTAACTTCACATTCCGTCCTTCTCGTTCAAATAATTGCACCCCTAACTCACTTTCTAAGTTGGCAATTTGACGACTAATCGCTGATTGTGCAACATGGAGATGAAGCGCCGCTTCAGAGACGTGTTCGCGTTCAGCTACTTCAATAAAATACTTCAATTGTCTAAATTCCATTCGTCATCCCTCTTTTGTATGATAGATTTTTACATGATAAACTTCGGTGTAAATTCAAAAAAATTAAGACATCATTATTTTTATTCATCTCATTTTGAGATAGTAGTGATGGTTTATATATATTGTATATATAAATTAGTCCAATTACAATAGATTCAAATCAGAAAATATAAAAAAGTACGAGGGGGACAAAAATGATGCGTTTTAATGAAAAAGTGCAACCAAATGGGATGTATCAACCCGTTTATGAACGTGATAATTGCGGGATTGGTTTATACGCGAATTTAGACGGCTTTAAAAGCCATGCGATTGTAAAGAACGGACTGGATATGTTAACAAAGCTTGATCACCGTGGGGGGCAGGGGAGTGATCCTAATACGGGTGATGGGGCTGGCTTAATGATCCAAATTCCTGATCAATACTTCAGAAAGGTCTTACCTACGATTGACTTACCTGAACCCGGTGACTATGCTGTCGGGATGTTTTTCTTCCAACAACACGACCCTCACTTTTCTGCTTATAAAAGTCAGATAAATCAGATAATTAAACAAGAAAACGAAACGTTACTCGCTTGGCGTAAAGTACCGACAAACGTTGAACCAATTGGCGCACTTGCCAAAGAATCAGCACCAGTAGTTTATCAAGTTTTTATCAAACGACAAACAGCTGAACAAGGTTTACCGTTTGAACGCGTTTTGTACCGAATGAGAAAACAAATGGAACGGTTCGCTAAGGCTCATAATGAGGCGTTTTATATTCCGAGTTTCTCTAGTCAAACGATTGTCTTTAAAGGGTTACTGACATCTTACCAAGTCGATCAATTCTACATTGATTTAAAAGATGAAGATGTTGTGTCTCACTTTAGTCTGGTTCACTCTCGCTTTAGTACAAATACCTTCCCGTCATGGGAGCGGGCTCACCCGAATCGCTATTTAATTCATAACGGTGAGATCAATACTCTGCGAGGAAACATCAATAAAATGAAAGCACGCGAACATAACTTAAAAACCGATGTTTTTGGGGAGGATTTTGACACAATTTTACCGATTTTAAATGAGGACGGTAGTGACTCTTCGGTACTCGATAACGCCTTAGAATTCTTAATCCTCTCAGGTAAATCACCACAAGAAGCGGCGATGATGCTGATCCCAGAACCGTATGAAAATGAACAAACGATGCCAGCAGAAAAACGTGCCTTTTACCGATATATGAGTGCGGTATCTGAAGAGTGGGATGGTCCAACCTCGATGACCTTCACTAACGGGAAACAACTGGGAGCTATTTTAGATCGTAACGGTCTAAGACCAGCCCGTTATGTCATAACGGACAGCCGCGATATTATTTATGCTTCTGAGGTCGGTGTTTTACCAATTGATGAAGAAAGTATTGTTGAAAAGAATCGCTTAAAACCAGGCGAGATGTTGTTCATTGATTTCGAACAAGGACGGATTATTCCGGATGAGGAAGTAAAACAATCGGTTGTAACAAAACATCCGTATGAAAACTGGCTCAGTGACGAGGTCCGTCATATTAAGAAGCCCGAGACTCTGACAGTAAAAAAACGCGATAGCTTGTTATCACGTCAGCGCGCCTTTGGTTATACCCATGAAGTGATTGAAAACTACTTAATCGCCTTACAAGAACAAAAGAAAGACCCGATTGGTGCGATGGGGATTGATACCCCACTTGCGGTTTTATCAAATAAACAACAATCGTTATTTAATTATTTTAAACAAACTTTTGCGCAAGTAACGAATCCACCGATTGATGCTTATCGTGAGCGCCACGTGATTTCAACGAAAGTATGGTTAGGTAAAGAAGGTGATTATTTAACAGCCGCATCAGAAAATGTCCGGCGGATTGAATTGCCACACCCAATCTTAACCGCTGAAGAACTGGATGAATTAGTGACGTTAGGAGATAACTTTAAAAGTGCCTGTCTCGCGACGACCTATACACGTTCATTGACTGAAGCACTGACAAGCTTACATGAGCAAGCCGAAACACTGATTGAACAAGGGCATGCGCTGCTTATTTTGACAGATGAAGATATGAATGAAGATACTTACGCCATTCCAACACTCCTTGCGACGTCAAGTTTACATCAGTATTTAATCCGGCAAGGGATCCGTTCTAAAGTCAGTTTACTCGTTGTATCCGGTGAAGTAAAAGAAGCGCATCACTTCGCTTGTTTACTCGGCTACGGTGCTGATGGTATCTTACCTTATTTAGTCTATGAAACGTATCAACAATTAATCGAAGATGAGAAATTATCCGTTACTTTAACAGAGACAATCAATACGTATATTGACACAATGGTTGATGGGGTCGTTAAAATTATGTCAAAAATGGGGATCTCAACGTTTAGAAGTTATCAAGGGGCCCAAATATTTGAAGCTGTTGGGATTAGTCGAGACGTTATCGATCAACACTTTACCGGAACAACCTCTGTCTTAGACGGGATTACGCTTGATGTGATTGAACAAGAAGCCCGCATGTTCCATGAGGCTGGATTTAAGTCAGCTGAGACACGTCTACCTGAAGGTAGTGAATTCCAGTGGCGCCATGACGGTGAAAGTCATGCCTATAACCCGGCGACACTGACACAATTACAGTGGGCCGCAAGACGCGGAGACTATCACTTATTCAAACGTTATACCGAACAAATGGAAACCCAACACATTGGTTTTCTTAGACACTTGCTTGACTTTACTGACCAAGAAGCGATTGATCTAAGCGAAGTTGAACCGGTTGATTCGATTGTCAAACGTTTTAAAACAGGAGCGATGAGCTACGGTTCAATAAGTCGTGAAGCGCATGAGACGCTCGCGATTGCGATGAACCGATTAGGTGGTAAAAGTAATAGTGGAGAGGGCGGGGAAGAAAAGGATCGTTTTATTCAAACCGACCCACTCATCAATAAAACGAGTGCAATAAAACAAGTCGCCTCTGCTAGATTTGGGGTAGACAGTGATTATTTAGTCCACGCCAATGAGTTACAGATTAAAATGGCCCAAGGCGCAAAGCCAGGCGAAGGTGGTCAATTACCGGGGGACAAAGTATACCCGTGGATTGCAAATACCCGCCGGTCAACCCCAGGGGTCGATCTTATTTCACCGCCACCACACCATGATATCTATTCAATTGAAGATTTAGCTCAACTTATCTTCGACTTAAAGAATGCCAATCCAAACGCGCGCATTAGTGTAAAACTCGCCGCAAAATCAGGGGTTGGGACAATTAGTGCCGGTGTGGCTAAAGGGAAGGCTGACGTCATCAGTATTGTCGGTTATGACGGCGGAACCGGTGCCTCACCAAAAACGAGTATCAAACATACCGGCTTACCGCTTGAAATTGGTTTAACTGAAGCGCACCAGACCTTAATTCTAAATGGTCTTAGACAACGGGTGACACTAGAGACGGATGGTAAGCTATTAACTGGTAAAGATGTGGTGATGAGCGCAATCTTAGGGGCTGAAGAATTCGGTTTTGCGACCGCACCACTCGTTATTTTAGGCTGTGTGATGATGCGGGTCTGTCATTTAGATACCTGTCCAGTTGGCGTTGCTACCCAAAACCCTGCCCTTCGTGAACGCTTCACAGGGAAACCAGAAGATATTGAGAACTTTATGCGTTTTATTGCTGAAGATATGCGTGAGATTATGGCATCACTCGGCGTGAGAACCGTTGATGAGTTAGTCGGTCAAACCCAGCTACTCAAAATTCATGAACGAAAGCAGCTACACTGGAAAGCAAAGTACTTAGACTTATCCCGTCTATTATATAAACCTGATGAGGCCTTTCAATTAAAGAAGGAAAAACAAGCCCATCAGCTAGAAGAAACACTAGACCAAGCGATTCTTTACCCGTATTTTAAATCATCAATTGAAGAAAAACAGCCGCAGCACATTAAATTACACGTCACCAATATTGACCGAGCGACAGGCACCACGCTAGGTTATCATGTGACGAAAGCACACGGGGAACAGGGCTTACCAGAAGATACGATCAACATTCGCTTATCTGGTTCTTCTGGACAAAGTATCGCGGCCTTCATACCGAAAGGGATGACGATCCACTTAACGGGAGATGCGAACGATTACGCTGGTAAAGGTTTATCCGGTGGAAAGTTAATTGTTGAATCAACAGCGACGATGAAACCACAAGCCGATCGTGCCATTATCGCCGGCAATGTCTGCTTCATTGG
>JBNJFJ010000108.1:0-5933 GCA_051746745.1 Bacillota bacterium | reverse complement strand
ACGTATCAGATTCTACGCAAATATTAATAGATTTAGATAATCAAAAACTTTCAATATATATCACTTGAATAGTAAAGTACAAACTTATATTAAACGAGACTTCCTTAATAAATAAAAAACGTTTAAACTAAACGGGTAGGTGATAAACTTACCAGTCTTTTTTGAAATGAGGCAAAGTTATGTGGACAGTGAGAAGACGGACAATAAAAAGTATTGTCGCAGCTAGTCTGTTATTAGGGATCATGATCAGTTATTTACTGATGGGAGTCAGTACGTTATATAAGCGACCGATTGTCGAGTTCGTTCATATTAATCAAGTGACAGAAACCGTTCTTCAGACCAATGAGGCGGGTCAAGCGATTGATACGATGTATGAGGTAACCTTTGTAGCCGAGCTTAAAAATACAAAATACCGCGGTGAAACACTGACGATGCAGTATGAATACAGTGATAGTTCACCGTATCACGCAGCGCTTGAAGCAGGTGACAAAGTCTTTGTCACTTTGCGAGAAGGCCGTGATTTAACGGCTGAAGTGATTGAAGTGAAACGTGACCAGGAGGTACTCGTCTTATTTAGTTTGTTTTTACTGATGATGCTTATCATTGGTAAGCGGCAAGGATTATTTGCCGTTCTCAGCTTAATCTTTCATGTCGCCATCATGGCCGGTGCGATTTATTACTTTGTGAGTCAACCTAACACGTCATTACTTGCGCTGATGAGTGTGGCCGCCATTCTTATGACAGTGACATCGTTGGTTTTTGTTAGTGGCTTAACGAAAAAAACACTCAGTGCGATTCTGTCGACACTGACAGGCTTAGCGGTGATGATGGTGATTACTTTACTCGTCTTACGGCTAACGAATCAACAAGGCTTAAGGTTTGAAGAAATGGGGCTACTGACCAGGCACCCGGACGCGGTCTTTACCGCCGGGCTTTTAATCGGCGCGATTGGCGCGGTCATGGATGTCGCGGTGACGATTGGTTCAACTTTGTTTCAGCTTAAACGAGAGCATCCAACGATTGAGACGAAAGCGTTGATTGCTTCTGGGCGACAAGTTGGCCAAGATATTATGGGCACAATGACGACGATTGTGTTTTTTGCTTATATTAGTGGGACGATACCAACATTACTCATTTACCTATTAAATGATGCGTCGCTTGGTTTTAGTTTATCAATGAATTTCTCACTCGAACTCGTTCGCGCCTTAAGCAGCGGGATTGGGATTGTGTTAACGATTCCGATTTCAATTGTCTTTGCGGTGCTGTTTATGAAAGTGGGTGAGGCTAAATGACAACGATTAGCGTCCTTATGATTATTTTGTTTATGTTGATGAGTCTAATCGGTGGGAAGAAAGGATTGACCAGTTTTACTGTGATGTTGATTCACGTCAGTGTGATTATCACGGCGGTACTGATTATGACCGACCCCGGCGCAAGTCCGATCATCATTACCTTGATTGCCAGTGTGATCATTAGCTATGTGACATTATACTTAATTAATGGTAAAAATAAAAAGACGCAAACAGCTTTTTTAGCAACGATGTTGACAATGGTTGTCTTAGTCGGTCTAATTCATTTGTTTGTCCAGCTTACCAACGTTGGCGGATTTAGTACCGAAGAAGTCGAAGAACTGGCGATTTACTCGTTCTATTTTGGGGTGAATTTCACTGAAGTGATGACATCGGTGATTATTTTAAGTACGATCGGGGCGGTGACTGATGAGGCCATCTCCGTTGCCTCACCGATGTATGAATTGTTTCGTCATAGTCCAAATCAATCACGAAAAGAGCTCTTTAGTAGCGGGATGCGGGTAGGGATTGATTTACTGGCGACGAGCGCGAATACGTTATTCTTCGCTTTTTTCGGTAGTTATCTGGCGTTACTCGTCCGCTTTTTTGATATGGGGTATCACTTAAGCGAAGTGCTAAACGCAAAAGTATTTGTCCAAGAGATAGTCACCATCTTGTTGTCGGGTATGGGGGTGTTACTGATTGTTCCAGTAACGGCCTATTTAACGGCTTACAGGTTAACCACACAAACAGAATCAGATACGTCTCATGACATGTAATGTGGAACAATCAAATAGTTTAAATGCCATGTTTAACGAATATGAAAGCAATAGAAAAAACAGCTAATCATTTGCATTAGCTGTTTTTCTTATAATCTAAAAAGCCGCGGAACAGTAAATCAATCAAGACTTGTAGTCCGATAAATGATTTTTGCATATGACCGTTAAATGTACCGAGGTCGGTTGATTGGTAATACAAATGATAGGTTGAGTGTTCGGCTAAATGATTGTTTTTAAAACTCGTAATTGAGAGTGTTGGAATCCCTTTTGCTTTGAGGCGCTTTAAATCATTGAGAATCGGATTCACATCACCACTTAAAGAAATTAAAATTACGAAATCAGCTGGCGTCATTTCCTTTAGTGCCATTTGAAATTCAGTCAAAGCAGGTAAATGATACAGGTGTTTACCGGAGGTAAACAAATAGCGCTTTAATTCACGCAGTGCATTTTCTTGACCAAATCCCGTCGCAAAACCATAGAGCTTCTGTGCTTGATCGATACCTTCATAGATCGGTTGCTTCTCCATTTCCTCGAATAGTTGGCACGTGTAGTCGACATCATAACGAGATAGTTCGAATAAATCGGACAGATTTTCTTCTTTTGGCGCATGTTCTTTTAGGAAGTATTTAAATTCACTAAAACCAGAGAAACCAAGTTTTTGAGTAAGTCGTAAGATGGTTGACTTTGATGTCATACAAGCATCGCTTAAGGCAATGATCGTCATTTTTTGCGCCTCATCAGGATGTCTTTCAATATAATCTAAGATGTAATAATCGTTATCGGTTAAGTCATCCGCATGTTTATGAATCAGTGCTTGAAACATTCAGAATCCCCCCTTCTAGTTAGTGCTATTATAGCGAAGAAACATAGATGTGACTATGGATAATTCATGAATGATTGAAAGAATGAAAGCGTTAAAATATTTAATGGCTATAAGAAAAAGCAGGCGGACGATGGTTGATCGTCCGCCCGAAAGTGAATGGTTTGATTTGATTAATTATTTTAATGTTGGCCAAAAATCTTTGTTTGCTTCAATTAAATCATCAAGCAACTCTTTAGCGACACGGGCATTTGGCACCGTGCGTGATAGTGTGAGTGCTTGCCATAATTTTTGGTAAGACTCTTCAGCGTAAGCTTCGACGACAAGTTTTTCAACGGCAACTTGTTGCTCCATTAGTCCTTTTTGGAAGCGAGGAATCTCACCTTGTGTGAGTGGTTCTGGACCATTTTTACCGACGATACATGGTACTTCGACCATCGCTGTTGGCTCAAAGTTTGAAATCGCCCCGTTATTTTCAACGATGAGTAACATTCTTTCACCAGTGTTGTAAGCAATCGCCCGAGCAAGATCGACGATGTATGATGCGTGCTCGTCAATCTCAAGCGTTGACCCTTCGGTTGATTGGTTTTCGGCAATGCGTTTACATTCGGTAAAGACATGTTTCTCACGGCCATCCATGACTTGATTCGCACGTGTGTAGTCTGGGTCTGTCTTCTCTACTTCATCTTGTGGATAGAGGTAATACTTCAAGTACGTGTTTGGCATCGTATCAGGTGCTAAGGCATAGACGTCTTTCACTTTTTTGAAGGTGTCTTGCCAGCTTTTATCCACGTGTTGGCCGGCATCAGAGAAATCAACCGCATAACCGTGATCTTTTACGTGAGCTTTTAGTTGTGGCATTAAATCGTTACCTGCTTGGTCGGTGATTGATGTCCACCAACCGAAGTGATTCAGCCCGTAGTAGCGCACTTGCATTTCTTTACGTGATGTTAGACCAAGAATTTGAGCCATTAAGTTTTCAATTGAGATTGGCATGTCGCAAATATTTAAGATTTTCGCATTCGGACGTAACTTACGCGTCGCTTCTGCGACAATCGCCGCTGGATTTGAGTAATTTAACATCCATGCATCGGGTGAGTATTGTTCCATATAATCGATGAGTTCTAATACCCCGCCGATTGAACGCATACCATAACTCATACCACCCGGTCCGCATGTTTCTTGACCAACAACACCGTATTTAAGTGGAATCTTCTCATCCATTTCTCGCATTTTGTATTTACCGACACGAATATGTGCCATCACAAAGTCAACATCGGTAAACGCTGTTTCTGGATCAATCGTTTTAACGACCTTAATTTCCGGTGCTTTTTCTTTAATGATCACTTCACACGCATCAGCGACAATGTCTTGACGTGCTTCATCATTGTCATAAAACTTAATTTGACGAATCGGTAACCGGTCTAAGTTGTCTAAAAGCATCAGGACAATCCCTGGTGTGAACGTTGAGCCGCCGCCTGCGATAACAATTGAGTGTTTTTTCATTTTAAATCGTCTCCTTTATTGGTTAAAAATAGTTTGTGTGATCTTTTATCTTTTTTATCTATCTTTTGTCTAGCTTAAGTTTATCTCTTACTTCATTAAATCTTCAATAGTGCCCCTGACTTGTGGCACTCTAAGGCCCACAATGACTTGTAAGTTATGACCGGATCTAACAACACCAGCAGCCCCGATATCCATAAATTCTTCATCAGTTGCGACTTGGTCTACGTCCTTGACTTTGACACGCAGTCGCGTGGCACAGTTCGTAATACTGTCAATATTGTCTTTTGACCCAAGTGCCGCGAGGTACCCTTCGGCGAGTTCTTGGTCAACGGATTTTCCGGTTTCGCCGGCTTGTTTACTCTGTTTATAGTCTTTTTTTGATTTTAGTGACACATCAGCCGCACGTCCTGGCGTTTTGTAGTCAAATTTATTAATCAATGCTCTAAAGATGACCACATAAAGGGCTAAGAATAGAGTACCAATGGCAAATTGAGTCACATAAATTAACCAGTGATTGGCACCGAGTGGTAACCAGTTCTGGAAGATAAAATCGATAAAGCCTGTTTGGAAGTTACCAGATAGGCCAAGTAAATAGAGTGTCGTTGCCATAGTGGCAGACAGTAACGCATGCATAAAGAATAACAGTGGTGCCACAAATAGGAACGTAAATTCAATCGGTTCGGTGATCCCGGTAAGAATGGCTGTGACAACCGCAGGAATCAAGAGACCAAGCACTTTCTTTTTGTTTTCAGGTTTAGCGGTCAAGTACATCGCAATCGCTGCCCCGGTTGTACCAAATGTTTTACCCATACCAGTAAGCATTAAGCCACCTTGCGGGAAGAGTGAGGTTAAGCTATCAGTTGAACTGGCAAAGTCTGATAAGTTTTGAATCCAGTAGTTGACGGTTCCTCCATCGATGGCAACAGGTCCGTAGAAGACCGGTCCATAAATGAAGTGGTGTAAGCCTGTAGGAATCAAGATCCGTTCAAGGAAGGTGAATGTCCAAACGCCAAAGCCACCCGCTTCAACCATAAAGCTCTGCATACTGTAAATACCGTCTTGAACCGTCGGCCAAACGAGTAAAGTAATGAGACCAGCTAAAATCGTGATTGGGAATAAAATAATCACAACAAGCGGTGTTCCTTTAAAACTTTGGAGAATGTTTGGTACTTCTTTGTCGTAGTACTTATTGTGAATCCATACCGCAAGGGATGCCGCCACAATCGCACCGACTAAGTTTGTATCAAGGGTAAGAACACCGGCAACTTCAGTTAAACCAAGTGCCCCTGCTTCAAATGTATCTACACCGAACGTTGGTCCGAAGTAACTGAGTGTCGACCCCATAAAGTAGTTATACGTTAAATACGTAATGAAACTCGTTAAGGTTGCGCGCCCGGTTTCTTTCTTTGCGAGGGTAATCGGAATACCGAGAACGAAGATAAGCGGTAAGTTATTAAAGATCACGAGTGATGTTTGTAAGAAAATATCCGTAATCTTAAAGTAAGTCGAACCTTCTACCGCAAAGGGAAATAATTGCTG
>JBNJFJ010000107.1:0-6065 GCA_051746745.1 Bacillota bacterium | reverse complement strand
AAAAAAGCGATTCATCACCCACCTAGTGCTAACGCACTTGAGGAAGGTGTCTTCTCGCCCTAAAGCGATAAATCAGAACCAGCCGCAATCGTTGTAGGCAACATATCTTGACGCTTCATTGATGCTGTCATTGCCATCATGTGGCTAGCATCTGTCACAACAAGGCCGTTGAAGCCCATTTCATCGCGTAAAAGATCCGTTAAAATATATTTATTTAATGTCGCCGGTAGAATTTGTTCTTGAACTGTCGCATCTGGGTTAAAGTGCTTCACATATTCAGGTAAAGAGATGTGACCAGCCATAATCGAAGGTAGGCCAGCATCAAAGAGTGAACCGTATACTTTACCAAAAGTAGCATCCCAGTCTTCTTTAGAATAATCATTTACACTAAATGATTAGTGTTGGTCACGCTCATCAAGACCGTCACCTGGGAAGTGTTTCGCCGCTGGTGCAATCCCACTTTCCGTAATTCCTTTCATGTAAGCCAGTGACATCTTAATCGTTAAATCAACATCACCACTCCACGTACGGGTTGAAATAATTGGTTTACGCCAGTTACGATTTAAGTCAACAATCGGCGCAAAGCTCCAGTTACAACCAATCGCTGCTGCTTCAACACCTGAAATACGTCCCATTTCATAAGCATATCGCTCATCATTTGTGGCCGCAATCTTGACTTCATGACCGACATAAGTACCATCTTTACAAGCACCATTACCACCAGATTCTGTGTTTGCCGCAATGAGTAATGGAATCTTACTATTTTCTTGTAAGATTTTATTTTGATCGTATACTTCTTCGGCTGTTCCTGGGTTATATCTTACCCCCGCAATATGATAATTGTTAAGCACACCTATTAAATATTCCTCGGTACGTTCAGAGCCCATATTAATGAATAATTGGCCAATTTTTTCTTCAATCGACATACCATTAATCGTATCTTTCACCCATTTAATGCTTGCTTCATCTAAATTGTAAGGTTTTTTTGTTAAATCGACGCGCATAATAATCCCCTTTCATGTTCTTTAACTTTTTTTATATACTAGTATACATTTTGAACAGAAAAAAAGCCTTTTCTACAAATTCTCTTAATTATAAAGCTAACGAGAATAGATATATCTTTCGGTATAATGAAGTTATTATTAGAAAGGGCGTGTTTCGATAATGAAAAAACTTTCGCAAGCCATTGCTCTAAGCGCTGGCGCGGGTCTGTTAATCACACAGATCAGTGACGTTTTAACGAATCAAGACAAGCAACAAGCTTTAAAAAAATCAACACAATATTTAGTAGAGACAATGAAACAAACAGGAAAAACTGTTTTCGAATCATCCACTTTTACCTTGTCTTCTTTACAGGCACTAAAAGAGATTAGCTCACACTCAAAAACAACGGGTATTTCCGGGATACATTTTGAACCACAAAACTACAACATTGGCCAAGCCATTGTATTTAACCTTCATGTGAAAGTCATTGGAAATGAAACACACGAAACGCCGTCATCACTTAGTGAATCTGAGGCTTCGGAATAGGGAAAAACATGACGGCAGTGACACACAGAAAAAAGGAGGATAATCGCCAATTTAGTAGGCGATCATCCTCCTTTATTTATCAGTTATCCTTCACGTACTTATTACATTACATTAACACTTAGAGTAGCCACAGCCACCTAAATCAGTAAGACAAGTTGTACAACCGTCTTGTTTAACAAACGTTGATTGTCCACAACTCGGACAAATATCTACTGAACCACTTGAGAATTTACTCATTGCTTCCGGTACATCCACCGTTGTTTCATTATCTTCCCCTAGTTGCATCAATACTTTCGCAAGTGCATCCGGTAAAGATTCAATTTGATTTTTACCAAACCCAACCGCACTTTGACCTTTAATACCATTAAATTTCTTAATAATCCAGTTCACTTTTTCTTGTTGGGTCAAGTTGGCAATACGTGGGCTTAGTAAGCCTGTTAAAGCAATCGCTAGACCATCGGCAATCGCTGAGATATCTGCCCCTGTTTTTCCTAAGTTAAGGAAGACCTCCTCAATTAAGTCCGTTTGCGGATGACGATTAACGGTCACGTACATTTTACCGAATGGTGTCGCAGATTTAATCGTTTCACCGATCAGACGCGTTGGGCGCTTATAAAATTTAGCTGAGGTGAATTCACGATCATCATCTTCAAACGTAATCGCTTGGGCAGGTGATACGGTGACTTCTTCTACTTGATCTTCTTCCTCACTCACACTGCGTAATACTTGAGTATCACGGCTACCATCACGGTAAATCGTTAAACCAACGACCCCTTTTTGGATCCCGTAACTATACAGCTCTTTTGTTTGTTCAACAGTAAAGTGATTTGGCACGTTACATGTTTTACTAATCGCTGAGTCATTATGCTTTTGAATAGCCGCTTGCACATCAACGTGATTTTTCGGCGTAATTTTTGGTGTTCCGTCTTTTTCAACACACATCGCAGAGACAAAGTAATCGGGTAAGACTTTCTCACCAGTGCGCTCGAGGTAATCTTTTGCTTTACCTAAATAATCAATTGTTTTACCGAGGCGACTTTCACGTTCCCATTTAATTGAGAAGAAAGGTTCCACACCGGTTGAGCGGCTATAGCCCTCACTCCCCGTTTTTGTGCCCGTTGTTCCGGTTGGTGCTTGGGTTAATAGATGTGAGTTGCGTAAACCGTGCTTTTTAATAAGTGCTTTCACTTCATTATCCAAGCTCTTTGGTACGCGTGCTTCTAAGATTTTTTCATCATATTTCGGGAAGCGTCCACGGACTTCGGCTAATTTCGCGCTGGCTTCGTAGGCGCTGTTTTTAATAAAGGCATAGAGCTGATCAATAAACGCAATTGATTCATCTGAACCGTAACGTAATTCTAAATCAATTAATAAGTCATGGAGTCCTAACGTACCCATACCAATCCGGCGTTGTTCTTTTTGTACCCGTTCATTTTCCTCGCGGAAATAGACCGTATAATCAATCACATCATCGGCATAACGAATCGCGTCGGCCACGGCTTGTTTTAAGTCATCCCAGTCAACATCCTTCGTTTCTTTATTAAAGAACTCTGCGAGATTGATATGAATCAAGTTACAAATACCATTACCACAAAGCGGTTGTTCACCGCATGGATTTGAAGACACGTTCTTTTGATAGTAGTACGTATTGTTCCATGGTGTTGCCGCGCGTTTTTTCTTCAACGATTCTGGGTCAAGCTGATACATTTGTGTCCCTTCTAAAGGAATCAACTGTTGCGTACTTGGCATATAACCATCATTCATATGGTCATAAACCATCACACCTGGTTCGGCGGATGCGTGAGCTGATTCTATAATTAAATCATAAAGTTCTCTTGCTTTAACCGTTTGATAAATTTCAACCGGTAGACCATCTTCTAGCCAGTCATGAATATCTTGATACTTCTCGGCCCAATCTTCGTCATAAGCTTCATGGCGCGTATCTGGGAAGATCAGGTGCCAATCGGCATCATTCTCTACTGCTTCCATAAACTCTTTTGTGATTTGAACAGATAAATTGGCGTTGGTGATTTTACCACTTTCACGTTTAATCGTAATAAAATCAAAAATATCCGGGTGCGAGATATGTAATTGCAACATTAACGCGCCCTTCCTGCTACCACCTTGTTCAATAAGCCCGGTCGCATAGCTAAGCAGTCCGCCCCAACTGACGGAGCCTGAAGAAATGCCGTTAACACCGTACACACGAGCATTGCGCGGTCTAAGAGTTGATAAGGCAAGACCGACCCCGCCCCCACGTGACATAATCTCCGTCATTTCAGAAAGTGAGCCATTAATAATGCCTTTACGTGAATCCTTCGGATTCGGCAGGACATAACAGTTATAAGCTGTTAAATCATACTGCTTCCCGTACTTTTCATAAATCCCCATCGACGCCTGAACACGGCCACCGGGAACGATTTTTTCTTTATATAAACTATCGTACATACGACCTTTAAATGCATCTAAATCTTGATGTTTGTAAGTTTCTTCAATTGACATCGCACCTAGGACGTAACGTTCGACAGAATCTGACCATTTATAATCAAGTGGAATCGTCACATGACGACGTGGCACTGTCAAGGTTTGGTTTGATACTTCTCCGATAAATGTCACCGTCTGATTGTCCATCTCAATCACACGTCCAAAATCTTTTTGCGGATATTCTGGGATTGATTCATCGTATACCGCTACGACAACATTACCAATATTTAACTTTGATACATCCATCTCTTTTACCGTATAACGATCGAGCTGTAATAATACTTGAAAAGGAGTTTTATTTAACTCACCATAAATCTCTGTTAATAATTCTGACACAGTATCGCCTCCTGAAATATATACTATATATAGACATCCCTAATATTATAACAACATAGATATTGATTGTAGAGGGTAAAAAGTCATAGCTGGTTCTACCAAAAAATATTTTTAGACCATAAAGACTGACAGACCAACGCCAAACACATAAAGAAAAATTTTAACGGAATTTAGCGCTTGACAATCTATCATGTTTCATTCTTCTTCCGGTCGAAGATCGATCACACTGTATTGACTTTGATTACAAAACCTGACTGGGATCCGACTCATGCCTAGACCGCTATCAATGTATAATTGACGCTTATCGGCAAGCGGATACAACCCTTTTGTGCGCCTTGGAAACAAACCATGTCCTGGTGCAATCACGGCACCGATAAAGGGTAAACGGATTTGCCCACCATGCGTATGACCGCTTAAAATGAGGGTCACCGGTTCCGTTGTTAGTTGGTCCACGATATCGGGCGTATGAGATAACAAAATCATAGCTTCAGTCGCAGGAACATCTGAAAAGGTACGTGATAAGTCGGCGTCATATGATGAAGCATCACCAACACCGCATAAATGAATCACATCCGTTTGGTGATGAAGCTTAACAGACGTATTGTGTAAGACGATTACACCTACGTCTGTTAATGCTTGAAGAAAGGTGCTTTGTCTTGGATGACTGACCTCATGATTGCCCATCACAAAGTATACAGGTGCAAGTGTTGCGAGTTGTGCACTTAAATGAAGGGCGTCATTGAAAGATTTTGTTTTACGGTCAATCATATCACCCGTCAAGACAACTACATCAGGATGGTCGTCTGTGATGCATTGAATTAATAACGAAATAGAGCCTTTAAACATATGACCATGAAGATCTGTCAATTGACAGATTCTAAGAGGTGACGTGATGTGAGGTAATGTTACTGAAACAAGCTGACGCTTAACGCTAAAGGTATCATGGTACCAAATAAGGATAAGTGTGAGTAAAAAAATCATTGATAAGACAAAGGGGACCATTAGACTGACCTTCTTTTTTAAATAATTAAACCACCTAAACCGATTGGTTAGGCGGTCGCATGTTAGATCGTTGTCGGCGCAAGAAAACTAAACATCGGCGTATTTCGCAGCACACCGAAGAGGATGGTCATAACGAGCATTCCGTATAAGACCGCCTCACTTGACTGCTTTTTCCCTTTTGCTGATAGGTAATAATAGAGTACAAATAAAGGCAAGAGAACGAAGATAAGACTATTATATCGAAAGGCTTGATACAGATCACCTTCTAATAGGCTAAGTGACAACCTAGTGACCCCACAACCTGGGCAATCAAAACCGGTAACGTGTTTAAACGGACAAGGTATGTGTATGTTAAACGTCGGTGATAATACTTTTAAATAAAAAACACCGGCGCCAACAACACCTAATCCAATCAACACACGCTTATCGATTTTCTTCAGATAATGTCTCATTCGTCCCCTCCTCCTTTCTTATACAACACCGACAAATTTATTCATTTCTGCTTGAATAATCGCATCAGAAATAATCCCAAATCCAAAGATGGCTAACACGATATATAACACACCATTATCTTTAATTAACATGTTATGTTGACGTTGCATGTCTGCCATTTTTTGACCGACGACATAATACCAAAAGAAACCATAAATACCACACGTTAATAATAAGAAAATAAGGGCTTTCGCACCTGAAAAGTTCGGATCATTGGTAGC
>JBNJFJ010000106.1:0-6163 GCA_051746745.1 Bacillota bacterium | reverse complement strand
ATAATCCGAAATCGTATCATCTATTACTTTTCTTCGATCCTTCACAACTAACACAAGATGGTAATGCATCAAAAATACTGAATGATTGTTACTGTCTAACTTCATTTTTATATCAATCCTTATATTTAATAAGATTGATTATACCATATTGAGAAAAAAGACAAAATAAAAAGCCTTTGGGCTGTCGCCCAACCGACATTCATATCCCCCTTACCGTTGGACTACGCCCTTCATACGCTTGAAGAGGGAGACTTCTTTCGGAAGTGCGTTAAATGATGAAAATAACAAAGCGATGACACTGATATGTAAAAAGTGTGGAACTATGGTGAAACAGTTGCACTCGCTTTTTGACTATGTTGTAATAGGACACGTGATGAAGCAAGAGCTTCTTACAATTTAACTAAAGGGTGGTTTTACACATGAAAAAGACATTACAATTAATTTTAGGTTTATTATTAACGACAACAGTACTTATCGCTTGTTCGAATGACGCAGCAGATGAGAGTGACCAAGAAGAAGAGCCAACTGAAGAAGAAACTGGTGATGAGTCAGGAACTGAATCAGAAGTAGATTCAGAAGGGCAAGCCGGTTTAGATATTGATATATCTGACGATGAAAAAATGGCGACCGATGACGTTGTGTTAGAAATTAATGGTGAAGAAGTTTTAGGTGAAGATTATAATACGGCTTATATTGACACGAAGCGTTATTTACTTCAAAATAACCAAGATGCTTCAGATAAAGATATGTTAAAACAACAAACGGTTCAAACACTGCAAAGCAATACCCTTGTCGAACAAGACGCAGAATCATTAGGCATTGAGATTACTGAAGCAGATATAGACGAGGCACTAGAACAAACGAAAAGCCAATTTGAAACAGATGAAGAGTACCAACAAGCACTGAATCAATTAGCTTATACGGAAGAAAGTTTTAAAGCATCACTTAAAACACAACTGACGCAACAAGCTTATTTAGATGAAGCGGTAGAAGTTGGGGAAGTGACAGATGAAGAGGTCGAGGAATATTACGGCATGCTTGGTGAACAATCAGATGATTTACCACCACTCGAAGAAGTAGAAGAACAAATTGTGATGCAGTTAGAACAATCAAAAGTACAACAAGCTTTCCAAGAGAAAGTAGATGCATTAACTGAAGAAGCGGACATTAAACAAAATATTTAAACAAGTATAAAATAGCAAAACAACAAATATGGTAAAACTGTAGACTAAAACAAGCATCCGAATTGATGGATGCTTGTTTTTTGATAAATCACGACTAATCCTCGTGACTTCAGTCATGGGGTGTTGCCGTGGATGCTAGTCAATTATGGCATTGCTTATATTGTTTCACTAGCTCAGTTAATTGAATAAGTTCATAAAGGATGACCGTTTCTTCTTTTAGGTAAAGCGCCTCTCTTTGACAATGCTTTGCGTTGTTAAATAAGGTAATGAGGCGCTTGGATAAAGAATCAAGTACATGAATGAAAGGTTGATCCCGATGTTCTATTACCCTACGCAAATCAATAATGACAGCGTCAATCTCTTCAATGATGGAAATATCCCAAGTTATTTCAGTATGCAAAGGCGTAGTTAAATTTCCGATATGATAGTGGATAAGTTTTAACATATGTAATTTTTTCGTGTAATTAGTTGTATCTGTTTCTCTTTTAAATGCTTTTGTGTGATAATGTGCTTCTTTTTGTTGATACGTTAATAATTGTTCGATTTTTTCAACGTGTAAATGAAACGATTGAAACGTCGCCTCACTTTTTACAGCGACTTGATCAAGTTGGGCATGTTTCAAGCTATATGCGAAAATTTCTAAGTCTTTACTCGCTTTTAGCAGTGCCTTATTAAAAGTCGCTTCAATTTGATTCATGTAGTTGGCTGGAAAAATAAATAAGTTAACAAGTGTTGATACAGTTAAACCAATGGTTGTCGTTAGCAGGCGAATAAAAAACTCATCAATGGGACTACCATCAATGACATATACCATAGCAACCGACGTTAATGTCGCAACGAGTAATCCATCAAATAATTTTAATTTGTAGCATGTCACAATGGTAAAACTTGCAGCTAAGGCATATGAAAACGGCGAAATCTGAAAAAAATAAAAGAACGTTGCCGCATAAAAAGAACCAATCGCAGAAGCGGGGAATCTTACCAAGCCTTTTTTAATGGAATCTTCCGCAGTAGGTTCGATGGTGACAATAGCGGTCATAACCGCAAAAACAGCGGGGATATTTAGCGCCTGACAAACGAGCGCCGTTAAAAATACCGCAATCATCGTCTTTAGTACGCGTCTTCCTGTAAACATCTTTAACACGTTCATTCTAGCACCTCCTTCATTTAATAATTTTTTTACGATCTGGCTTCGATGCATGATGAATCACCTATTAAAACATATAGAAACCAACCTATTTTAAGATTGTTAGGTTGGTTTCTATTCTTTAATCAATCAGAGCTTCAAATGCTTGTCTAACTTTTTCAGCCGGGTAACGACTCCCACCTTTTGATTCAACGCTCTCGACCATCATTGCCATCAGATAACGCGACTCATCGTCATAACCGACAAACCAACCATTTTCTTGTTGATTGTCTGACGTCGCTGTTTGTTTTAATTCAGCTGTTCCTGTTTTTCCACTTAAGGTCACTAGATCAGACTTGGCCACGGTGGCCGTGCCGTTTTGTACAACATCATATAACGCTTGTCTTAGAGCTGTGACATCTGTTTCAGTGATGATTTGTTCACTTAAAACAGTGGCTGTGTCGTCTTTTAAAATAACCGGTGTCATCATATTCCCATTATGAAACAGTGGCGTATACATCATCGCTAAATGGTGACTGCTGACGAGGACTTGGCCTTGTCCGTAGCCGGTATCAGCTAGTAAGACGTCGTTATCAATCGCATCATCAGTCGCGACTTGACTTTGTCTGATTGGGTAGCTGAACGTATAAGCTTCGTTGTTAAATCCGAGTAACTGACTCGTCTCTATAAAGTCACTCGCACCAATGTTTAACGCTTGTCTCGCGAAATAAATATTATCACTTCTAACTAAGGCATCATGTAAATCAACTGGCCCATCACTGAGTGATACCCGTCTTACTTCGTAATTACCGAAAGACGGTTGGTTATACGTATAGCCATCAATCTCTAACGTATCGGTCGGTGTAAAGGCGCCGGTATTTAAACCAATCATCGCGGTGACCGGTTTAAAAACAGATCCTGGACTGTACGTACTTTGAAATCTATTTAACAGTGGTGTCAGAGGGTCGTTCGTGAGCGTATCATACACCTCTTGTGACATCCCTTCAGTAAATAAGGTCGGGTCGAAAGATGGGTAGGAGATGAGCGCTAACGTTTCACCTGTTTTTGGGTCAATCGCTGCCGCATGACCCGCATCCCCATCAACAAATTGATTGAATAACGCCGCTTGGACCTTGCGGTCAATCGTGAGATGAATGTCTTCACCATCTACTGGTGCTTGTTCAACAATACCGGTCCGATTCCCATCTTTTTCGACAACGAGACGAATCCCATCCTCGCCGCGGAGCTGTTGTTCAAACACGTATTCTATCCCGCGTTTTCCAATCATATCACCATCTGAGTATATCCCGTCGGTATCATTTTCTAAGTCTTCAGCGTTTACGGACCCGACATAACCGACGAGGTGACTCATGATGTCACCTTCTGGATAGACCCGGCCATAACTGGCTGTTGATAAGACGCTTGGAATGTCATTTAATTGCGCAAGTTTTTCTTCTTCAGTAACGGAGACGCGCTTGAGCGGGATAAATAGACCGTCTTTGACCCATGACTGTGATAAGGTAGACTCAATTTGGTCAACCGTCATATCAAGTGCTTTACTGATAAATTCAATCTCTGTCGCCCGGTTAACAAAGCGGCCGGTATCGACACCGATTTCACGCATTTCACCGTTCACGGCTAGTGCTTCCCCGTTACGGTCAAAGATATTCCCGCGAATCGGCTCGGTCACGATTTGTTTAATCTCCCCGCCACCTGTGAGCGGTGGAATAATCAAGCCTTCATCCCAGATGATTTGGTAGTCAGTCACTTGTTCGATCTCATCAATCGTCTCTATAACAGGTGAAAGGGTGATGTCTGTGTCATACTGATAATCACCAGCGACAGTATCTTGAGTGACAGCTACGGTATAGCTGTAAGTATTCGTATCGACGACATATTCCTCACTGTCAGTGTCACGCATCAGTTCGGGTGATGCTTTAATGTCGACTGATACCTCTGTTGTACCAAGCGTGTCATAAGTTGTTTCATATTGGTCAGTAAAGTCAGTAAGCGCGACGACGGATTCATCACTAACGGTGACAGCTTCCTCCATCGCGCCAAAGTCAAGCGCTTCCCAGGCAGCGATATAAGCGTTTAAGTCTTCCGCCGGGTCAAGCGGTTCAATCGTTTCTTCCGAACAGCCAATCAAACTAACGAGACTCATTAATACTAGTAGCACAACTTTTTTCATCACCTTCACTCCTCTGTCTGGTTAACGGGTTTGGCATATAGAATATAACGGTCAGGCGCATCTCCGATATAACCAAACGGGTAACACGTTGAAATGACTAGTTCTTCTTCTGTTAATTGAGGCTGGATAATCGTACGGTCATCGGCATCGACAATCTTACTGGAGACCATTTCATAATTAAAGGTGCCGTAAGGCAACTCGACTGAAATAATATCGCCGACTTCGACTTCACCTAAGCGAGTAAAGACCGTATCACGGTGTCCGGAGAAAAGAATTTGACTATTGTCTCCAGGGTATTTCGTCGACGCGTAATGTCCAACCCCTTTTTCTAACTCTTCTGGGTCTGTGCCTTCCACAATCGGAATCGATGCGTCAATTTTATCAATCCCGAGTAAGCCAACTGTCTCGCCTGTTTCAGGGGTGAACGTATGGCGTAACACCTCACGGTCTTCTATCGGTGTTTCTCTTGATTTGGCCAGTAATTCATGGGCTTCATTTGTGGCTTGTTGTTCTTTTTGCATCGTGGACACGTATTGAAACGCCCCAACACCAAATAAAATAAGGCCAGTCACTAACACGAGCCAAGCTAATTTTCTCAAAATATTGTCATCTCCTTTATTTTACTCACCTAATGGTGAGTCACCTATGTTAAAATATCGACAGATGTCTGTGTTACCGTTACTTAAGCGACATATCCAGTCATCATACTATTAGTATAGCAAATATCTTCCCTCCACTGCACTAAAGGTGCTAAAAAAATATCGAAAGCAGGTGATGTTCTTGAGTGAATACAGAAAGATCCGCCTAAAACAAATCGTCATCTGGTCGTTGCCGGTCATCTGGATGGGCATTATTTTCTTATTTTCAGCAACACCATACGAACGCCAAGACTTAAAACCCGCCCTCACCGCCCGATTTGACTTATCCGTTGTTGAGCCGTTTGTTGACCGAGTCAACTTTACTTATCACAACTCAGAAATCAGTGTGGCCAGTCTCGGGATCGAAAGTTTTGTCGAATTTTTCATCCGCAAAGGCGCGCACGTCTTTGTCTTCTTTACGTTAACGTTATTATTTATCTACGCGTTTAAAAAGACAACCAACTTAGACCTTCAACTAATACTTCTGTTTAGCTATCTATTGTCAGTGATCTATGCTGGCTTTGATGAATGGCATCAAAGTTTAACCCCGAACCGTACCCCTTACATTGGGGATGTGTTTTTAGATAGTGTTGGCAGTTTATTTGCGGTCATTCTGATCGTCACGATCGCCTTTTTAAGAAAACGGCGCTAATACTAAACAAGCCTATATTAAAGGCCTTAAACAGGCACTTCAATATAGGCTTGTGTTGTTTCCGTTATCTCGGCTTGATCACTCGTTAAGTTTACGATCCAGTTTTTGCAAGTATCAACCTCATCTGTTTCGACTGCTAAATGAACGGTCACTTTTTCTAAGTAATCAATTGATTCTATGATATACGTTGTTTGCCGCACCTCGTTTTCTAGTTTACCGAGGAGGGGATAATCAACGGTCACGTCAAGCTTTTGTACTTGTTTACGCAAAACGACACCGGCTGAATCAATCGCTTCTTTGGCGCTCGTTGAGTAAGCCCGAATCAGACCACCAGCCCCGAGTTTGATACCACCAAAATAACGGGTCACAACG
>JBNJFJ010000105.1:0-6349 GCA_051746745.1 Bacillota bacterium | reverse complement strand
TTGTTCCGTTTCGCAGCGCTTGGCGTGAGCGATAAAGCGCGATTTTTGAATCTCAATCTCTGTTTGTCCGTACGGTTTAATTGTATAATATTTTTTTAACATCTTGTCACCTCATGCTTCATTATACAAAGAGTCGGCCGGGAGGTAAACCTTAGGTGTTTGTTTAGTGGATAGACAAACACGGCGTACGCTGATAAGATAGAAGAACCACTTTTGTAAGCGGTTTAGTAAAGAAACGATGTAAGGGGGGATTTTGTGTCACGTTTTAAGCAGTGGAACACACTACGTAATCAATTATTAGCGGTCTTTTTACTGGCAATGATGATTGTGTTATTTATCGTCGGTGGGATTATTTTTAAACAAGTCAGTGACACGCTGACGGATAATGCCGAACGGCAAATCGATCAAACGACAAAAGAAACGATGGCTCGTTATGACGGCCTGATTGAACAAATCAACTTAGTCAGTAAACAAATCCTTACCAATGACTATGTCCAAGATCTCTTATTTGACCATAAAGCCGGCCAGTTTCCGGTGTTCACTGAACGTCAACGACTGTCGAGTGTCGTTAGCCGGATTCAAGCAAATGCCGATGGCTTTTACCGGGTGGATCTTTATACCCCGGACTATGTCAATCTGATTCCACTCGATGGGCCTCATTTAGACGACCAAGTCTCGATTGACTTAATTCGAGAAGTTGACGACCGTAAGGGCGAACTCGTATTTATCGGTGAAGACCCAACCGACCGGAATTATTTTTTATTTATGCGCCGGATCAGTTTACTCGATGGCCAATTTGACAATGGGGGCTATATGCTCGTCCGGATGATGCGCACATATTTTAGACCGCTCGTGACGGCAGACAATCATTACACGATTGTGAGAGCGCCGAATGAGGTGATTATCGGTTCTTCGAACCGAGAAGGACTGGATGACTTAATGAATACTGAAGGCGAAGCCGTCTTTCAAGACGATTATGTCGTCCAAACCGAAACATCACGTGAGACCGGGTTTAGTGTTACCATGTTG
This sequence comes from Bacillota bacterium, assembly GCA_051746745.1. Lineage (GTDB taxonomy): Bacteria > Bacillota > Bacilli > Bacillales > Amphibacillaceae > Halolactibacillus. The sequence goes on along the minus strand of JBNJFJ010000105.1, from coordinate 5,320 downwards.
ACACCGGTTGAACGGCTAACCGAAGACACATCATTTTTACTCTCGATTATCTTAATGAGTGGGGCCGTCGGCGTATTGGTCTTCTTTATTTTCTCATTTGGCTTATCCACCTATATCACAAAACCAATTATGACCTTAACCCAAGCGATGAAGAAAACCCATGTCGGGTTATTGTCACAATCACCAAATAGTCTCTCATCGATTGAGATCAATCAATTAAACAGTACGTATAACCAACTCGTAGAAGAAACGAATTACTTAATTAAGATGGTCTATGAAAAAGAACTCGTCAAAAGTCAAACAGAATTAAAAGCACTTCAAGCTCAAATTCATCCGCATTTCTTATTCAATACATTAAATGCCTTGTATTGGTCACTGGATGAAAAGGGAGAAGAAGAACTCGCGGATATGGTGATGAGTATGTCGAATCTGTTTCGTTATACGATTGCCAAAAAAGACGGTGATGAATGGGTCAGTATTAAACAAGAAGTGAATCACTTAACGGACTATATGACGGTGATGAAGATGCGGTTTGGTGACCGGTTCAGTTTTAAGACGGACATTGACAACACGCTGTTAGCCATTGATATTCCGAAACTATTGATTCAGCCGTTTATTGAAAATGCGGTCATGCATGGCTTGAATGAAAAAGCCACCGACGGCGAAGTAACATTATCCATCACGAAACGAGGCACTGACTTAGTCATTGCGGTGAAAGACAATGGACTCGGAATGAGTGACGCGCGCCTGCAGGAAGTGCAAGCGTCGATGGATACTGGGTTTACGTTAAAGACAGAAGGGGCCGGCATGGCACTATCGAATATTAAACACCGGTTAGAGCTTTACTACAATAAACAAGCGGCAGAAAGTTTAACGATTCACTCAACCGAAGGGGAAGGGACGATCATCACGTTCACGTTACCAATCGAACATAATCATGACAAAGGGGAGTAAATAAAATGGAAGAAAAAACATTAGTTATTGTCGACGATGAGCCACGGGCACGTGAAGGGATTAAACGGACGTTAACCCGTCATTTTGAAGGGGCCCATACCCTCGTTTGTTTTGAAACGGCAAAAGAAGCGGAAGCCTATGTACTCAGTCATCCGGTTCATTTACTCATTACTGACATTGAAATGCGCGAGATGAATGGTTTAGAACTGGTTCAAGCGTTAAAAAAGCAACAACAAGAACCAGCGGTCATTATCGTTAGTGCGTATTCTGACTTTAATTACGCTAAAGAAGCGCTCAGACTGAATGTCGTCAACTACATTGTTAAACCGGTCAGTAAGGACGAACTGATTCAAACCGTTGACCAAGCGTTGATTGACCAAGAAAAACAAGCGAAACAAACGTTGATTGAAAGTTATGTCGATGAATCGATTGTTAGATTAAATGAAGAGAAACACCGGTTTAGCCGCTCGATTAAAGAAGCGATGGATTATATTGATAGCCATTACGGCGAGGCACTCACGTTAAAAGTTGTTGCCAGTGTCGTTCACCTTAATCCAAGTTATTTAAGTACACTATTTAAAGATGAACTGAAAATATCTTTCGTTGAATATTTGACCCGAGTCAGGATCCAACAAGCCAAACGCCTCCTACTCACCACCGATATGAATGTTACTGAAATCGCTGAAACCGTGGGCTATCAAACCCCAAAATACTTTAATAAAGTGTTCCGTGAGTTTGAAGAGACAACACCAGGGGCGTATCGGAAGAGTATGTAAACGCTTTCTAAAAATAGTGGACTTTTCGCTATAACCTACTCCCTTACGAATCAGTGCGCCCCGTGATAAATTAGTAACTGTAAGACAAACCAAATTCCTTAGGGGGTAAAAAATTATGTTGAAGAAAAAATTCTTATTGTTCGTGGCACTCTTGTTCACAGTATTTGCACTTGTTGCCTGTGGTGGTGACGAAGACACATCGAGTGATGACACGTCAAATGGTGATGACTCATCAGGCGAAGAATCAAGCGATGAAGAAGTTGTGATTGACTTTATGCACCTCTGGCCTGAAGGTAGCTCAAAACAACACAACATGATCGTTCAAACGATTGTGGATGAGTTTGAAGCAGAAAATGCAGGTGTTACCGTTGAGATGGAGATCTTAGGTAACGAACAGTACAAAGAAAAGTTAAGCGTATTAGGTTCAAGTAACGACTTACCAGATGTCGGTATGACTTGGGGCGGCGGTTTCTTAGACCCATATGTAAGCGGAAACATGTTCGCGGACCTTACTGACATTATCTCAGATTCATTTGTACCTGGTACAACAGAAGCGTATGCGGTAGACGGGTCAACATATGGTTTACCACTTGAGTTAAACATTACACCGGTCTACTACAACAAAGCGATGTTCGAAGAACATGGTGTAGAAGTACCAACAACATTAGAAGAAATGAAAACAGCTATTACGACATTATCTGACGCTGGCGTGACACCAATTACACTTGGTAACCGTGACGCGTGGACAGGTTCTATGTGGTACATGTACTTAGCTGACCGTATTGGTGGACCAACAGTTATTACCGATGCGATCAAGGGTGACATTAGCTTTACAGATGATGCGTTAGTACAAGCAGCTGAAGAAATTCAAAACCTTGTTGATATGGATGCCTTCATTAACGGAACGAATGGTTTAGGTAACGATGAAGCGAAAGGTTACTTCATTAACGAACAAGCAGCGATGTACTTAATGGCGACTTGGGACTTACCAGAATGGACAACAAATGAAGACAATCCACAAGAATTCAGAGATTCAATTGGCTACTTCAAGTTCCCAGCCGTTGATGGCGGCGCTGGTGACATTAATAGCTATGTCGGTGGTCCTGGTGTTGGTCTATTCGTAGCTGAAAACTCAGATGTTAAAGACGATGCGAAAGCGTTTGTTGAATACTTCGTTGAGCGTTGGGGCGAAATGTCTGTCCAAAACGCCGGTGTGATTCCAGCAACAGCGGTAGACACAGCCGAACTAGACTTACCACAAATGTACATTGATATCTTAAACGACTTAAACGAAGCGTCTAACTTAACATTGTATGCCGATGTTCAAATGTCAGCATCTGCGGCAGATGTTCACTTAAACATGATCCAAGCGCTCTTCATGGGTGAAGTGACACCAGAAGAATTTGCTGAAAATCATGAAGAAGCACTTCGAGCAGAGTAACGATTTTTTACACAACAATGATCCAACAACACGAAAGATAAAGAAACACAAAGAATCTATGAATGAATAAAAAAAGTAACACGAAAGCTTTTAGTGAACGATGCGTTGGGCCAAAACGGCCCTTCGTCTCATTCACCAATGACGGATGCTTTTTATATCCGACTAAAAAGATTGTTTTAATGTTATTAATTAAATTGAAAGATAAAAAACTCGGGCGATGTAAATGAAACATCGACGTGTTAAAAGACGATACATCAATAGAATCGATACAAATGAAGGGAGTTGTTACTATGGATAAAGTGATGTCGAATAAGAAAGTCATTGCCTTATATGTCTTACCATCACTCATTCTACTCGCAGGGCTTGTCTACATTCCCATTATCTTAACCGGTTATTACGGCTTAATGGATTGGAACGGTATTGGTGCCATGACTTTTATCGGTCTTGACAACTATATTGAACTGTTATCAGACGATACGTTTTGGTACAGTGCACGTAACTCATTCTTCCTTGCCTTCTTCTCAACCGCAGCACTGATTATCTACCTTGCGGTATCTTTAGTACTGTCAGCGAAGATTAAAGGACGGGAAACATTGAGAAAGATTTACCTCATTCCGATGTTACTTTCATCGGTTGCGATTGCGCAGTTATGGATTAAAATTTATGACCCGAATAACGGGATGTTAAACAGCTTACTGACAACACTAGGAGTCGACTCACCACCCGCTTGGCTCGCGCAGCGTGAGACGGTACTTATAGCGATCTTTATTGCGATCGTTTGGCAATATGCCGGCTTTTATATCATTATTTATAGCGCAGCCTTAAAAGGGATTCCAGCTTCACTGATTGAAGCGGCTGAAATTGACGGGGCAACCCCACTTCAGATTGCGTATAAGATTAAAGTGCCACTTATTTCAGGTGTGATTAAAACAACGATTGTGTTAGCGATTGTAGGATCACTGAAATACTTTGACTTGATCTACGTTATGACTGGCGGTGGACCGAACGGTGCCAGTGAAGTTATTGCCTCCTACATGTACAAACAAGCCTTTGGTATTAATAACTTCGGTTATGGTAGTGCGATTGGTTTTGCCTTACTTGTCCTTGCGCTTTTAACAACGTTTATCATTCAAAAATTAACCGCGTCTAAAAATGACAACATTCAATATTAAGAAGGGAGTTTAGACACATGGCAGACACTAAAAAATCACCATCAAGAAAATTAGGCATGGGCTTATTATATATAGTTCTAGGCATCATCGCCGTGTTTCAAATTTATCCGCTCGTCTGGCTCTTCTTCTTCTCATTGAAAGGGAACTCAGAGATTTTCGGGCGTTCACCATTTGCTTTACCGGAAGATTGGTTATTTGAAAACTATGCACGGGTATGGATTGACGGAAACATTAGTCAATACTTCTTTAACAGTGTATTTATTACCGCAACATCCGTGATCCTAACGGTCATTCTCGCAAGTTTTGTGACCTTTGCGATTACCCGGATGAAGTGGAAGTTAAGTGGACCTGTCCTCTTACTGTTCATGGTTGGGTATATGATTCCGATTCACTCAACCCTTGTGCCACTATTTCAGTTTTATCGTGAACTGAACTTAATTGATAATCCATTATCGATTATCTTGGCGTATACGGCGTATAATATGCCGCTCACCATTATGATTCTTATGGGCTTTTACCGTACCTTACCACGTGAGATTGAAGAAGCGGCGGTTATGGATGGTTGTTCGATTCACCGGATGTTTTTCCAAATCATCTTACCAATGACAAAACCAATTATGTCTACAACGATCATTATTAATATGATTTATAACTGGAACGAATTCGTCTTTGTGAATACATTTATCTCATCAGATAAATATAAGACATTAACCGTTGGTATTCAGAACTTTATTGGTCAATACTTAACCGATTGGGGCGCGATTGGGGCAACATTGATGATCAGTATTATCCCGATCTTACTTGCCTTCTTCTTCTTAAGTAACCGGATTGTTGAAGGGATTGCGGCTGGTTCAGTGAAAGGCTAATCACGAGCCGTCGCATCATTTTACAGAATACGTTAAGCTAGTTAAAACCTATTAACCAATATTTATACACCCCTCATTCACCTCTCGGTCACTTGATCGAGGGGTGTTTTT
>JBNJFJ010000104.1:0-6521 GCA_051746745.1 Bacillota bacterium | reverse complement strand
TATATATTTTAATTATTTTGTTGTAAATTAATATTATTCATTCAGAATTACAAATAATAAAAAAATGCTCATTATTTCAATCCTGATAATTTTTCTTACGCTACTTTACCAACTAGTACTAATAGAACGGGCACTAAAAGAACATACTTACATGAACTTTCCCAAATAAATAACAGCGTAGACTTCCCTGACATCGCAAAGATAAACAGAGTTGAAAATACACAACAACTTTCATTTTTTGTAAGTGAACAACATGCTAATGAGGATCTTCAAAACCTAAAAAAGGAGTATGATGAGTTCCACATTCTAACATATGAAATTGATAAAGCCCTGCAAATTTCAAAGATAATTCATTACCTTCCAAATCCGCAAAATAACATCGCATACGAAATTGAAGACTTATCTAGATATATAGCAGGTGCTGAACTAACAGATGAAGAGCGTAGCATTATAGCACCTGAACAAGAACATGATATTATTGACCCAGCCGCTTTTGATATAGGAATCTTAGATAAAGAAACAAGGCAAGTAATTAAGACTCAAAAGGCAATTTTTAAAGAGGGAGGAGAGCTTAGTGTTTATAGGTGAGAACTTATCAAACTTAAGAATACTATATGGCTATTCTCGCAAACAGCTCTCTGAGCAACTAGAGATCACAGAACAAGCCATATGGCAATATGAAAACAACTACACAACCCCAAAGTTACAAACAATCAATCAATTAAAGCGGTTATTTAAAGTAAAAAGCACATATTTTTATCAACCAGATATATTATCTAAATACATCGAAAAAGACACGATACCACTGATGCACATTGCTTATCGATCTAAAGTTATTAACTTAATGGCTAAAACTCAGACCGAAGCTAAGCACGTTGAATTTCTTGACAGCCTAATTAATTATTTAGCTTATCAGTTGGTTCTTCCTTCAAAAAAAATTATTCAATTAAGAAATAGTGTCATTAATTATCTACAGCAAACAGATGAAAAAAGAGACACACAGATCGCTCATGTAGCAAATCTGGCTCGAGACTTTTTAGGGTTAAGACCTGATACAAATGACGACTTATTATTTCTTATCGAAAAAAGTGGTGTATTCGTTTTTGAAAAGGCCATTGGTGATGACATTGATGCCTATAGCTTATGGACAAAGACCGAACGTCCATATATAATTTTAGGGAACTTGAAACGATCTAGTGTCCGTAGAAATTTTGACATTGCTCATGAACTTGGTCATTTATTGCTACATTATAAAGTGGCATTCACTCACTTAGATCGTAAGGAACACAAAACACTTGAAAAAGAGGCAAATTTATTCGCAGGTGCCTTTCTTTTACCTGAAGCAGCATTCCTGGCTGATATAAAAACGGTTATTAACCCCAAAAACCCTGATGCTTATCTTGATTTAAAAAAGAAATGGAAAACATCTTTACAAATACTAGGGTATCGCGCGGCCCATTTAGGTATACTAGATGCCAAGGAGCATCGCAATTTTTATGCCGCTATGCATCGTAAAGGTTATTTAAAACAAGAACCTTTAGATGACATCATCTTGATTCAAAAACCCCAAAAAACAAGATCTATTTTTGATCTCGTTTTTAAAAAGGATTTAATTGACCTAAGAACCACGCTAGATAAAGATTGGCTAATAGATATTGGTTTCTTGAGTAATCTGACCGGTATAACTCAAGAATTCTTCACATCATACATTACTTCGAATCAAGATTTTGAGCTCAAATATCTTAAGTAACAGATTTAAAAAGGCAAAAGAACATCCGCTGTTCTTTTGCCTTTTTTATGTTCAATTGGTGAGGACGCTGTACTTATAAAATCCGTTTCACCTGTTTAATATAAAAATGTCTTGCGAGAACAAAATAGAGTAACTGAATCACTGTAAAACCACCTAACACAAGCGCAGATTCTGTGATCAAATTATAATCAAAGAAATGTGATAATGCTGTTAGTGCAACAGCCCCGTGGATAAGCGCAACCACAATCGGTGAGAAGAATAATATCGCCAGTTGCTGGGTGATGATTTTTTTAAGTTCCGTTTCTTTTAGTCCTAACTTTGTTACCATAGTGAATTTTTCTTTTTCTTTATCAACGTCAGTAAAGACACGGAAATATAGAAAGCTACCCGCTGAGACAAAGAAAATCAACCCGATAAATAGGCCGACAAATAAGGCCGGTCCGTATCCACGTTCTATTTGGAAGACGGTATAATCAATCATCGCAACCCGATAAGGCGGTATGTCTTCAAGTGCTTCACCTAGCTCAACGATCTCATCTCTTGAGAGGTCTTCAGTCATCCAGTACACCTGTTTAGATGTCCGGTTCATCGATGCTTTTGGTAACTTAGCATAGTCCTCATCATTAATCACATAAGATCCGTTCATCGAACTAAAAACATTTGTTTGAATGACCTTGGTTGGAGTTAGTGTGTGACCACCTTCAAGGTTAATTGACATGGTCAATAATGTTTCACTTGCTTTAGGTCCGTCACTGATCATCGCAGCGGTTTGGTCATTAATGATCGCTTCACCAATCTTCACGTCAAGTGGCGCCTCTCCGATCAGGGGCGCTATTTTGTTGTAGTCACTTTCTTTTAAAATAGGCACAATATAGCCATCGTTCATATCCACAAAGGCAACATCAATCGTTTCAGAAGAGGATTCTAACCCCATATCTGTTAATTGTTGATTAATATAAGCCACTTCTTCTGCCATCACTTCTGGTTGATCATCTGAATCCATCTGATATGAAATATTATAGGGGTTCATTTCTATTACACTCTCGGTCAGATAAGAATGAAGACCAAACAAAGTCCCAATCGCACTAAAGGCAACAGTAGAAATCATCGCCACCATAAAGAACGTCCGGGCATTATCTTTTAACCTGAATGATAAATCGGAAAAAAGCAAAATATTTGTTCGTTTATAAAAGATAGCGTCACGTCGCTTTAAAAATCTAACGATAAAAACACTTAACTGGGTGAAGAAGAAATACGTCCCAATCATAACAATAATCACAACCGGAATAAGTGCCATCACGACAGCCACACCTTTAACCGTTAAAGCAATCACATAGCCAATCACTAACAGAAGTGCTGCTAGTACCGATAGAAAAATCGATGCTTTTGGTTCTTTCTTCGGGGTTTGGTCGCCTTTAATAAGCGCCACTAATTTACTCGTGCGGAGAACGAAAGCAACGAATAATGAGATTACGACAAACAATGCTAAAAAGCTTACGAGCGTAATGAAGATCGCTTCAAATGGGACATAAAAGTGGAGACGCTCATCAATGATTAACACATTTTCAGCAACTAGGAGGATGGTTTTGGCAAACAATAGCCCAAGACCAATCCCAAACAGTGTCGAAAATGTCCCAATCAGTAAATTCTCAATGAAGACCATCGTTTTGATTTGCTTATTAGATGCCCCAAGCATCATCAACAGGCCAAACTCGCGTTTACGTGATTGTAAGAAGGTACTCATAGAATAGAGAATATAAAAGAAAGAAAAGACATAAATAATACCACCAGACGTTAACAGCCCTGTTCGTACGCTTGAGTTAATGGTTTCAAATGTTGGGTGAAAGGCAAACAGTAAAAATGAGAAAAATACCATCACCGTAAACATACTACTTAGAAAATAAGCCACATATGTCCGCTTATTACGCGTCACATTACGATAGGCGAATTGACGAAAGTTCACTTGTTTCTCCTCCCATCAATGACAACATATCAATAATCTTTTGGAAGAATGCTTGCCGGTTATCCCCGCGATGAATTTCTGATTCTAATTGACCATCACGGATAAAGATGACCCGGTCAGAATAACTGGCAGCTTGCGCATCATGCGTGACCATTAACAGACTCGTCTGTTCGTCTTTATTAAGTTTAGTAAGGAGATGCATCACATCTTTCGATGCTTTTGAGTCAAGGTTACCTGTTGGCTCATCGGCAAGTAACAAAGACGGCTGATGGATCATTGCTCTGGCAATCGCCACACGTTGTGCTTGTCCCCCTGAAATTTCATACACCCGTTTAGACATGATGCTATCAATACCTAATTTTCCCGCAATCTGGCTTGCCTTTTCTTTCATTACCTTTACTTTGATTCCTTCAAGCGTCAGTGGTAAGACCATATTTTCTTCAACAGTTAAGGTATGCAGTAAGTTAAAATCTTGAAATACAAAGCCTAACTCTGTCCGCCGAAACGTCGCCAATTGATTTTTAGACAGTGTATGCGGCTCTCGTTCATTCAACATGATCTTCCCTGTTGTCGGTGTATCATTTGTTGAAATTAAGTTAAGCAACGTCGTCTTCCCACTGCCACTCGGACCCATAATCGCCACAAATTCACCTTTATCTACCGTGAGGTTAATATCTGAAAGGGCACGGTAACTCACTTTTCCCTCATATACTTTACTAACTTTTTCTACTTTTAACATCTTTAAAAACTCCTTCAACTTTTCGTTTAATACGTTGATGCCTTAACTATACGTGAAAGTTATAAACGAAACGATCGATTTTACTTTCAGTTTTCTTACATCGGTGTAAGGTTTTGTGTCGCCGTAAAGTGAAGGGTTATTTTTGTTCCTTCTCCAGGGAGCGCACTGACTTCAATCTGGTGATGAAGTTTCTCGCTCATTTCTTTCACTAAATATAGCCCCATACCTGTTGATTCTCTAAAGCGCCGACCATTTTCACCGGTAAAGAATTTTTCAAAAATACGCTTTTGATCGGCAATCGGTATGCCTACGCCAAAGTCTTCTATCGTTAATGCCACCCCTTCTGTAGTTGAGGTGACTTGAATATGAATCACGTCACTTTTACCTGATGAGTACTTCACCGCGTTCAGTAAAAGTTGCGTTAAGATAAATACTAACCACTTCTCATCAGTCATGACCACGACTGTCTCATCGCTTGTGATGACTTTTGGATAGACGTGATGACGAATGTAGTAGTGGCGGTGTTCTTTATTCACCGCATGGATCAATGGCAGTAATTCCGTTGCACTTACATAAATATCCTCAGCCATATTGCGGAGCCTAGCTGTGTAGAGGACCATCGACAAGCCATGTCTGAGCCGTTCTAACTCTTCTTTCATACTTGCAGCTTCTGGTTCATCAATATCTTCTGCCATTAGTTCTAATACCGAGAGCGGTGTTTTCATTTGATGGACCCAGCGGTCCATAAATAAAACATGCTCTGCTTGTTGATGTTTTAAATGGCTTAGCTCTTCTTGGTAGAGACGGTATTGCTTTTTTAACGTCTCACTTACCGCCGTTGCCAGAGGTGTGTATCCGATTGGTTCTAAGGCATCATCCAGTGACGTAAACGCATGTGTGAGTTGATGATACATCGCCTTCCTTGTCAAGTATTGATAAACCAGATAACCGGTGAACAACACGACCAATAATAGATTTAGATACAACAAGACTCCAACATCACTAAAACCCGCAAGCAGTAGTAAACTATTAAGGAAAAGGTGATACAGACATTGAAGGAAGACAAGGGATCGCTGTTCTCGTAAAAATAATCGCATCACTTATCCACACCCCAAGAAACATTAAAGCGATACCCGCTCCCGCGAACGGTTTCAATCGCATCAATTAACCCGAGCTCTTGGAGCTTCTTTCGCGCTCGGGTAATATTCACATTTAAAGTATTTTCATCGACATACGTTTCATCATCCCACAGTAGCGCCAGTAAGTCTCCTCGACTTTTTACCCGTGGATAACGCTCCATTAGTGCTTCTAGAATTGTGGCCTCTTTTTGCGTTAAAGTTATCGTTTGTTGGTCAAATAGTAATTCCAGTCGTTCCGGTCTTAATATTAATCCCGTTAACTCAATCGTTCTTTCTTGATTATGTTGTGCGTACTCACCATAGGCCCGTCTTAAATGACTTCTAATTTTCGCCATGACAATATCCGGATGAAACGGTTTGGTGATGTAATCATCTCCCCCATTTTCAAGCGCCATCACTTGATCCATGTCACCTGTGCGTGCCGAAATGAAGATGACCGGACAGACGGATGTCTTTCTAATTTGTCGACACCAATAAAAACCATCAAAAGCTGGTAAGTTAATATCTAATAAGACCAGTTGTGGGTCTACTGTTTGAAACGTTTCTAATACCTGTTCAAAATCGGTTACTTTCACTACCTGATAACGATACTTCTGCAACATTTGCGCTAAATATTCGGCAATTTTCGGATCATCTTCGACAATCATGATTGTTTCCATACTTATCTACCATCCTTTTTCTGTCGTTTTATGCCTTCATTTAAACCGGTCATAAATATCTCTTCCCTTTTTAGACGATGTGTTTCGTTTTATCGTGACATCTTCTTTCTATTATACCTTGTATTATTTTTTAAGGCGTTTCGTTCTGTATGGCTTAATCATTTGACTGAGACTGTCGATATAGTAATTGGACTGCATTTATATTGATTATTCTAAGGAGGACAACCATGCACAAACACAAATTAATGTTAGGTCTATCTTTTATCACCCT
>JBNJFJ010000103.1:0-6670 GCA_051746745.1 Bacillota bacterium | reverse complement strand
AACAAATCAGAAAAGACTTCTTCTAGATCCTTGTTGATAAAGCTGTCTTTTTGCGGCTCTATTGTGTTCACATCAATCTGTTTAACAATAGAGGGCGGCAAATAGTACGTCACAAAGTCTTTGGTAACCTGTGGATTGTTAAACGTTTCTTTAAAGAATTTGTCGTGCGGGTTTTGAACCTGAATGTTAGCCACCTGCTTTCGCGATCGTTTACTGTTAACAGTGATGCCTCATGAGATAGTTACAGCATATAGCGATGTCGTCGCTCTATCAAGTCAGTCGCTATCCATCGTTTTTTAAAATCGTCTCCGTATCCACCCGCTTTTTAGCGCATCGTTCAGATGCATTAGATTTTTGGGCTACGAGACAGCTGATTTTTATTTTTATACAACAAGGAAGCAGGCTCATATACGTGAACCTGCTTCTTCGATCATTCTATATGAGGCTTTGTTGAGAATCCTTAATCTTCACGATACGGGCCAGCAAACACTTTCCAAATCCCGTCTTGTTTACGCAATTCTGCGATATGAGTCGCACTAAACAGTTCAAACTTCACACTCATCTTTACGACATCTTTATCAGTACGTGACTGAATCTCATCGACATGGAGATCGTAAAAATAACGAAAATCTAACGCTGTCTCGATATAGTCACGAAAGACTTCTTCCTGGTAATAGGCTTTTAAGTCATTGACATCAGCAAATGATCCATCGTTATAAAGAATCTATGTACTTACGCTATCTTCCCCGGTCACAACACTATGCAAAAACACAACAAACATCTCATCTGAAGTAAAAGATTCAAAATGTGTCAGATCATTTGTCTCTAGAAACGCTTGATAATGTCCCCGTGCTGCTTCATCTAGTTGTTCAATATAGGAGAAAGTTTGCGGTCGTTGTAGTTGTTGAATCGACGCGCGTAAAGCTTGATTATCACGCGTCAACTGAGCCACACGGTCTTCTTGTTCTGAGAGTTGTGTTTGTAGCTCTTCGATCGTTTCAGTTTGACTGTCATTGTCGCAACCCGTAAGGATCACAACCATGACGATAGCGACATAACTGAACCTCAACAAAAACTTAAACATCGATCTCACCGTTACGTTTAAATAGTTCAACAAGAATAAGGGCGACCGCTCCAAGGGCTGAGGCATTATCTCCAAGTTTTGACACGAGAATCGGGGTGGCTTTTGCTTGGTCTGTTAGTGCCCGACTAGCGACAGTGCGCTGGATGTCAGGTAGTAAATACTTACTCGCTTTCATCACGCCACCATTTAACAGTACCCGGTCAGGATTAATGGTATGAATCACATTCGTCAGACCAATACCAATCGCTTCAGCTGTTTCTGATAATAATTGCAGACTAAACGCATCCCCATGTTCGGCCGCTTGATACAAGTCATAAGCCGTCGGTGAAGGTTGCGTTAATAATGTGTCTACACCATTTTTAATTAACTGTTCGGCTCGCTTTTGAATCGCTTCTCCCGAGACAATTGTCTGCAGACAACCTCTATTCCCGCAACTACAAACATCGCCATGTAAATCAATCGTCATATGACCAATCTCACCCGCAATATGAGCTTTACCACGATACAATTCATCATCAATCACAACACCAGCCCCCACACCACTGCCGATATTAACGGCTAACAGGTTAGACACACCCTTACCTTCGCCAAACCACGTCTCCGCAAGGGCTAATGCTCGCGCATCATTTTCCACCTGGACCACAAGATCAAAATGTTCCGTTAAGACTTTCTTTACCGGGATATCACGCAAATTTAAGTTAGGCGCATAAAGGCCAATTCCCTGTTCAGCATCAACAACCCCGTGCATTGCGACACCAATACCGATGAGCTGATCGACATAGTTAGCATTACGGTTCATTAACCGATCTGTTTCTTCGATTAAAAGTTCTAAGTAAGCGTCTTTTCGGATTCCCGTTGGGACATCTCTTCTTGCGTGGTCAATGATGTCTGCTTGTAGATTGGTTAAGACAATCGTAACATCCCGCGGACCCGCATCAATCCCAATCACATAAAAGGCATCATGGTCAACGACAAGTAACGTCGGTTTCCGTCCACCTTTGGATTCACCTTGAGCACTTTCTTTCACGATTTGTTGTTCAATCAACTCTTTGACAATCGTCCCTACCGTCGGTGGGGTGAGTTTAATATCTTTGGCAATTTCGGCTCTGGAAATTGGCCCATCATTTAATATTTTATTTAAAATCAACGATTTATTTAATCGTTTCATCGCTTGAAAACTTCCGCGTTTCATTGTTTTTCCCTCCAACCGCTAGCGTGACTTGGTTTATTTAGACTTGATTAAAATAATTCATTATCTAAAGCCCTATTTTACCATGTGAAGACAAGCTTTGAAAGTTATCTTTACCCATTCACATAAGTTGTTCTAGACAAAAAATAATGAAACACAAAAGAATAGCCTTTGCCGTTTAGTAACGACAGTAGCTAACACTGATACAGATAATATAAATTTAAATAACCAGATGACCATATGGTCATCTGGTATAGAGGTTAAGCCTATGATTGATCAGAAACATCCAGTTAATCAAAAAACTTATCTAAGTATATATTTTGGTTAGAAATTTCTTTTAGTGACTGTGTTTCTTCATCGAATTCTAAAACAATCAAATCACCATAATTACCTGAATTCACATCTGCGCTGAATAAGACAATTCTATTGTCGCTTAAGTTAACGACTTCTAGACTGCCATTGACCGAAACCGTATCGAGTGGCGTTGTATGAACAGATACGACAGGTTCCTTCGATATAACAACAAGCAAAGTCACCGATAGTAAAATGATAATGAACGCATTTAGCCATTTCCATTTGAGCTCCATTTTGTACCTCCTATGCATGACGCTAGAATTTTTTCAAATAAGCGTAAATCCATTTACATAATTTATAAATATTTCTAAATTAATTATACAAATGTACATAGGAAGTTTCAACTCGATTTAACGATGATTGTCTAGAAATTCCTCTTTTAACTTATCCTTCGCCCTTACCTCTATCATTTAATCAGCTTAACAATCCTCTGAACAAATGGTTTCAATTAAGTTAAATGTGGTGACATCAACTAACCCGCGATTACTGATACGAATATCTGGAATGACCGGTAAGGCAATCAATGAAAATGTCATAAACGGCGCATGCAGCGGCGAACCTAGACGTACCCAGCCAGCTTTTAAGCCTTCTACCTGACGAAGCAAGTCCGCTTCTTTTAAATCTGACATGAGCCCAGCGATTGGCAGCGGCACAGCGGCGATGACTTCCCCGTCTAAAACACACACCATCCCACCACCAATATCAGCTAGATAATTGGCTGCCACAGCCATATCACGTTCACTCACACCCATGACGAGTAGGTTATGACTATCATGTGCGACAGTGGATGCGACCGCTCCTTGTTTGATTTTAAAACCGGTCACAAATTGATTGGATATTTGTCCGGTTTGATGGTGACGGTCAATACAACTCAGTTTTATTACATCTTGACTCACATCGCTTTCAATCACACCATTTTTAACAGGGAGTGTGACGATTTTTTTCTTGGTCCGGGCACTATTTTCAATCACTTCAATCGCGTTTACGTTAACCGAAGTCGTATCGGTTGTTTGATAGTTAAAGTCATCCGCTGTTAAACTTCTGCCGACGTTAACCGATTGATAGTAATGTTTCGGGTAAGTATAGGTCGGCTTCTCTTTGATTAATTGCTTATTTGTAACGACCGGCTCACCTTTCACAAATACATCGGTAATGTCCATCTCGGTTAAATCATCCAGCAAGATAATATCAGCGACTTTGCCTGGCGTTAGACTGCCGTAGTCATCGTCCAATTTAAAATACCTCGCGGTATTAAGTGTGGCTAACTTGATCGCCACAACGGGATCAACCCCTTCTTCAATCGCACGTCTCACAACATGATTGATTTGCCCTTGATGAATCAGTGTTTCTGGGTATATATCATCGGTGACAAGCATCACATGATCTGTATCAATATGGTCTTCGGTGATAACTTTAATCACTTCTTTCACGTCCTGCCACGCGGAACCTTCGCGAATCATGACCGTCATCCCGAGGCGCAGTTTTTCTAGGGCGGCTTCTTTTGTGACTGTCTCATGACAAGAGGTGACGCCGCTTAATAGATAGCTCGTTAAGTCTTCTATGGTACCTTCTGGGAAGTGCCCGGTTGGTTGATAACCTTGCTTTAACGTCGCATCAATCTCACCAATCATTTTCTCATCGCGATGAATCACACCAGGATAATTCATCACTTCCCCTAAGCCAACGACACCGTCCCACGTTAAGCCTTCTTCAACATCTTCAACTGAAATCGTTGCGCCGGCATCTTCTAAATCAACCGTTGCCGGTACACATGAAGGAAACGTCGTAAACACATGAATCGGTGCTTGTTGACCTTCTGCGTGCATCCGTTTCACCCCGTCAATACCAAACACATTTGCCATTTCATGTGGGTCCATAAAGACAGCCGTTGTCCCTTTTTTCACCGCTGCTTCACTAAAGCCAGTAACAGAAAACATCGTACTCTCGACATGCATATGCCCATCCATTAACCCCGGAGCGACATATTTCCCGGTCGCATCAACAACCTGTGTTGTCTCACCGATCATCTGACTCGCCGCGCCGACAAAAGCGATGCGTTCACCCTTAATCGCAAGATCTAATCCCTCAATTAATTCACCTGTCACGACGTTCACCATCGTTCCATTTGTGATCACCGTATCGGCATAAGCCTTCCCTTGAACGACATCCATTAATGCTTGACTGACTTTATATAGTGGTTTTACCATGTAATAACTCCCCTTTAATTGTCTATTGTGTATTCTTATTCTTGCGCCTACTTATTTGTTTCGTTTTAACATCATTAAAAAACACCACAGCTGTACCCATCGATTGGATACACCTGTGGTGTAAGACACACAATCGATGTAGTCCAGTGATTTACGGTCACTTAGGTAGAAACGCTTATGCCTATTCATAAGCTTATACATCTGTCAATTATTTAATTATTCATCGTTAAGATAAAACGTGTGTTTTCAAGTAATCACTAACCCCGTTTTCATCATTGGTGAAACGCGTCACATCATCGGTCATGGCTTTTAACGCATCCGGTGCATTTTTCATCGCCACACTATAACCCGCGTATTCAAACATCGGCACGTCGTTAAAACTATCACCCATGACGAGAATATCGGCCGGGTCAATGTTTAATCGGGTTAAAATATCTTGAATGCCCGTCGCTTTATTTTTCTCAGTCACCATAATTTCCACGTTGGCTGGTGTTGAAGAGGACGTTGAGAACGGGTAACGCGCATGAATCTCGTCTAAGCGACTTTTCCACTTATCTAACTTGGCTTGGTCTTTACTGAAACAATAAAACTTTGAGTAACCGACATCTTTTATCTCATCAACCCACGTAATTCCACCGCTAATAGCTTCCACACGCTCATTCCATTCACTGCCTAAAATGTCGTTTGGTTTCTCACCTGAAATTTCAGCTTCTAACATCGCTTGGTCTTGTTTTAATGCGACACCTTCACCCGTTGTCGGAAACACTTCATAATAGATACCTAACTGACGGGCTGATTCAATGACTTCTTTTACGAGTGAAAAATCAAGGGTATGTTGAAACAATAGTTCTTCACCTAAATAACCAGTCATCCCATTTGAACTAATAATCCCGTCAACGCGGAATCCTTCTGGTGCCCGGGTTAAAATCTCACTTTGACCACGACCGGTCGCAATAAAGACGGGTATACCTTTTTCTCTTACCTGGTGAATCGTCGTCATCGTTTCTTCACTGACGTAATTATCTTCACGTAGTAACGTCCCATCCATATCTAAAAAAATCGCTTGTGGTTGTTTCATCTCTATCCCTCCGCATCTATATTAAAAATCAGTATAGCATGAATGAGCGATCGGTGCGACACTTACACAATA
This sequence comes from Bacillota bacterium, assembly GCA_051746745.1. GTDB lineage: Bacteria > Bacillota > Bacilli > Bacillales > Amphibacillaceae > Halolactibacillus. Next base: position 686 of record JBNJFJ010000103.1, on the reverse strand, counting down.
TCTTAATTTTCAGTCGATTTCTCGCTGTGACTATGTTACAGTAACATCAAACTGCATACTGTTAAAAGACTACTAGGGGTGCCCACTTGGGGCTGAGAGAAAACATATCGTTTTTGACCCTTATTGACCTGATCTAGTTCGTACTAGCGGAGGGAAGTAGTATCGTCAGGTCTTGTCTTTTATCGTAGGTATTTTCACGATGAAAGGAGGCTCTTTTTTATGTTTAAAGCCCGCACGCTCACAGAAACCGCTATTTTTGTCGCCATTGGTGTCATTGGTTCAACCTTTTTGGCGATCAATATCGGCCCTTACCGCGCCTTGTTCATTCAACATCTATTGAATGTGATTCTCGCCGTCTTTTACGGGACACACCGGGCGGTAACGGTCAGCTTTACTGTTGCCTTACTGCGTAACCTATTAGGTATTGGCACACTGTTTGCCTTTCCCGGTGGGATGATGGGTGCTTGGTTAGCCGGACTATTTTACCGCTTGAAACCATCGATTTATACCGCTATCTTAGGTGAATTAATCGGTACCGGACTGATAGCGGCGGTTGTCTCACGTCAAATGAGTCAGTTGCTTACTGGCGAAGCTTTACCGCTGTTCTTTTTTGTGCCTGGTTTCTTTGTTAGTAGCGCCACAGGCAGTTTAATCGCTCTCTTATTGTATAAAAGAAAAGGCGCATT
>JBNJFJ010000102.1:0-6969 GCA_051746745.1 Bacillota bacterium | reverse complement strand
ACCTGTCGTCTGTTTTATCACCTACAACTCTTATCTTTCAGCTTACTACAGAATAAGGTAATCCTCACTTTAAAAACAAAAGAATCTACTTGTCTTTCTTTAGAAGGTGCTGGATTTTTTAGCGGAAGCTTAAATAGCAAGTGTTTGATATACATTTAACCCAACAAATTTAATGGCACACTACCAGTATTATTTGATTAAACAAAAAAGTCCTTGGAAATGACAAAAAAAGATCATTTGCAAGGACTTTAAAGTTACAATACTCATCTTTATATTTTCGTTAACAACGAGAGTTACCTCTATACACATTGATGTAAGTAATATCTATCAGATCAAACATGACTTTAATCATGTTCATCAAAAAATAGAAGATTAATCATTTAACGGTCTTTTAAAGATAGCTAAAACCCTTCTTGCCGATCCTAAATCTTGCGTAACTGTGGTACTTGTGACGAGTTCCCAACCTAGTTGGCCTAACTCATTTAATTTGGAATCAAAATCATCAATATCAACCAATCCTCCCAAAGCACCGTGCGTTTTCATTTGAATCGTTTTATATTCCCAAGTAGTCATGTACATAGCCTCCAGCTATAAATAAGTGATTTTTGAATCGAGTTTAACAGATGACTTGAATACTAAAATGACAAAACCCTTAAAAACAACATTTATACATGATTCTTAAGGGTTTATATCGCTATTTTCTAGTCAACAATGCGACCGTCTCGACGTGAGGCGTATGAGGAAACATATCTACAGGCTGAACATTTTGAAGTTCATAACCAAATGGCACAAGTTCCGTAATGTCTGAGGCAAACGTTTCAGGATTACATGAGACATAAACAATTCTTTCAGGCTGTGCACGACCAATACGGCGCATCACTTTTCCACCCGCACCCGAGCGTGGTGGGTCTAGTAAAAGTAACTCCGGAATACCAAACGATTCTAACATCTGATCAATCCCGTGACGGGCGTCTTTAGCAAGAAACGTTGTATTATGAATATCATTATCTAGTGCATTTCGTTTAGCTGATTCAATCGATGTTTCGACAATCTCAATTCCCGCTAATTCACCTACTTTTTCGGCAAACGGCAGAGAAAAAGTGCCCACACCACAAAAGAGATCAATCATCTTCTCCGTTGGTTGTGGCTTGGCCATCTCAATTGCTAGATTCACGAGTGTTTCTGCTTGTTTAGGGTTCGTTTGGAAGAAGGTATCAAACCATAAGCGGTATTTAAAGCCAAACATTTCATCATAAATGAAGTCACGACCACTTAAAATAAATTGTTCCTCAGCCTGCGTACGGTCTCCCCAGTCTTTATTTTCAAACCACATTAAACTTTTAACGTTCGGGCAATTCGTTTCGATTCGTTCAATCAGTGCTCCTTTTGCTTCTTCTAATTCCCCAGTGGGTGCTTCTGTCGCAAATAGACCGAGCATCACTTCACCGGTATAGAACGATTGTCTAACCATCAAGTGTCTGAGTAGACCACTATGTTCATCTTTATCATAACCTGGTAAGTTAAAATCATTCGCCCACTGTTGGACTTCCATCGCATAATCAACCATCTCTTTACCCGCAATCAGGCATGTTTCTAACGGAATAATTTTTCGCCAGTTTCCTTGTTCATGAAGACCTAAATGTCCTTCTTTTGAAAAGGTGAATTCCATCTTATTACGGTAACGATAAGGCTCACCTTTCACACCAATCGTCTCTTCTACAAGTGCTGGGTCAAAGCCATTATTTTCAACCATTTCTTTCACGAAACGTGTCTTCTCATTCAATTGACCATCATATGACCAATGTTGCCACACACAACCACCACATAATTCAAAATGCGGACAATCTGGTGTGACGCGTTCTGAAGAAGGCTCTAATATTTTCGTGTAATCCGTTTTGATCCAACGCTTTCCTTCACCATCAACATTGACTTCAACTTTTTCATTTGGAATCGTTTGAGGAATTGTTAATTTTAATTTTTTTGGATTCACTTGCCCAGTATCACGCCAAACAACTGCGCGTCCAGACCCTTTTTTATCGACATAATCAATCGTTGTTTCATATTGTTTTTTACTCATGTTATTTCCTCCTACCTATAAGTCACTTTAGCACGTCTATCATATCATCTTTTTTCTCACTTGGCGACGGGCAACAAAAAAGATAGCACCAGGAGGTGCTACCTTAAATTGACACAGCCACTTGATTTTTCCCGTTTTGTTTTGCTTGGTAGAGTAATTCATCCGCCCGTTTAAAGAATTGCGTTTGCGATAAGTCTTTAGATAACGGTTGAAAACCAATACTTACAGTAATCGGTCGATTAATTTCATCATTTTGAATGTTAGCAATCTTTTTACGAATCGATTCAATGAGTTCATAACCATCATTGATTGATTTACTCGTAACGAGAACAGCAAATTCCTCACCACCGTACCGGGCAACAATTTCATTCTCAGTAACACTATCTTCAATCGTTCTTGCGACGCGTTTTAAAATGATATCGCCTACATCATGACCAAATTCATCATTAATCTTTTTAAAGTTATCAATATCAATGATCGCCAGTTGGAGCGGCATGTTGTAGTGAATGCTTTGATCATAAAGAAAATCTAAATATTCATAAAACGTCCGGTGATTGTACAATTCCGTTAATGGGTCAACTTTAGTTAGGCGTTCCATCATCGCACTACGTACCATTAATGAGCGTTCTTGTTCATTGGAACGCTTTAATACATCTAAAATATCTGTGCCACGGTCTAAAACAAGTGAGAACACTTGATAAGCAGTGACGAGAATAAACAGATAAGCAAATCGTTCAAAAGCAGTGGCAGCTTCTCTCACGTCAGGAATTAAGTAGAGTAAGATTAGGCCAGCAAAATTCGTCACAAAACTAAACAACAATTCACTTTTACTAAAGTAAATCAAATTGACCGCCAGTAAAATCACAAAGAGTACTTGCAAACCTGGAACACTCGCATGGGTATAAGCAGTAATCCAAGCTGTGATTGTTCCAAAGATCGTCAACATTTTTGGTTTATAGAGCCCTTTAACTTTGACTAAATATTGCACTAAAGCAATTAACACGACTTGCACACCACTTGGCACGAAGACTTTTTCTAATAAAAACTCTAATGGTGGATGTAATTGGTATGCTTGACTCGTAAAAAAACCGAGCAGTTGGCCAATAAAAGCCATGCCAACCATAAACCAATAAATAGAAATAATTTTATCCATCCAAATTTTTAAATCAATATGTAATTCGTCGTGGGAAAGCATGACGCATCTCCTTTAACATCAGCATTTTTTTGCTTGTTTGAATCAGTCTTTCATGTTAAATTTAAAACCATCACATGAACATAGACCCTTAACGACTAGGACTGTTGCTTATATGTGACATTTTTCTGAAAAAACATGAGATTTGACTCAATCGCTTCCATTATAACTCAATTCACCCAACAATTCACCTACTTCACAAAAAATTAATTAACTTTATTAATCCAAAAATATGATAAAATACCTAATTATACATTTTTTCATAAACTTACTAAAGAAACGAGGGAATAACGTGAAAACATTTCACATTGTTGGTGCAGGTATCGCAGGAGCCAGCATTGCTTATCATTTACTAAAACTTGACCAACACGTCGTCATCTATGACCGTGAAGATGACGGACAAGCAACAAACGCATCCGCAGGGATTATCTGTCCTTGGACGAGTCAACGGCGGAATAAAAAGTGGTATCAACTCGTTAAAGAAGGAGCCAAATACTACCCAGGCTTTATTAAAGAATTAGAATTTGTAACGAATCAATCTACAGGCTTTAGGCAAAATGGTGCCCTTTGTCTATTTAAAGATGACCATATTCAAGACCTTGCCTATGAACGCATTAAACAGAAACAAAAAGATGCTCCGGAAATGGGTGAGGTACTAAAACTGACAAGTGAGGAACTGTCAAGCTATCACCCAAGCCTGACAACGGATTTTCCGGCCGTTTTTGTTGAAGGTGGTGCACAAGTTGACGGTGCATCGTTACTTCATGCATTAAAACAGGCGATTAATCAGTTAGGCGGTGAATGGGTAAATGACTCAATTGATCCCCACACATTGGATGGACAAGTGATCTACACCGCCGGTGCTTGGTCGCATGAATATATGTCTCGCCCTGAGGTGAGACATCAACGGGCTGAACTGCTTGAAGTCGCCTTAGCTGAAGACCTGCAACCGGCAGTGTCACCGGTTGTGATGGGACTTGGGCCCATGTATATCGTCCCGACAGAAGCACAGCACTATATGATTGGAACGACGCATGAAGACACGACCTCTTTTGATATCAACACATCAGAAGAAGCACGCGACTATTTATTTACTCAAGTGAAACGCTATTTTAAAGACACGATGTTGACCAAAGGAAAGTCATCGATTGGCCTTAGACCTCTCACCAATCAGAACTTGCCGTATATTGGTCCGAGCGGCGATGTCTTTGTAGTGAATGGCCTCGGTTCATCTGGCTTAACGGCAGCTCCCGTCATCGGCCGAGAGGTGGCCCACTTCTTAACCGGACAGCCAACGGTCCTTGATTTAACAGATTATCACACACCACCATCATAAAAATGACTTTTTTCAATGTTAAACTAAAAAAACGGTAGCTAAGACCTTTATCTTGGCTACCGCTTTTTTTGTTAATCCGGTGACATTAATCCATCGTCAAACGTTTAATGATTGCGTCATGTTCTGGAAAACGCATCATGAGTTCACTCTCTGTAAATAATTTAAAATCTTCAAATCGAAAACCCGGGCTAACCATACAACCAACAAGACCATACGTCCCATTTACCGTTGAGCCAAAAATAGTGCCTTTTTTGACGAGGACTTGTGGCCGTTCACCTTTTGCTAAATCAAGTCCAAGTTGCTCGGTTCGATACGTACCATCTGGTTCAATCATATGAATCGTAAGTGCGTCCCCCTCGTGAAAGTACCATAATTCATCCGCTGTTAATTGATGAAAGTGCGACTTGTCTCCTTCTCTAAGTAAAAAGTAAATGCTTGTGTATTGGCAACGGTCACTTTCTGGCTGGCGATCGCCAGTAAAACTTGAAGCGTAAAAGCCACCTTCTGGATGCGGGGTTAACGCTAGTCGGTCTATAAGCTCTTCTATTCTTGACATCTCTTTCCTCCATTCTTCAAGTCTGTTTAGTTTTTCGTTCGACTATTTTCATGATAATATAAGACTATTACGACGACAAGGAGATTTATAATGACAGACGACCTAAAACTTAAAAAACAAGAATTGATGCGCTTTTTAATGCAGTACAAATTTGCCATTAATGAAATGATGACGAAGGTAAATATTTTAAAACAAGAATTCACCTATATCCATGAATACAATCCGATTGAACATGTTTCGCACCGCGTGAAATCGCCGAAAAGCATTTTAAAAAAAGTCGAAAAAAAAGGTATTAAACCAAGTCCTGCGGTGATTAAAGACCACATTCGTGATATTGCGGGGATTCGTATCACGTGTTCATTTGAATCTGATATTTATATTATTCGTGATATGTTAAAACAACAAGATGACATCACATTGTTAAGTGAAAAAGACTACATTCAATCCCCGAAACCAAATGGATACCGTAGCCTTCATTTAATCTTATCGATCCCAATCTTTATGTCAGACCGAACCGAAAACGTCTGCGTTGAAGTTCAAATTCGGACCATCGCGATGGATTTTTGGGCAAGCCTTGAACATAAAATTTACTACAAATTTAACAAACAAGTGCCAAAGCACCTCAACATGGAACTAACAGAAGCCGCGGAAGCGGCCCATAAACTTGATCAAAAAATGGAAAAATTACACCGAGAAATGGCTGAGATAAAAGCCGAATATGATGAAGAAGACCCGCTTGATGAATTAAACATAGACAATGAACGTTTTCAACTACCGATTCAATTCCTTAACACATTATTAAACGATGATGATCTATAAGATCACGCTAGACGTAAAAGAGGCCCTGTTAGTGATAGACGAGGGCCTCTTTTATTTACGTGTATGACTTTCTGAGTGTTTTAACGACAGTATCTTAATAACGTGTATCTAAGAAACCACAGAAAGCATCGACTGGAGAGACACCAGTGAATGATGAACGTCCCATCATCTTCTCAACAAGCGCTTGTAACGTGAACGGCTTAGAATCATACGTATTAATATATGTTTGTACTTGCGGTACATCCGCTAAATGATTCGGTGCTTGTACTGAAACAAAGATTGTTGGTACTTCATGGACATAGAAAGGAATGTCCGGTGTTCCTTTAGATGCTGGCCACTGGATGCGTTGGTCTGTGTTTGGTTGAACAGAGGCCACATTGATAATCAGGTCATATTGTTCTACCAGTTCTTTAATTGGACGCTTTTGTGCATAGACGTTCGCAACAGCTTGTGCGCGTTCTTCTTCTGGTAACTTGTTAATGCGTTCTTCTGTTGATTCCCAAATCGATACGTCAAAGCCTTCTTTTTCAAGAATCTCTTTTAGCGTGTCAACCGGACGCACTTGTTCAGCCCCAATGAGCGCACCAAAGCCACCCTTATGCCCTTCGACATTTACAAGTAAAACACGTTTTGATGTATTTACATCTAACGGGGAGATATCTTGTTGGTCTTTTACTAGCGTAATGGCTTTATCAGCAACCTCTTCAGCGATTTTTTGGTTTTCCGCGAGACCAATTGTCGCCATAGCTGTTTCCTTATCTGGTAATAAAGCTGTTTTCTCTTTCTTGTGAAGGCCTAATGCTGCTTTTGTCCCAAGAATACGCGTAAGTGCTTCTTCTAAGCGTTCATCTGTAATGACATCATTTTGATAACCTTCCAACATCCACTGTAAATCTTCATCTGGATCATTAAAGAATAAGATTGAACTACCCCCACCTAACATTCTAACGAATGTTTGAGGAAGGGGATTCCGTAAGGACACCTAAAGG
>JBNJFJ010000101.1:0-7133 GCA_051746745.1 Bacillota bacterium | reverse complement strand
CATCGTGAATTGGTTCGCCGGACGGTCCTTTAAGTATGTCGTTAACGCATCAGATTTTTGATTAATCATCGCTTCTAAAATCCGGTACGGTAAAATAAAGTCATAAATCCAAAATCCATGTTCACTGAGTTTGTATTGGATAGAATAATGAGCGTGGACTTCTGGTAAAAGGGTGATATCAAGTGAGTCAGCTAAGTCTTTAATCCAATCAAGAAACTGATAAATATCTGGCTCAACAAAGAAACAACTCGTACCGAGTTTTTTAATGATATAACCGACCGCATCGAGTCTAACGATACTGACATTATTTTTCTTAAAGTTCTCAAAAAACTCAGTAAAGAGCGCTTTTACTTTTTCAGAATGAACATCTAAGTCGATTTGTTCTGACGGATCTGTTTTACCAAACGTCGTCCACACCCGTTCAGTCTCCCCCGTTTTCTCTATCTCAAAAGTTGAGTAAGGCACCTTTCTTCGTAAGAACATTTTATCGATATCAGCTTGTTTCGGTTCACCGTCTGGCCATATTTTATCAAGTGTTAGAAAGTAATCAACATATTTTGAGTTTCGACCATTTTTTAAAAAGTCTTGAAAGTAAGGGGATTGTTTAGAAATATGGTTCACCATTAAATCTAATAATACATCCCGCTTATCCCCAATCTTTTTAATATCTCCCCAATCACCGAAAGCTGGATCAATTTCTAAGTAATTCAGTGGCGCAAATCCACGGTCTCCTGACGACGGAAACGGCGGTAAAATGTGGACACCACCGGTAAAAATATCAGAAAAGTGTTTGTCTAATAACTGATCTAATGCTTTTAGATTCCCACCTAATGAATCCGGATACGTAATAAGTTGAACATTATTTTTTAACATACGTCGCGCTCCCTTCTTACAAATGTAATTCTTTCTCTAATAGTTCTTGATAAGGCGGTAAATCAACGACAGCGCCGGTAAATTGAAGCTTATAAGCACTTGTTGAAAACCCTAAATCAAGGGCTTCTTCTATCATTAATCCTTGCGTGATTCCCGTATAGAACCCGGACCAAAAAGCATCCCCAGCCCCTGTCGTATCGACAACTTTTGTCGCTTTCGTCTTATAGTACGATTTTTCTCCATCAAATGATGCGATGGCGCCATCTTTTCCTAGTGTCATTAAGACAACCGGACACCCCAGCGTATGAAACTTTTCAATTTGATTCTCAGGCGTGTCGTCACCAAATAATCGGAAGGCATCATCCTCTGATGGTTTGACAATATCGGATTGACTCACCATCTCTTTCATTATTTCGATCCCGTCTTCATCATCGTCCCATAAACCTGGATGATAATTCGGATCGAAACCAACAAGAACATCTGCTTGTTTAGCGATTTTCACCGCATCATAAATGACGTGTCTAGATGTTGGTTTCGATAATGGCCATGATGATACGTGCATGATTTTTGTCTGTTTGATAGCCTGTTCAAGCTTATCTATGAGCTGAATATTATAATCACTGCCGCGATAAAAAATCGGAACAGGACTACCTTTACTTTTATTCACCACGACCATACTTGTCGACTGATCTGTCCGCTGAATCAAAGTTGTGTCTATTGCTGCTTGTTCAAGGTGATGCATTAAATAGTCACCAAACGGATCTTTTCCTACTGCCGAAACAAGACGCGCCTTACCCCCAAGACGATTAATGTTCATACAGAGGTTCGCTGGTGAACCGCCGAAGAATGCATGAAAACCGTTATTCTCAGTCAGGGAATGATAGCTATCAGAAATCATATCAATTAATATTTCACCAATCGATAACACGTCAATCGGTGCATCTTTTAAAGTGAAAGGTTGATCTAATTTTATCAACGTACTCCACCTCCCATTTTTCTTAAGCGTTATCAAAATAACCTAAAAATTAACTGCATTTGTGTTTGCTAAGGAACCAACTTATTTAATGTGTTGATTTGTTTAAACTTTATATCAAATCTTATCATCATCCGATTTTTATGTTAATCCTTTTCATACACTTATTAATATTAATTTTAATGTTTTTACACCTTAAACATACAAAAATACCCCTAATTTGAAGGTTGATTGATTAAAACACGCAAGCTGAAAACGTTTTATTTATTTAAAATATGAAAACCTTTGACATATGGTATACTTGCTTTATTAAAACAATGTCTATATAAATGGGGAATCTATTATGGTAAGTATTAAAGATGTCGCAAAAGAAGCAGGTGTTTCTGTGACTACCGTTTCACGCGTGATGAACAATCGCGGGTATATCGGTGAAGAAACCAGAAGAAAAGTTGAATCGGCGATTGAAGCACTTAACTATTCACCCAATCAAATTGCACGTTCACTCCTTTCAAATGAATCGCATTTAATTGGTTTAATCGTGCCAGAAATTCGCCATCCATTCTTCAGTGAGATGGTCCACTGGATTGAACATTATGCAAATTTGAATCATTTTAAAATCATTATTTGTAATTCCGTGAATGATCAAGAAAAAGAGGCCAGCTATTTAAAGATGCTCAAAGAACACCGAGCAGATGGTGTGATTATGTGTTCACACACATTAGATATTGACGTTTATAAAAACCTAACCATGCCTATCGTCACCTTTGACCGGATTATTTCATCTAAAATCCCTTACGTGGCAAGTGATAATTATCATGGTGGCGAACTTGCTACACAACATTTAATTGCACAAGGCTGCAAGAAGCTACTTCATATCGCTGGACCATTAAATTTCGAGATGTTATCTAACCGGCGATTCGACGCTTTTCAAATGACCTGTTCTCGTAACGGTATTGCTTGGGATGTCATCGAAGGTGCAAACGTTGAATCAACATTTGATGATAACTACCGTTTCATTGAAGAACACTTAGGCAATAAACTAACTGAATTTGATGGTGTGTTTTGTAGTAATGATTTAATGGCATACGCCCTTACTGTTTATGCTACACGCAACAACATCGCTATCCCAACTGATTTGAAAATTGTTGGCTATGATTTCAATAACTACACACGCATGCTTCAGTCACCAAAGTTAACAACGATTAAACAACCGATTGAACAATTGGCTCAACAACTTATTCAATCACTCATCAAACAAATGAAAAATCAAGATCAACCACTGACTGAACGAGCGATATTTGATGTAGAGTTAATCAAAGGAGAAACAACTTGATCGTTATTTACTAAAGAAGAGCTGAGTGCGAATTCGTACTCAGCTCTTCTTTATATTTTGCTTATAACCAAATCTTCACTTCAAATGACGTCTGACATTTCGGACACGTTGTTTTATGTGTGCCACGTTTATGGGGCAACCTTAATGTTGTGTGGCAATTTGGACACTTACGGTAACGCTTCGTTGGTAAGTCTTTTATTCTTTGAACCATTTTCTTTACGGTGCGTTTAATGTGATTGACTATACGTAAATATACCGCATTCTCTCTTTGTCTTACCGCAATATTTTTAGAGAACATCCGAAAGACGGCTAGAATAATGACCACGGTCATCAATCCTGTCATTAATTCTGGCATGAACCAGCGACTGAAAAACAGCAAAATAAAATATAACACCAACATTCCTACATATAATTGGTCAAGGCCGTATCGTCCTTGCATAAAACGTCTGAATCGTTCTTTCATTTCCTGCTCCTCCAATTGATTAAAATACTTTTACACTTCTACTATTCAAGGGTTTTTTAGTATTTTTTTATGTTGTTTATATCCGTCTCTATCATATCAGACATCTGGAAAGGTTGACCACTCTTTTGAGCACATGAGTTTAATAGTTAATATTTTCGGGTACTTAAGATTAACGAATACTTATTTACATACCTTTTAGTATTCAAAGAAAGGAGAACAACATGATCCGTTTTGAACACGTTAAAAAAACATTCCCAGACGGCACCGCCGCAATAAAAGATAGTAGCTTTGATGTCAAAGAGGGGGAATTTTTCGTTATCATTGGACCAAGTGGTTGTGGTAAAACAACCACCCTAAAAACCATTAACCGTCTCATCCCAATCTCTGACGGGACCATCTTTATTCAAGATAAAAAAATCAGTGAGTATGACATTAATAAACTACGGTGGAATATCGGCTATGTCCTCCAACAAATTGCTTTATTCCCTCACCTGACGATTGAAGAAAACATCGCTGTTGTACCAGAATTAAAGAAATGGTCACGTGAGGACATCACTAACCGAGTGACTGAATTATTAAACATGGTTGGACTTGATGCGAATAAGTACCGCAAACGTCTACCGCATGAATTATCTGGAGGCGAACAACAACGCGTTGGCGTCGTTCGTGCACTGGCGGCCGACCCGGATATTATCCTCATGGACGAACCATTTAGCGCCCTTGACCCGATCAGTCGAGAAAAACTACAAAATGACATTCAAGATTTACAGAAAAAAATTAAGAAAACCATTGTGTTTGTAACACATGATATTCGTGAAGCTGTGAAGCTCGCCGACCGCATTTGTTTAATGCAGGACGGGGATATTATTCAAGTCGGTACTCCAGAAGATCTCTTGCATAACCCAGTAAACGATTTTGTACGAACCTTTACTAAAAGCGTTCAACGGGATGAAGACTTTGATATTCAAGGCTTACTCGAAACCTCGGACGCAAAAGACGCACCGAAAATGCCACTTGAAACATCTGTTTTTGAACTGATGCGACAGTTTAAAACAACAGAAACACTTATGATCACAAAGGATAACCAAACACTTGGTCTATTAAATAAAGAAACATTTACCGATGCCTTTATTAATCATTTTGAGAAAGGGGCTGTCTAATATGACTGTATTCTTTGATACGCTTTCTCAAAGACAAGATCAATTATTAAGTGCCCTGCTTGAACATATCCAACTATCATTTATAGCGCTATTTTTCGCGGTACTTATTTCTATTCCACTCGGCATCTATTTAACGAGAAAAGAAAGCTTCGCTGAAGCGATTATCAATGTGACCGCTGTCCTTCAAACCATTCCATCTCTTGCGTTACTTGGTTTATTTATTCCTTTATTCGGAATTGGTAAAGTGCCAGCTGTTATTGCCCTAACGGTCTATGCCCTTTTACCGATTGTAAGAAATACGTATACCGGCATTAAAGAGGTGGACGATTCGCTCATTGAAGCCGCAACAGCGATGGGGATGAACTCAAAAAAACGGCTCGTCAAGGTGGAAATTCCACTCGCCATGCCAGTTATTATGGCTGGTATTAGAACGGCAATGGTACTCATCGTTGGTACAGCTACACTTGCGGCACTTATTGGAGCGGGTGGTTTAGGCGATATCATTTTACTTGGTATTGACCGCAATAATACCTCCCTTATCTTTATCGGTGCAATTCCAGCTGCATTATTAGCCATTTTATTTGATTTTATCTTAAGGAAGCTCGAGCATGTAAACTATAAGTATTCTATTACAGCCATTGTAGCGATCCTTATTCTCACACTTGGCTTAACACTCGCCCCTTCACTCTTAAATCAAGATGAAGAGACGCTTGTCATTGGTGGGAAATTAGGTGCTGAACCAGAAATTCTCGTTGAGATGTATAAAGCCCTGATTGAAGAGGAGATGGATGTTAATGTAGAAACGCGATCTGGCTTAGGGAAGACAAGCTTTGTTTTTGATGCACTAGATAATGAGGAAATTGACCTCTATCCTGAATTTACTGGAACTGTGTTAGGTGAACTCATTAAAGAACAAGCTGAAACGAATACGAAAGAAGCCGTGTACGAACAAGCACGAAGCGGTATTATGCGCGACTATAATATGGCTTTATTAGAACCAATGGCCTTCAATAATACGTACGCATTAGCCGTTACTGAAGACCTGGCAAGTCAATATGACTTAGTAACCATTTCTGACTTAAACCGTGCGCTTGGAGATATTAAGGCAGGCTTCACATTAGAATTTTCTGACCGTGAAGATGGGTATCTCGGGATTCAATCATTGTATGACCTAACGTTCCCATCGCTGCAAACGATGGAACCGAACTTGCGTTATCAAGCAATTGAGTCAGGTGACATTAACTTAATTGATGCTTACTCAACCGACCCTGAGATTGAACGCTATAATTTAGTCGTCTTAGAAGACGATAAAGAATTATTCCCGCCTTATCAAGGTGCGCCGTTATTACGCGCGGAAACATTGGAACAATTCCCAGAACTTGAATCTATCTTAAATCAACTCGGTGGCCAAATTACCTCTGACGAGATGCGAGAGATGAACTACCGGGTCGGAGTTGACAATGAAGATGCTGGCGTTGTCGCACGAGACTATTTAACAAAAGCTGGATTAATTGAGTAGGACACTTACAAAAAAAGATGAAGCAGGCACAATAGCCGCTTCATCTTTTTTAGTCATCAAATCGCATGATACCTTAATCTTCGTCCGCCACCTTGATTAGTACCTTGTCGATGAACACATCCACAAGGCAAGGATCAAATTGAATGCCTTTATAGTCTTGTAACTCCTTAATGGCTGCTGCTTTTGATTTGGCCGCAGAATAAGGACGCGCCTTCGTCATCGCATCATACGCATCACATATGGAGAGAATCCGGGACAGAAAAGGAATCGCCTCTCCTTTTAACCCGCGTGGATAACCGGTACCATCGTAATACTCGTGATGTGCCAAAACAAGATCGGCAATATTTCTAAACCCATGTGAGGCTTGTAAAATACGATAGCCCATTTCTGGATGTTGTTTCATTTCACGTTTTTCTATAATATTTAAGCCTGATGCTTTATCCAAAATCGTATGATCAACCGCTACCTTGCCAATATCATGAAGTAAGCCCGCAGTCTTCAATTGATGAATTTCTGTTGCATTTAAGTTAAGCACCTTACCAAATGTTTCAGCTAACATGCCCACGCGTTCCCCGTGCTCTTTTTCCCGTGGTTTTTTCTCATGTAACACAGCAAGAATCCCCTCAATAATATCTTTTCTTCCACTCGCCTTCGTATAGAGCTTGTTTTGATACATCCGATCTTCAGCTAAATGCACCAGTTTCAGTAAATCCTGATTCTTTTTTCGCTTATAGGCATATCCAAAAGAAATCGACAGTTGAATATCTTTAATTGAAACAGACTGCTGCGCTTCTTGTAGCTGCAACATAAAT
>JBNJFJ010000100.1:5090-7152 GCA_051746745.1 Bacillota bacterium | reverse complement strand
GTGGTCTTGCAATGGTTGAATTGAAAATTAAACTTTTCTTCGTTACTTTTTTGTTAATCGCGCGAAATAAGACAGCTTTTATCACCGTTACTGAAAATAGTGTAGTAAAATACCCGCTGCCACGCCAACATTGAGTGATTCAGCACGACCAGTGATCGGAATCTTTACCCTCACATCACTCAGTTGTTGTAATTCTTTTGCGACACCACTACCTTCATTACCAACAATCACTGCACAACTTTCAAAAACCGTTACCTCGTCAAGCGGAACGGCTTCTTCAAGTGTTGATGCAATCAAATGAACGCCACGTGCCTTTAAGTCAGGAAGCAGTACCTTTAAATCCGCTTTTACAACGGGTAAGTGAAACAAAGAGCCTTGAGTCGACCGAATCACTTTATCGTTAAATAGATCAACCGTGCCTTCCCCTAAAATAATGCCGTCATAGTTAAAGGCATCCGCCGTGCGAATCATTGTGCCAACATTTCCAGGGTCTTGGACATTATCTAATACGAGTATTTTTTTAAACTGATCCGCTTGATACGTCTTTATGTTTACCACTGCCATCACACCTTGTGGTGACGGTGTATCGGCGAGTGCTTTGAAGACTTGATCTGAAACCATTGTCATTGGGTAATCTCTGAGCCACGCTTCACCTTGTCTATCTTCATGAACAATCAACTGGTCTATCTCCCAGTCACTTTCTAATACTTCTTCGACAAGATGATCGCCTTCAAGAAGAAACTGACCCGTCTGTTCACGATATTTTTTCTTATGCAACTTTATCCATTGTTTGATTGTGTCATTTTTAGCTGATGTAATCATCGTGTCACCCTTTATCTTCATTCAATTTTAAAATATCTCCTCTATCATACATAACTTGGCTAAGTTTGGTCAAACTATATTTATCAACAAATAAAGGAGTAGACTGATGAATTTAAATATCCGTATGGCGCTAAAAGAAAAATTACAAAATGTTACCCCGCAAGAGCTAGAACAAACCATCGCTGATGCAATTGGTTCAAATGAAGAACAGCTCTTACCTGGGCTAGGTTTTTTGTTTGAACTGCACTGGAAACAGGCGACACCCGAACATAAGACCGAGTTACTGAAAGAACTCTCAACATCGCTTCAAGCATCCTAAACGTTTAGCCGACCAATTGGTCGGCTATTATCTTTTTAGGTGCTTTACTTTTCACAAGTCACACGCTAAAATATACTATGGATATGTAAAAATTAACAGAGATACACCTAAGGGGTGAGCAAGATAGATATTCAACTCATGCAAGCGATGATGAAATTACAATCAACCAGTCAATTTAGTCAAACCAATCAAACTCAAGCACCCTCGCTTGACTTTTCTAGTATTATCAGTCAAATAGATGCTTCAGGTCATACACGCATACGTGACCTCGTTGAAAATCAATCATCAATCGAGCAAGTGGTGATGCCATCACCGATCAAAGTTAACTACTCTGATGAGTCCATTGACACGATTATTAGCGAGGCCAGTGCGAAGTATGGTGTCAGTGACCAGTTGATTCGGGCGGTGATTCAAACAGAATCAAACTTTGATCCGGATGCTGTGAGTCATGCCGGGGCAGCTGGGTTAATGCAACTCATGCCAAAAACAGCCGAAGGCTTAGGGGTAACAGATCGGTTTGATCCTTATCAAAACATCATGGGCGGAACAAAATATTTGAATCAGATGTTACAGCGCTATAACGGCAATGAAACCCTTGCCCTTGCCGCTTATAATGCGGGTCCTGGTAATGTCGACCGCTATGGCGGTGTGCCACCATTTACTGAAACAACCCGTTATGTCGAAAAAGTGACGCGTTTACTCGGTTGACGGACAGTTTGAAACAACCAAAGAAAAACATTCTCATGAGAAGAACACAAAAAGGATGGCCGGCTGGCCATCCTTTTTACATGATAATCGTCATTTACACACCTATGTTAGTTTTCTTACTCTTTAACCAAACGTAATTGTCTTCACTGTCTCTTCATCTAACTGTTTAATTACTTCCACAATTAATTTCACCGCATTGTCCAAATCATCTTG
>JBNJFJ010000100.1:0-4990 GCA_051746745.1 Bacillota bacterium | reverse complement strand
AATACCTGTATCAACCGCAAAGGCAATATCCGGTTGAATCGTATTTGCTGCTGTCTTTGCGCCGCGCAGACCAACCTCTTCTTGAACGGTACCAACACCATACACGACATTTGGATGATCGGTGTCTTTTAATGCTTTTAATACTTCAATCGCAATCGCACAACCGACGCGGTTATCCCATGCTTTTGCTAATAATAATTTCTCGTTTTTCATCGGTTGGAATTCAAAATAAGGTACCACCGAGTCACCTGGTTTTACGCCGAAGTTTTGAGCTTCTTCTTTACTTGACGCACCAATATCAATAAACATATCTTTAATGTCATACGGTTTTTTACGCGCATCCGCTGACATAATATGCGGGGGTTTTGAACCAATAATACCCGTCACATCACCTGTCGATGTCATTATTGTCACACGCTGTGCCAGCATCACCTGCGACCACCAACCGCCAATCGTTTGGAAGTAGACAAACCCTTTATCATCAATACGCGTGACCATCATACCAATTTCATCTAAGTGGCCGGCGACC
Source organism: Bacillota bacterium (assembly GCA_051746745.1). GTDB lineage: Bacteria > Bacillota > Bacilli > Bacillales > Amphibacillaceae > Halolactibacillus. Next base: position 4,461 of record JBNJFJ010000100.1, on the reverse strand, counting down.
ATCACTTTCGGTCCGCCCTCTTTTCCGACTTTCTTTGCGATTAAACTCCCAATCCGGTCGGTTGATACTTCTGTTGCAAAGGGACGAATATAGCGGTCCATAACCTCTCGTGCTTCTTTTTCATTACCTGAAATCCCTTTTGCTTCTGTTAATTCTTTTAACATCGTTAATTTCTCATTCATTTATATGACCTCCCAAAGTTAGTGGATGCAAGATGCATCCACGTTCTTTTTTTCTTTTTTTAAGCTTAATAATTACTATCTTGACGCTTAAAGTTCACATCATTTTTCTCATGATATGCTGTCAAAATATCGTTATCCGTAAATCCAAGTTGACGCGCTAATTTTAAGTACAACTCAAACACAATCAAATACGTTTCTTCATCTTGTTGGTCTTTAAAGTAATCAATCGCCCGGTACATTTGATTAAATAACGATGTTGTCGTTGTCTCTTGTTCAAATGGTTCAGCTTGTGCTGGTGTTAGGCCACGAGTAAGACCAAGGGATAATAGGAAGTGAATCCCATCCACGTACTCTTCTAGAATGACGTGCTTCGGACTTGGTTCTTTCACACTCCAAAATTTAAAACAACGTGTTTCATTAGCTAATTCACCAATTTCCACAAATAGTGCTAAAATCTTTTCTTCAAATAAATCGCGCGACGTTAAATCGTGCTTTTGTTCAATGTAATCGTCGAGTTCTTTTTGACGCTTAAAAAGACTGGTAAGTTCCATGTTGACGTCCTTTCTTTATATGTAGTCCTATTTATTTTAAAAGCTCCAATCGAAATACGCAAATATAAAGACAATCACAACAAGTTCAATCATCGAAAGAATTGGTAACCCAAACTTGAATAAGCGATGCTTTGTTTTATGCCTGAACAGTTGCATCCCGAAATAAGTGCCCGGTGAACCAAAAAGGATCGCAATAAGCCACAACTGTTTTTCTGGTAGACGCCACTTATTTTTGAGCGCTTTACGTTTATCTACCCCCATTTGCATAAAACCAATGAGATTCATGATGATAAGATAACCAATAAATAGAGTCATAATTCCCCTCGCATTCATTTCTTGCATAACGAAAAGAGCTGTCTTCTGTATCAGAAAACAACTCTTTATCATGCGTTAATTATTTGTTTAATGCTGCTTTAGCTTGTTCAGTTAACTGTGCAAAAGCTTTTTCATCAGAAATAGCAAGTTCTGCTAACATTTTACGGTTAACTTCGATACCAGCTAATTTAAGACCGTGCATTAGACGGCTGTATGAAAGATCATTTAAACGTGCTGCAGCATTGATACGTGCGATCCATAATTTACGGAAGTCACGTTTCTTTTGCTTACGGTCACGATATGCATACTGACCTGATTTCCAAACTTGTTGCTTTGCTACTTTAAATAGGGCATGTTTTGAACCGTAGTACCCTTTTGCTAATTTTAATATGCGTTTACGACGCTTACGTGTGACTGTTCCACCTTTAACACGTGCCATAATAATTCCCTCCTATATATCTTACCGAAATCGATTAATTTGTTATCTTGGTAACATTTGATCAATACGTTTTTGATCGCCTGCTGATACGACTGCACTCTTACGTAATTTACGTTTTTGTTTCGTTGATTTGTTTGCAAATAAGTGGCTAGTGTATGCGTGTGAACGCTTTAGCTTACCTGAACCTGTTCTTTTGAAACGTTTTTGAGTGCCTTTATGTGTTTTCATTTTTGGCATGAGTAGTTCCTCCTTAAAAGCATATAAATTAAAGCTTATTTTTCATTGATTGGCGCAAGCATTAAGAACATGCTACGGCCTTCCATTTTAGCTTTTTGCTCAACTGTTGATAAATCTTTACATTCTTCAGCCATTTGCTCAAGAACTTTACGACCTAAGTCTTTGTGTGTAATCGCACGGCCACGGAAACGGATTGAGACTTTTACTTTGTCTCCCTTTTCCAAGAACTTACGTGCATTACGTAGTTTTGTGTTAAAATCATGTTCCTCAATACCCGGGCTAAGACGGATTTCTTTGACGTTAATGATTTTTTGTTTCTTACGTGCTTCTTTTTCTTTCTTTTGTTGCTCAAAACGATATTTACCGTAATCCATGATCCGGCATACTGGCGGCTTGGCATTTGGTGCAACAAGAACTAAATCTAAATTACGTGTTGCAGCAATATCAAGCGCCTCATTACGAGACTTAACACCTAGTTGATCGCCATTAGAATCAATAAGACGAACTTCACGTGCGCGAATATTCTCATTGACATTCATATCTTTGCTAATAATCATCCACCTCCGAGATTTTTTAAAAGCGGCATGAACTATGACCGGTTCTTACTAGAACCTGACCTTTCAATAGTCATTGACAAGTGTATAAAAACTTAGCCATTAAAGACAATAAAAAAAGTGTCGATGCACATAAGCACCCACACATATCCTGTCATCTTCAAAAATTCAGAATGTGATAACCTGGCAACTACAAATATTGTGTCGATCAGGCGAGAAGCGGGTGCCTCTACTTGTCTAAAGATCATATTCAATTTCACTTTCCCTATCATAGCATCTCTTTACGAGCTTGTCAACGGAAATCGATATTTTTTATTTATGTATGAAAGGTAACGGAAAGCACTGGTGCACGTAACGCCTATGACTGCCCGTCACCTTTCATGATACTAATGCCAGACGACGAATACACGATCTGTCTTAACGCATCGGATGAAAATCTTTAATGGATTCTAAAATGCGATCAATTTCCTTAAGCACATCCTCTGTTAGAGGCTTATTGACCGCTTCAACATTTTCATCAATCTGTTCTGTCCGACTCGCACCAATAATGGCTGAAGCGACATTTTCTTGTCTGAGAATCCAGCGCAGTGCCAGTTGTGCCATCGTCATGTTATTGGCTTTTGCAACCTCACTAAGTAACGAAACTGCTTGTAACACACGGTCATCAAAATAACTGTTAATCACAAAGTTCGTCTCATCATTGGCTGCTCTTGAATTTTTTGGTGGTGCTTCGTTCGGTTTATATTTCCCCGTTAATACGCCTTGAGCAAGCGGAGAAAAAACAATTTGTCCGATGCCATTACGCCCAGAGGTGTCGATGACATCCTCCTCAATATAGCGCTCAATCATGTTATAAATCGGTTGATTTGAAATGAGGGGATGTAATCGGTAATCACGATTGATTGCTTGCGCTCGTTCAAGCTCTACACTTGTAAATTCACTTACGCCCTTATAGAGTATTTTCCCTGCACGCACTAAGTCATCTAAGGCCATCATTGTTTCTTCTAGTGGCACATTCGGGTCCGGACGGTGGCATTGATATAAATCAATGTAGTCAAGACCTAGACGCTCGAGACTTTGGTCACACTGTTCAATAATGTGTTTTCGCGATAACCCGCGTTCGTTCACGCCTTCACCCATTGGGAAGAATACTTTCGTTGCGACAACATAACTTGAGCGCTGATACTTCTGTAGTGCTTTTCCGAGTACCCGTTCTGCCTCGCCTTGTTCATAAGCATTGGCGGTATCAAAAAAATTAATGCCATGTTCATAGGCGCGGTCAATACAGGCCTCAGCCGTGTCATTACCAACAGCTTTCCCGTATGTCAACCAGCTACCAAGTGCCAACTCACTGACTTGTAAACCACTCTTTCCTAAATAGCGATACTGCATAAATACCCCTCCTAGTGTCATGCGAAAGATGCATTGTTTGTTCTTACTCTATTAATTCGACACACAGGTTACATATTCCTGCATAAAAAAAGTAGCGTCAACTTTTACATAAGTTAACGCTACTTGATGGAGTAGTAAATCGCGCCTTACTGCTTAAGAATCGCGCTTACGATTCTTTACGTGACTTTTTCTCGATATCTTGTTTCATTAAGGCAATAAACTCATCTTGTGAAACCGTTACTTGGTCTTGTTCTCCGTAACGACGCACATTGACTGCATTATTTTCCATTTCTTTATCACCAACAACGAGCGCAAAAGGAATCTTTTCAGTTTGTGCTTCGCGGATTTTGTAGCCCAGTTTTTCTTCACGCATATCTAACTCCACGCGGAAACCTTCTAATCTTAGACGGTCTTCTAACTTTTTCACATAATCCTGGTGGACATCATTTGAAACTGGGATAATCCGAGCTTGGACAGGTGCTAACCAAGTTGGGAAGGCACCTTTATACTCTTCAATTAAGAAGGCAACAAAGCGTTCCATTGTTGAAACAACCCCGCGGTGAATCACGACAGGGCGGTGATCTTTCCCGTCCTCACCAACATAAGTTAAATCAAATTGTTCTGGCAAGTGGAAGTCCAGTTGCACCGTTGATAATGTCTCTTCTTTACCTAGTGCTGTTTTTACTTGAACATCAAGCTTAGGACCATAGAATGCCGCTTCACCTTCAGCCTCAACATAATCCAGGTTCATGTCTTCCATTGTTTCTTTTAAGAGCGCTTGTGCTTTTTCC
>JBNJFJ010000099.1:0-7259 GCA_051746745.1 Bacillota bacterium | reverse complement strand
AAAAAACACTTACCCTAAAGAGGATAAGTGTTTTTATTTATTCTTCGTCGAATTGATAGAGCGGTGTTGAAAGATAGCGTTCGCCATTACTTGGGATAATCGCCAGTACTTTCTTGCCTTTCCCTAACTTCTTCGCAATCTCTTTTGCGGCATAAAGAGCGGCACCAGATGAGACACCACCGAGTAAGCCTTCTAAGCGAGCGGCTTCACGTGCGGTTTCATACGCTTGATCATTCGTTACCGTAAAGATTTTATTGTATACCTCAGTATTAAGTGTCCCTGGAATAAATCCAGCACCAATGCCTTGAATTTTATGCGGACCCGGTTCACGTCCAGATAGGACTGCAGAACCTTCGGGTTCTACCGCATAAATATCAATGTTAGGGTAGTGTTCTTTTAATACACTACCGGCACCTGAGATTGTACCACCCGTACCGATTCCGCTCACAAACGCATCTAATTGGTCACCCATCGCCTCCACGATTTCTGGACCAGTCGTTAGTTTATGAACCGTCGGGTTAGCCATATTCTCAAATTGCTGTGGCATAAAGTAGCCATGCGCTTCTTTTAACTCTTCTGCTTTTTGAATCGCGCCTTTCATCCCTTTAGATCCCGGGGTTAAGACAAGTTCAGCACCATACGCGCGTAACAGGTTGCGACGCTCAAGACTCATCGTATCCGGCATAACGAGTACCGCCTTATAACCTTTCGCTGCGGCAACCATCGCGATCCCAATACCTGTGTTACCACTGGTTGGTTCAACGATCGTGTCACCTGGCTTGATGGCACCGTCTTTTTCAGCTTGTTCAATCATCGCGTTTGCGATGCGGTCTTTCACAGAGCTACCTGGGTTCATGTATTCTAACTTTGCATATACCTCAGCATCATCTGGTCCCGTTAAACGATTAAGCTTAACGATAGGGGTACGGCCAATTAAATCCGTTATCGATTGAGCAATTGTCATATGAAACGCCTCCTAATTCCGAGTAATCTTATTTGAATTAATTTAATTATACACAACAGCGTGATAGGTTGTCAATAAATCCACTCAACATCTCGCTCTTCCCAGAGCGTCTCGGCGTCGGGTAAATAAGCGAGCTCTTCAATCGCAATCTCTGTTCTAATGTAGTCCTGGACATCTTCTAGCGACAATGTGACTGCCGGTAAGTCGCGCCCTAAATGTACAATTGAATAACCTGAACCATTTTGGAATGGTTCACTGTAGCTATACGCAGCTAATTGATCGACACGTGATTTATACTCCGCAGTTAAAAAGGTCGAGTCATACGAGTAGAAACCTAAGTAACCCCCTGTTTCAAGCATCTCATCTGTCGTTGCGTACTCACGAGCTAACGCATGAAAATCTGCCCCGTCTTCTAGTGCTTGGTAGATTGTATCTGCTGTTTCTTTACTCGCTACTTCTATTTCTGACAACTCAATCCAGCGACTAAACTCAAAATCTTTTTGATGTTCTTGGTAATATGTTTCAATATCAGCATCTGATACTGACACATCTCGCGTTAACAACCGTTCCATCAATAACCGTGACTGGATATTATCACGCCACAGTGCTTCTCTTTGAGCGACTTGACTTTCTGGTAGCTGGCCATAGAGGGTATGCATCCGCATCACTTCTAAATCAATGATTTTTTCATTAATATCAATATTTTCTTCTGCACTTATCTTTTCTGTGACTTCCTCTGTAATCAATGCTTCTAACGCTTCTTTGCCGAAGTGGGTTTCTAAATAAGTCATCCACGTATCAAATGCGATCGGTTCACCATCAATTTCAGCTACTGGTTCATTACGATCCACCGTTTCACTTTCAGGATACGTGGATTCATTCGCTGGTTCACGTGTTAAAAAATATGTAGCGCCATTAGTCACAAGGACAATGGCTAAAAAGATGAGTAGTTTTTTCATCAGTTTATCGTTTCGCTCCTTTATTATTCGAGTGAATCCGCTTGTTTTAATTCCGCTAGCTCTTCTTTTGTCAGGTGGTAGTGCTCATTACAGAAGTGACACGTCGCTTCTGCGCCACCATCTTCTTCAATCATTTGATCAATCTCTTCATCACCAAGACCGCGAATCGCATCTTTAATTCGTTCAAGTGAACAAGAACAGTGGAAACGTACCGGTGATGTTTCTAATACACGGACATTTCCCGCGCCAAAGATTTTATCCAACATATCTTCAGGTGAGAGACCTTGTTCAATCATTGCTGAAATAGCTGGCATCTTTGCTAAACTCTCTTCAATCTGATCAATCATCTCATCCGTCGCACCTGGCATGACTTGAATAATAAACCCACCCGCCGCTAAGATGGTATGATCTGGATTCACTAAGACACCGGCACCAACAGCTGAAGGCACTTGTTCTGATGTCGCAAAGTAATACGTGAAATCTTCACTTACTTCACCTGAGACCATCGGGACTTGTCCGGTAAAGTGTTCTTTCAAGCCTAAATCTTTCACAATACTTAACGAACCTTCCGTCCCAACGGCACGGCTAACATCTAGCTTTCCTTGATCATTAAGGTCAAAATCAACGTGCGGGTGAGTGATATAACCTCTCACGTCACCTTTCGCATTGGCATCAGCAACAATGGGACCAACCGGGCCATTCGCTTCAATTTTTGCAGTTAATTTATCTTCCCCTTTTAACATCGCACCCATCATCGCGCTGATGGTCATCGTACGACCAAGCGCGGCTGAAGCTGTCGCCCATGTATCATGGCGGCGACGTGCTTCTTCTACTAATTCTGTTGATTTAATCGCATAGGCACGCACAGCACCTTCATACGCTAACGCTTTTACTATATAATCTGACATCTTTTTTCTCCTTTACTGTTTCACACTTTTTATTGTTTTACTTTATCGTATATCGAGCGCAACCCTTTTAAGGTAAGCATCGGGTCGACGACGTCAATGGTCTCTGATTCATCGGCAATAAGGTGGGATAACCCACCGGTCGCGATAACAGTTGCCTCGCTACTTCCTTCTTGTTTAAATCTTTTAACCATCGCATCGACTTGACCGACATAGCCAAAGTATAACCCTGACTGCATCGCTTCAACCGTTGACTGACCAATCGTATGTTTCGGATGATTGATTTCTACCTTTGGTAATTTCGCGGCTTTTTCATACAGCGCTTCAAGCGATAATTTAATCCCTGGTAAAATCGCACCCCCAACATAAGACGCTTCTTCATCGATATAACAAAACGTTGTGGCTGTACCAAAGTCAATAATAATAAGTGGTGCACCGTAAGCTTCAATCGCCCCTACCGCATTCACGATACGATCTGCCCCTATTTCTTTCGGATTAGGGTACACCATTTTTAAATAAGAATCGATTGGGTACTCTCCAACGACAATCGCTTCTTTCTTGAAGTACGTTGCGACCATTTTTTCTAAGGCATACATAATCGTTGGCACAACGGATGAAATAATCACATCTTCAACAAGGTCAAAGGTTAAACCGTGATACCGGAATAAATGATCAATCATCATGCCAAATTCATCTTCTGTTTTATGGCGATCGGTTTTAATCCGCCACTGGTTTGTAATTTTCGCGCCTTCTAATAGGCCAATCACCGTATTCGTATTCCCAACATCTATCACTAATAACATATGTGCCACCATCTCTTCTTCACAAGAATATCATCCGTCACTAGTTTAATGGTTTTTCGCGATTGAAACAATTAAAAAACCTTTGACGTGACGAGAATGAAGACAAAAGACCAGTCGGAAAGCAAGAATCCGCTAACCACACTGGTCTCTCAAACACTTATTTTTCTGTTTCGTCTTCTCTTAATTCATCAATCGATGCTGGTGCATCTTCAGTTGTTGCATCAGCTTCAGGAGCCGCTTCTGTTTGCGATGCCTCAGCATCTGTTTCTTCTGCAACATCTGTTTCTTCTGCTTCTACGTCAATTGGCTCATCATCTGATTCAGGTAATTCACCTGTCTCATATAGTGCCTTGATTTGACTTGCATCTAATGTTTCTACTTCAAGTAATGTTTGTGCAACAAGCTCTAACTTATCACGCTTATCCGTAAGAATCTCTTTAGCTTTTGCATAACATGTGTTGATAATCTCTTGCATCTCTTGGTCAATTAAATAAGCAATTTGATCACTATAATTCGCTTCATTTTGCATGTCGCGACCTAAGAATACTTGACCACCGCCATTACTGAATTGAATTGGACCAACCTTATCACTCATACCGTACTCAGCGACCATCTTACGCGCAATTCCCGTGGCACGCTGGAAGTCATTGTGTGCCCCTGTAGAGACTTCGCCGAAGATGACCTCTTCTGCGACACGCCCTCCAAGTAGGCCGGTAATCTTATCGAGTAGTTCTGGCTTGGTCATAAAGTAACGGTCTTCACGCGGTAACATGACCGCATAACCACCTGCTTGTCCACGTGGGACAATGGTTACTTTGTGTACCATATCTGCTTCATCGAGCACCATACCAATAATGGTGTGACCACTTTCATGATAGGCCACAATGTTACGTTCTTTTTCAGAAATAACCCGACTCTTCTTCGCAGGTCCTGCGATGACACGGTCAATCGCTTCATCAACGTCGACCATTCCAACTTTCTTCTTATCTGTACGCGCAGCAACGAGTGCCGCTTCATTCAGTAAGTTTTCTAAATCGGCACCAGAAAAACCTGGCGTCCGCATCGCAATTGTTTTTAAATCAACATCTTCATCTAAAGGCTTATCACGTGCGTGGACTTTCAGTACCGCTTCACGACCTTTTAAGTCTGGGCGATCCACTGTAATTTGACGGTCAAAACGACCTGGACGTAATAAGGCAGGATCTAAAATATCCGGACGGTTCGTTGCCGCTATAATAATGATCCCTTCATTATCACCAAAGCCATCCATCTCAACGAGTAATTGGTTTAAGGTTTGTTCACGTTCATCATGACCGCCACCAACACCAGCGCCACGTTGACGACCAACCGCATCAATCTCATCAATAAAGATGATACATGGGGAGTTTTTCTTGGCGTTTTCAAATAAGTCACGGACACGTGATGCCCCGACACCGACGAACATTTCGACGAAGTCTGAACCACTGATTGAGAAGAACGGTACGCCCGCTTCTCCGGCAACCGCACGTGCAAGTAATGTTTTCCCTGTACCTGGAGGTCCTACTAACAGGACACCTTTAGGGATTTTCGCCCCGATCGCTGTGAATTTACGTGGGTCTTTTAAGAAATCGACCACTTCGATTAATTCTTGCTTTTCTTCATCCGCTCCAGCTACATCAGTGAAGCGTACTTTTTTCTTTTCTTCTGAATACATCTTCGCTTTTGATTTACCGAAGTTCATCACACGGTTACCACCGCCTTGTGATTGATTCATCAAGAAGAAGAAAATAACAATCACAATGATAAATGGCGCCAGTGCCGTTAAGAAGCTTAGAATCGCACTTGGCTGTTCTTCTTCTTTCACCGTGATAATCCCTTGGTTTGCTCCCTCGGCATAAACCGAGGTCACAATCTCTGATTGTTCTGGGACATTTGTAATGAAAGCTTGTTCTTCTTCACCTTTTAATACCCCAGTAATACGCATAATACCGTTAGACGGCCGCATATCCATTTCTTTTACTTCTTCATTATTGAGCACCTCGATAAATTCATCGGCGCGCATTTCTTTTGTTTCATTTGTTCCTGTCGTAATTAATGACATCACCGCCATTAATACTAAGAAAATAACAGCATAAAACACTAAATTACGTGTTAATCGATTCATTTCTTTCCTCCTCCCAAACGAGAAAAACTATAGTACATCGTATCACACCAAATTCCACTCCTGCAACTGAAGTGAATCGCTTACTGTGATTTCCTCTACTGCGTTTTTCGTTTGTTTAATGTCTCGTATTATTCTGCTTGGTCTCCACCATAAATATGTGGTTTTAATACACCGATATATGGGAGGTTACGATATTTCTCTTGGTAATCAAGACCATACCCAACAACAAATTCGTTAGGGACTTTAAAACCAACAACGTCAGCCGTAATATTCGCCGTACGTCCTTCTGGTTTATCTAATAGTGTGACAATCTTAATTGATTTAGCCTTACGATATTTGAAAAGGTCTACAAGATAGCTCAATGTGAGACCACTATCAATGATATCTTCAATAATTAAAATATCACGACCTTCAACTTTCGTATTTAAGTCTTTCTCAATCTTCACTTCACCTGATGACTTCATGCCACCGCCATAGCTTGAGACATCCATAAAGTCCATCTCTAAATAAGTATCCATGTGACGTAAAATATCTGACATAAACGGAAGGGCACCTTTTAATACGCCAACCGCTAATGGGAAACGATCGCGGTATTCTTCACTTAACGCTTTCCCTAGTTCTTCACACTTTTGGTCAATCTCTTCTTTTGTCACTAATATTTTCTCGATGTCGTTATGCATCATAATCCTCCTACATATTTTAAAATGATTTTTTTTGATACATTAATTTCACATACTGTTTGGCTTCCACATGTGTTTGTATAAACGGTTTCGTTAATCCCATTACCCACACGACGTGATCATGTTGATCAACTAATAGTGGCCAGTGATCACGCTGGTCTTGAGGGATTTTCTGATCAATAAAGATGCGACTCACCTTTTTATGGCCGTCAAGCTCAGGTAAATAGATTTTGTCTCCAGCTTTTCTGGTGCGCACGCGATACACCCCTTGATTGTATAAGGCATACGGTAAGTAGAGACAATCTTTTGTCGCGTCTTTCTTCTCACTGACAATGGTCTCCTTAAATGAAACCTGTCGTTGATGAGAGATGGACGCTTTGCTATTGACCGTTGTTTCACAAGCCTGCTGATCTTTAAAACAAAACATCAACCGGTGATAAACTTGTCTCATCACAAGTCCGTCTGGTAAGTCAATCGAACGATGGCCGTCCGTATGTTGAAGTAAGCTAAAAAAAGCCGTTTCATGTTTATAGCTTAAACGAGATGGAAGTGTATCATACAGATAGTTTAATATTAGATGAAACAAGCGTCTTTGTAAAGCACGAGCCTCTTTTTTTACAACGGAAATATCAATCGAAACCATTTGATTATCCTGTCGTTTTTCAACCCATTCGTCAAATCGCTTCTGCGCTTCTTTCGTTAAATAATCGTCATCCTCTTTTACATGCGACATCAGAATGTCGGTCGTCTTTAGTAATTCAGGATTAAATTGTTTGAGTCGCGGAATCACGTGGTGCCTAACGGC
>JBNJFJ010000098.1:0-7387 GCA_051746745.1 Bacillota bacterium | reverse complement strand
CGACACTCATCATCGGTAAGTCTTCCGTGACAGCTAAGACAAAGATCGCCATGAAAACGATAAAGAAACTGATAACGATGATGGATAAGGAGCGGATGACAACTTCTGTATCAATCCGTTGTCTAAAGGCAAATACTTGGCTATGGCCTCTCAGGTAAGCGATCACAGCTAAAATGATGATAATTAAAGTGGTGACTTTAATACCAGAAGCTGTTGAGGCGCTACCAGCCCCGATAAACATTAAAAAGATTGTCAACATTAAAGTACTTTGATTCATTTGACCGTAATCCAATGAATTGAAGCCAGCTGTACGTGGGGTCAATCCTTGAAAAAAGCTTCCCCATAACTGGTCATCAAGCGGCATCGAGCCGATCGTGTTCGGGTTATTCATTTCTAAAATAAAGAAGCTTAAGACGGCGAAGACATTAATAAGAAAGGTCCCAATTAACATGACTTTTGTATGTAATGTCCATGTGCGCCATTTTCTTTTATGCATCAGTTCATAAATAACAGTGAAGCCAATCCCACCTGAGACAAACAAGAGGGTAATGACGATGTTAATAAGTGGGTCAGCGACATACTGTGATAAGCTATCGCTAAATAGACTAAATCCTGCATTATTAAATGACGAAATCGCATGAAATAAGCTAACAAATAGCCCGCGCCCGACTCCAAACTCTGGAATCCAGCGAATACTTAATAGCGCTGTTGCGATGAGCTCCATAGTGACCGCAAAGTAGAATAATGTTCGAATGAGACGAATAATCCCGCCCATTGAATTTTGATTTAAGGCTTCTTGCATTAATAAGCGTTCTTTTAAGCGGATTTTCTTTCCGAGAAATAAAATACTCATAACCGCAAAGGTTAAAAACCCAAGCCCACCAATTTGAATAAGAATCATTAAGACAGTTTGGCCAAAGGTAGTAAAAGCTGTCCCTGTATCAACAACGATTAAGCCTGTTACCGTCACGGCTGAGGTAGCCGTAAAGAAAGCATCTAGCCACGAAAGTGGCATCGTTCGACTGACCGGTAATTTAAGAAAAAGTGTCCCTAACGTGATAATAATGATAAAGCCAATCGCTAATATTTGTGGCGGCGATAAAGGATTATCTCTTAGCTTTAAGCGTAAATTCATCGTATACTTCCACCTTTTTAAATTTTTGAATCGAACGGTTACGTCCTAAAATAATGAGGACATCTTTTGGCTGCACTAAATAATAGGGACTCGGGTTAATATCAACTTTTCCGTTGTGGCGGATCCCAATCAGTGATAAGCCGTATGACCCTCTTAGATCAATATCTTCAATCGATCGATTTACGAGACGTTCAGATACCTTTATTTCAACAATACTATGATCATCTGATAATTCGATAAAGTCCATAATGTGATTGTGCAACAGTTGATTCACGAGTCGTTTAGCGATGTCTTTTTCAGGTTGAATAATATAGTCCGCACCAATCCGACTTAAGATTTTTGAGTGGTTTCTATTAATCGCTTTTACCCAAACATTTTTTACACCCATATCTTTTAAAATGAGCGTGGTTAAAATACTCGCCTGAATATCTTCACCGATGGCGACAATCACATAATCAAAATTGGTTAATCCAAGACTTTTCAACCTATTTTCTTCTGTTGTATCCGCCACGACCGCATGAGTTGCGACAGATTGATAATCACTCACGAGTCGCTCTTTTTTATCAATCACAAGCACGTCATGACCTTGTTTAATTAATGTGTCGGTGACACCACGACCAAATTGGCCCAAACCGATGACTGCTAATTGACGCTTAGCCATAGGACGACCTCCTTTATTTCTATATAAAAGCTAAAGTTTTAAGCAATGTTTACTTAAGCTACCATACGTCAATTATACATGAAAGTCAATAAAAAAACCGGTCAAAAATGACCGGTATAAAAGCGATAGTGAATATCAAAACGGCTTTAAAAAACATGTTCAACGAAAGGTTAGAGATTAGCCTTTATCTCCTTAATGTAATCAACGACAACGTGTGAGTCTTGTTCGATTTGTTTGAGACTCTCTTCAGCATCATGGATGCGATTATTTTTGTAACTATTAATCGCTGCACGTGCTTGGTCATGGATCCGTTTATGTGGTGCGTAAATGGATTGTTTCACTTTTTCGCATCGTTCGGTTTGAGGTAGGGTGTTTAACCACTGACCGAGACGACAGTCCTTCTCAGTGCCTACTTGCGTTTCGTCTAAGGTGACATAACCTAAGATCATGTTGTAGACATTCCATTTCCACATTAAATGATCGGCAATTGAGACTTCTGCTTTTGACTGATCGTTCAAATCATACAGGTTCTCATACATTGCTAGACGAATGGTGTTAAGTTTTGCTGAAATGGTGTAGAGGACTTCACCTGTTCGTTCCGTATCTGATTCAACCTCACGGCTGAAATGATTGATTTGTTCAAGATGCGCTGCCATTTGTTCTGTGGTGGCTGATTGTTCTTCGACATTCGCACTTACTTCGGTGAAGGATTGACTTAAATAATCAAAGGCGTCTTTAATCCCACCCAGTTGTTTAAAGGCGTCACTCATCTTTTCATTTGCTTTCGTTAACTGGTCGACAATATCATCGACTTTGTCATTGGTCTGATCAATTTTCTTTGTTAATTCGGCCACGATGGATTCGATGTGTTCGACTTGGACTTTTGTTGAATCCGCTAACTTTTTAATCTCATTAGCAACGACCGAGAAGCCTTTGCCGTGTTCACCGGCCCGTGCAGCTTCAATTGATGAGTTTAGAGCGAGTAGATTTGTTTGTTCAGCGACACCTTTGATCACATCGACCATCTCGGTAATACGGGCCGCTTCTGTGATGACTTCAGCCATATCTGTTTTAATTTCACCGACGCGACGGACATCTTTATTCATTTGATTAAAGGCGGTTTGAGCTTCAGTCAGACTTTGTTCAGTTGTTGACTTGGCTGTGCCTGCTTTTTCAGCAGAGGTTTGTGTTTGTTTCGCAATTTCCTCAGTAGTTGAAGCTAATTCTTCACTACCACTAGCAACATTTTCAATCAGGTTTGCTTGTTCGCGGACGCTTAGGATCATTTTCTTTATGTAATCTAAGCTTGTCATGTCAATTAATAACGCATTAATTGAAACGAGGGTTGTTTCTAAATTATGGCGCTTTTCTGATAATTTAGCTGTTAAATCATCGACGACATGTTTGACATCGTTTGTTTCTGTGACAACGGGCTGTTTTGTTTTTTTCTTAAACATGATTAATTCACTCCTCAATCAGAATACACTACATGTTTAATATCGGAAAAAAATCAGGAAATATGAAGCGTGATCAATAGAATATTGTTAAGTTTTTTCATCTGTAGCCAAGACGTCATGTATGGTAGAATATAGGGAGATAAAGAGAGTGGGGGGATTAACGTGTTAAAAAAATGGTTACTTCCGCTTGTCATGGTATTGCTTTTTATATCAGCATGTGGAACAACAATGGATTCGACAGACAGTGAAAAAGAAGCTGAGGACAGAACAGAAGATATTGTGACGGATGTCGATGAAGAAAACGTTGATTCAAATGAATCAACAGATGAAACAGATCGAGATGAGTCCAGTGACAATGACGCAGCAACTGATGTCGACGAAGGAACAGCGGGCACAGGAAATGCTGCGACAGATGAAGCAAAGGACCCTGTACAAACAACAGGTGAAATGATCGTACATTTTATTGATGTCGGTCAAGGGGATAGTATCTTGATTGAAACAGCATCAGGAAATATCTTAGTTGACGCTGGCAACTGGAACGGGCGTGCGGTGATTGATTATTTAAATAATCGAGGGATTTCGCACTTAGATTTAATGATTGCTACACATCCAGATGCGGATCATATCGGCCAAATGCCACTTATATTAGAAGCATTAACCGTGGATGAGGTATGGATGAACGGTGTCGAGTCAACATCGAAAACATTTGAAAATACGATCAATCTCATTATGGAAAAAGATATTGTCTATTATGAACCTGAAGTAGGGGATGGGATTGATTTTGGTGATGTAGCAATCGATGTGCTAGGCCCGATCACGAGAACGACTGATGCGAATAAAGACTCGATTGTCACGCAAGTGACTCACGGGGCGGTTGGAATTATGTTAACGGGAGATGCAGGTGTGAAAGAAGAAGCTTCATTAATTAACCGATTTGGAAATGGTCTTATGAGTGACATTTTAAAATTAGGTCACCACGGTTCTAATACATCAACGTCTCAGGCCTTTTTAGATGCAGTAAGTCCGGAAGCTGTTATCATTTCCGCAAGTGAAAATAATAGCTACGGTCATCCGCACGAAGAAGTTGTCGAGCGGTTAGTGACCTCGGGTGTAGATGTATATCAAACGAGTCAACATGGCGATGTCGTGTTTCGGTCTGATGGAGCAACGATTAAGTTAATAGACGCCAATGACTATCCGACCACACCGGTTATCTCATCAAACGATTCAACAAATGCGACGAATGAAAAAAAAGAAGAAACAACCACACCACCTGTCACAAGTCCAGCGCCTGATGCACCAAAAGAGGATGTAACGCAATCAGAGAAAGAAAGCGGGACGTGTGTGGATATTAATACCGCCTCAAAAGAACAACTGATGACGATTATTCATATAGGTGATGAGCGGGCCGATCAACTGATTCAATTAAGACCGTTTGATTCCGTTGATCAGTTAACGCGAATTAAAGGGATTGCGGCGGGGCGATTGAAAGATATTAAAGCTGAAAATGTAGCATGTGTGAGGTGAAAGGTATGAAAACAGTAGCTGTCATTGACCGTTTCAGTGATCAAGACACGGCGGTTATATTAGTAGAATCAATGCAAAAGGAATTTGTCGTCAAACAGGAACAATTACCACAGGGGGCAAAGCCAAACGATTATTTAGATGTGGACGTAACAGGTGACGCACTTCAGATTAACGGAATTAATCAGGAGGAAACAGAAGCGCGTAAGAACAGTATTCAAGATAAGATGGCAAAATTACGTGCGAAAAATAGCGGTGTCAGCCGGAGAAGACGATGATGAGTACGGCGAAACAGAAGCGAACGGTAGCCTTGTTACTCTTTATCACGTTACCAGTTCTGATGGCACCTGTTGACCTTTTTCTTGCACCGAACTATTGGGTGAAATCCATTGTTAAAATCCTATTATTTATCCTTGTCCCATTAAGTTTTAATCAGTATTTTAAATGGGTGAAAGTGAAGGACTTGTTTCTTTTACATCGCACACAAGTAAAGGGGATCATTATATTAGCAATCAGTACTTACGGGCTAATTGTCGGTGCTTATTTGTTGCTAAAAGATGTGTTTGATTTCTCAATGGTGACGAGCCAATTGGCGTCATCTATGGCCATCAACAAAAATAATTTCCTGTTGATCTTTTTCTATATTCCGCTCGTCAATGCGATGATTGAGGAAGGTTTTTTTAGAGGCTTTGGTTTTCTAACGCTCAATAATTACTGGCCACGGTGGCTTTCTTATACGTTAAGTGCGGTCGTGTTTAGTCTGTATCATGTGGCCATTATGGCGAGCTGGTTTTCACCGGTATTATTCTTATTACTGATTGCAAGCTTAGTAATTGCAGGACTATTCTTTAATTATATCAATGAAAAATCTGGGTCATTACTGACGTCGTATGTGATCCATGCTGGTGCAAATTTAGCGATTAATACGATTGGGTTAAGTTTATTTGGTATCATTTAAGGCGTTACATAAAAAGAGCCGCCCTTGCAGATGGGCGGCTCTTTTAAATAACAATCTAAGTTTATGTTGAACGATTAAACTCCTAAAAGATGTTTATCTCACATAATCTTAAGCTTCTTTATCTGGACTTGTATACGTTTCGGTTGACTCATCGACGTGAGTAGCTTCAACTTTTTGGTCCCACTTGCGTAAGTACTTCGCAGCTGTGTCGCGTCCTCCTAAACCGAAGGCAAGACCAAAGGCAAGGGCTAATGCACCAAGGACTAAGACAAAGGCAGCATTCACAATAGTTTCAGCTACACCTAACTGATTGAGTGCCATAAAGACAGCGAGCACTATGATCGCATATTTAGCGACAAGACCGAGTGATTTACTTAGCGCACCGCTAAGCATGGAGCTGACAATTTTCTCGACTAAGTGACCGAAGTAGAAAGCCACCGCTAGAATGACAATTGCTGCTGTGACATGTGGTAAATAAGCAACAATGGCAGTAATGATACTGCTAAAGAAAGCTAATTTTACAACTTGAAGGGCTTCACCGACAAACAGTAGAATAATGAAGACTTCAACAATCATACCGACAATTTGACTGGTTGTGTACTTCGCTTCACCTGTCTCAAGCTTATTTAGGCCAAGGTGATGCATAATATTATTAAAGCCAAGACGGGTGAGTAATTGATCGACGAGTTGTTTAGCCAATCGTGCAATCCAAATACCAACAGCAACTAAGATTAAAGCAATCGCAACATTTGGTAACATAGTCATAATATCGTTCAGCATATTAATGGCAGGGGTCGTGATACCTTGAACATCTAGCTTCTCAAGTGCTGAGATTGTTACTGGAATCATGATGAGTACGAAAAGAACCGTACCAACAATATCCGCTAGACTTGTACCAGATAATAATTTGGATAAACCAAGTTTATCGGCGAGCTTTTCACTGCCCACACCTTTTAAGAAGTTAGTCAGTAAGCTGCGTAAAATCTTAGCGACAAACCAACCAACGATAAAGATTAAAGCAGCAGCAAAGAGTGCTGGGATAAAGTCTAGAATAGAATTAACCATGCTCATAAATGGTTGGGCAATTCCCGTTAGATCAAGCGTTGTTAGGATGGCTGGTAAGAATAATAAGAAGACAAAGTAAAAGACGATGGTAGCTAAAACATCGACAATTTTTGAATGATTTTTACTTTCTTCATCCAAGCCGATTTTACTCAACGTCTTTGCAATCGGTAATTTATGCCCCGCTGTTTTGACTAAGTAACTGAGGGTTTTGGCGATGATCCATGCAACGGCGAATAAGACGATGGCCATGACGATATTAGGAACAGCACCTAAAAAGTCATCAATCATATTGGCAAAAGGTTGCGCGATAAAACTTAAATTCAATAAGTTTAAGAAAATAACAAAAACAAAAATCATTAACAACCAGAACACAAATTGACTAATAATCTTTTCTGAATTCACTTGCTTACTTGAATCCCCACTCGGTCCGGCAAATAATTTGTTGTCAAGATCCGTTTTTTGTAACCCTTTCTTTACAACACCGGCAATAATTGTGGCCACGAGCCACCCAACCAGTAATACAACAATTGCGATTAAAAAGTTTGAAATCTGATCAAAGTAGTCCCAAAATACATCCATTTTGTCCG
>JBNJFJ010000097.1:0-7532 GCA_051746745.1 Bacillota bacterium | reverse complement strand
ACTATTTAAAGAAAATTAAAAGTTATGAAGAAGCCTTGAATTTAATGGCGTGGGATCTACGGACAATGATTCCGAAAAAAGGCATGGACCAACGTTCAGACGTCATTGGTCAATTATCTGAAACAATTCATACATTAAAAACTTCAGGCGAGATGAAACAATTTCTCGATGAGTTACCGGCGAAGGTTGATGATGATCCGGTCATGAAACAAATGTTGAATGTTTGTCAAAAAGATTATGATCGTGATTCGAAAATTCCAACCGCAGAATACACCGCTTTTGTGACACTCCGTGCCAAAGCAGAAACGGTTTGGCAAGAAGCACGCGAAAAAAATGACTTTTCGCTGCTTTCGCCGTATTTAGAACAACTCGTTGAATATAACCAACGGTTTAGTGATTATTGGGGTTACAAAGACAATCGTTACAACGGTTTATTAGATCAATATGAGCCGGGACTAACGACCGATGTCTTAGACCCTGTATTTGATCAACTAAAACAAGCGTTATCAACACTCGTTAAAAAAATTCAACAATCAGATGTTGAGATTGATTCGAGTCAGTTACTGCATTATTTCCCGAAAGACAAACAACAAGCCTTTAGTTTAAGTGTGCTTGATAAGATGGGTTATGATTTTGATGCTGGTCGGTTAGACGAAACGATTCATCCATTTGCGATTGGCATTAATCAAGGAGATGTTCGTGTTACGACTCGGTACGATGAACAGGATTTTAGAACGGCGATTTTCGGTACGATTCATGAAGGGGGCCATGCGCTGTATGAACAAAATATTGACCCTGAATTTGCCCTAACCCCACTTGCTGAGGGGACATCAATGGGAATTCATGAGTCGCAGTCCCTGTTTTGGGAGAATTTTGTTGGACGAAGTGAAGCGTTTTGGAAAAGTCAGTATAAGTCTTTCTTATCTATGGCACCTGAAGCGTTTCAAACGATTGTACAATCAGACTTTTACCGAGCAATCAATGAAGTGAAACCAAGTTTCATTCGGATTGAAGCGGATGAGTTAACCTATAGTTTGCATATCATTATTCGCTACGAATTAGAGAAAGCTCTGATTGATGGGTCGCTCAAAGTCAAAGATTTACCTGAAGCATGGAATGATAAGATGGAAAGTTACTTAGGTATTCGCCCAACAACAGACCGTGAAGGTGTGTTACAAGATATTCACTGGGCAGCGGGTGACTTTGGGTACTTCCCAACGTATGCCTTAGGTTATATGTATGCCGCCCAATTGCATGAGGCAATGAGTAAGCAAATCAATATTCCAATGATGATTCAAACCAATGACTTTGAACCGATGAAAGAATGGTTAACAGAGCATGTTCATCGCCATGGCCGGATGAAAGAGCCATTAGAGATCATTAGCGACGTCACCGGTGAAGGGTTAAATCCTGATTATTTGATTAACTATTTAACGGAAAAATATCAAGCCATTTATCAATGGGAGTAAACAATGAAGCACCTTAAGTCAATGCTAGGCGGTTGATTTGAGGTGCTTCGCAATAAAAAAGAACATTTGTTCTTGTAACGTGTCAATCGCTACTTTATAATAAGAGAAAGACTAACGCACGATAGATAAAGGTGGTAGAGTAGATGGTAGGGCAATTAGAAACGTATTTGGATCACTTATACGCCAAAGGCTTTAAGTTGTCTGAATCAGATATCAAATTTATTTATTTTGGTAAACAAATTACAGCAGCGAGTGATTATACGGTTCGCCTAGCCATTGAATACACGCTGAAATTAACGTTTGGGTTTGATGGATCATTCTTTGTGAACCTACTTGAACATCTCCATGAACAACAGATTACGAAAAGACATGAAGTCGAAGCCTACTTAAAAATTAAGAACATGATTGAATGACGGTTGATTCTGTTTGTAAACCTATTCTTGCTAAGTTATCGGCACGTTTATTGTCTTTATCAGGAATCCACTTAATGAATACGTGCGGAAAATGGGTGATGAGTTCCGCTATTTTTTCATAATAACTTAGAAAAGCAGGATTTTTTGTATAAGCTTTTTCAATTGTATCAACGACAATTTTTGAATCGGATCGAATGGAAAGAATCTCATCTGAATGGTTATTTTTTAGCGTAGCTAATGCAAAGTAAAGCGCGTGAAATTCCGCTTCATGATTGGTTTTCTCACCAATAAAGGTATACCCTTCTAGACAAACCTGCTTATTTTTCGCAACAAAGCTTGCCGCACTCTTGCCATTTTCGCCGAGGGTAGCCCCGTCAATATATACTTCTAGCATATTTATACCTCTTTATCTAATCAAATTTTTAATCTATGTTTTCAGGTAGACGGATCGTCTAACATATAAAAAAGCGATGAACCAAAGTCACCGCTTATAAGATGAGGTTTAATTTTTCGTGACGTTAGCTGCTTGAGGGCCGCGGTCACCTTCAATAATATCAAAAGCAACAGATTGACCTTCCTCTAACGTTTTGAAACCTTCTTCTTGAATGGCAGAATAGTGAACGAAAATATCATCGCCTTCTTCAAGTTGGATAAATCCGTAACCTTTTTCTGCATTAAACCATTTCACAATACCGTTTTGCATGGCGTGTGCCTCCTTGAGATACCGAATTTAAGCTTGATCATGAATCATCAGACAGAAAAAGTCAATACCCGTGTCAGATATACGACACGTGCATTGACATTCATAAACCTGACTTTTTCCTTAAGCTTTGGACAAAATGATAGCGCATTTATTGGAAAAAGTCAAGTGCGATACCATCAAGAAAAGGAGAGGAAAATATGAATAAACGAACCGTATTAACAACCCTTCGCGGGCATATCCATGACCGCTTCTCTCACGACACGTCCGGTCATAATTATGACCATATGATCCGCGTCAGCAACATGAGTACTTACATCGCGAAGCAAGAAGGACTCGACCCATTTTTACCAGAAGTGATTGCCCTCACCCATGATTATTATGATGACAAGTTAGTCCAAGACCCAGTAGAAAGTAAACACGAGTTAGTGGCATTATTAAAACAGATCGGCTTTGATAGCGATACGATTGACGTCATCATTAACGCTATCGATGTTATTTCTTTCAGGCACAACAAAGCAGCCACAACCTTGCTGCAGCAAGTCGTTAAAGATAGTGACCGACTTGATGCCATCGGGGCGATTGGGATTATTCGAACGATTCAATACGGTACGACCCACAACCGTTCGTTAGATGAGACGATTGCGCACTTTGATGATAAGCTGTTTCATTTAAAAGACTTACTTCATACAAAAGCAGCACAAACCATCGCCGAAGAGCGCCATCAGTTGATGCGTGCTTTTTATGATGGCTATTACAAAGAACGTGATTTTTTCAAACATAATAATTAAAGACACTCGGTGCATGTAAAAAAATTCTAAGTGGGATTAAAGAAACTTTTCATGTATAATAGTGTCTAGACTATTTTTCAAATGAGGAGTTTTTATATGTCTGTAAATGAACAACAATACTTAGATTTATGTCGCCATGTGCTAGCAAATGGTGAAAAAAAGTCCGACCGGACCAATACCGGTACATATTCTGTTTTTGGCGCGCAAATGCGCTTTGATTTAGCGGAAGGTTTTCCGCTACTCACGACCAAGAAAGTGAATTTTAAATTGATTGTGTCAGAATTATTGTGGTTCATTCATGGGGATACGAATATTCGCTACTTGCTTGAACACAACAACAACATCTGGAATGAATGGGCCTTTAAACGCTGGATTGAAAGCGCCGATTATACCGGCCCTGATATGACGGATTTCGGTAACCGATCCCTTGTTGACGCAGCATTTAACGCCGAGTATAAAGAACAAATGGCTATTTTCAAACAACGCATTTTAGAAGATGATGCGTTTATGACACAATACGGTGACCTAGGTCCGGTGTACGGCAAGCAGTGGCGTCACTGGCAAACGTCACGAGGCGAGACAATTGATCAGTTAAAAGACGTGATCGAGAGCTTAAAAACAAACCCTGATTCTCGTCGTCACATCGTCACGGCCTGGAATCCAGAAGATGTTCCAAGCAATATGGCTTTACCACCGTGTCATGCACTGTTTCAGTTTTATGTCGCAAATGGCAAGTTAAGCTGTCAACTCTATCAACGCAGTGCCGATATCTTTTTAGGGGTGCCATTTAATATTGCTAGCTACAGTCTCCTTGTCCACTTAATTGCCAATGAAGTCGGACTTGACGTTGGGGAATTTATTCATACATTAGGCGATGCTCATATTTATCAGAATCACTTGAGTCAAGTTGAAGAACAACTCTCACGTGACATGTGTGCTCTACCTGAGATTAACATCACTGAAGGTAAAGGTTTATTCGACTTAACGGTTGATGATATTACGCTCGTTGGTTATGAGTCACATCCACCGATTAAAGCACCGATTGCTGTATAGGAGGGTTATGATGATTAGTTTAATTGCCGCACACGCAAAAGACTTGGTGATTGGAAAAGACAACTGGATGCCGTGGAATCTTCCGCGCGACCTGCAATTTTTTAAAGAAAAAACCATTGAAAAAACCATTGTCATGGGACGAAAAACATTTGAAAGCTTTAAAAAGCCGTTAAAAGATCGTCACCATATTGTGTTAACGAGACAGGAAGACTTCAGCTACCCAGGTGTTGATGTCTATCATGATATTGAGGCGTTAAAACAAGCCCTTCAGTCACGTGAAGATGAAGTGATGGTGATCGGGGGCGGGGAGATTTATAGACAATTTCTTCCGGTAGCCGACCGGTTATATCTCACCTATATCGATGCTTCATTCGAAGGGGATACGTACTTTCCTGATTACACGGGATTAGGATTTGTTGAAACGTCAAAAGAACAAGGCATCAAAGATAGTGCGAACCCTTATGATTATTACTTTATCCAATATGATCGAGACAAGCCAACTAAAACGTTGAAGGGGTGAAACAGATGGGTAAAAGTTTTTATGAATACATGATGCGTTACCGCGGAATGAAACAGATGACGGATGAAAAGCGATTGGCAGACTGGATGTTTGAAGATCATGATTTTCCGCGGCAATCAGAAAAATATGATGAAGTGAGCCGCTATTTAGAATGGAATTTACCATTTACCAACGTGATGAGTGTGTTCGATGCGCTCTGGTATGATTATTTAGAGACGCGTCGTTAATATAAAAAAGAGCTGGATGGATCCTTTCAGCTCTTTTTTTCAATTTAAATAAAGAGGTGAAAAGATGAAAATTCTTCATACTGCCGATTGGCATTTAGGCAAGATTGTGAATGCGGTCCATATGACTGAAGACCAAGCCTATGTACTTGATCAATTGTTTGACATCATTGACAGCGAACAACCCGACTGTGTCGTTATTTCGGGTGATATTTATGACCGGTCAATTCCACCAAAGGAAGCAGTAGACTTGTTCGACCGGACGATTACTAAACTAAGTAGAGACTACGATTTTCCGGTCCTGGTCACATCAGGTAATCACGACAGTCCAGACCGCTTACAATTTGGCCGGTCCTTATTTAGAGACAACCAGTTATATTTTGAGACGAAATTGACGGATACCATTGAACAGGTGACGCTTGAAGATGAACATGGACCTGTGACCTTTCATTTGATTCCATTCTTTGAACCGAATGAAGTACGGTATCACTTTCAGATTGATGCGATGTTGACGCATCATGAGGCGATGGAAGTCGTCGTCCAATCGATTCGGGACCGCATTGATTTATCCGAGCGTCACGTTATTTTAGCCCATGCGTTTATCGCAGGTGGCATGGAGACCGACTCAGAGGAGCGCTTATCGATGATTGGTGGGAGTCCGTATGTTGATCAGTCTGTGTTTGATGGGTTTGATTATGTTGCCTTAGGTCACTTACATCAACCCCAACAAGTGAAACGTAAAAATGTACAGTATAGCGGGTCGTTATTAAAATATTCTTTCTCAGAAGCCCGGCATAAAAAGTCGGTCACCATCGTCAATCTAACTAAAAAAGATGAGGTGACCATTAATCGACGTTTACTTGAACCTAAGCGCGACTTGCGCATCACAGAAGGCACGTTTCATGACATTATGACGAAAACTGAGGCCAGTGACGATTATTTACTCATTCGCTTAGATAATCAAGAAGAAGTGATTGACCCAATGTCGGAGTTACGCAAAAAGTTTCCGAATATTTTACGTCTCGAGTATAAGCGGACTCACCGGGATGTCGCGTTGGATGACCTTGACCAAACACCGGTGACCGAACGGATGAGCGATGAGGCGTTATTTGAACATTTTTATCAAGAGATGACGGGTGAGGCGATGACAGACGGTGAACAAGCCTTGTTAGTGGAAGGGCTCGCCGCGATTAAAAAACAAGAGAGGGGGCGGTAACTTTTGCGGACACGTTTATTAGAATTTCAAGCCTTTGGGCCTTATAAAGATAAACAAACGTTAGATTTCACGGAACTCGGGGAGGAGTCACTCTTTCTCATTACCGGTCCGACCGGCGCGGGGAAGACGACGATTTTTGATGCGATCTGTTTTAGTTTATACGGAAAAGCAAGTGGGACCGATCGTGACCACGATACGCTAAGAAGTGACTTTAGTAGTCATGATACCGAGACATTTGTCCGCTTTACCTTTTCGGTTAAGGACGAGACGTACCGGGTATTAAGAAAACCAAAACAATGGATTCCAAAACGGCGCGGCGAAGGGTTAAAAGAAGAACCTGCCACCGCTGTCTTAGAAACGCTTATTGACGGGACATTTGTTGTGACGGAATCAAAAATTAACGACGTCAACGATAAAATTAAAGCCATTCTTGGTCTTGATTATGATCAATTCTTAAAAATGATTATGATTCCGCAAGGTGAATTCCG
Organism: Bacillota bacterium; assembly: GCA_051746745.1. Lineage (GTDB taxonomy): Bacteria > Bacillota > Bacilli > Bacillales > Amphibacillaceae > Halolactibacillus. The sequence continues at coordinate 658 of JBNJFJ010000097.1, read as the reverse complement.
GCGTTTGATTAGTGAAAACTCTCAAGAGCGTGAACAAATCTTACAGAAGTTATTTCAAACCGGTAAGTATGCAGCTTTACAAGACTACTTTAAAGACAAAGTGAAAGACCAAGCGCAACAGCTAACCGATTTACAACAAGGCCTTCAATTTGAGTGGCAACGCATTCCTTGGGAGACTGAGGTTGAGATTGATCAGTTAACGACAACACAATTGTTAGAGCGACTGGAAACAAAAATAACCGAGACAAAACAACAGGTCGAACATAATGAGACGAAACAAACCGAACTCAAACAAACGATCAATCAAAAAAACACAACCCTTCAGCAGCAATCACAATTACTTGAGGCGTTTCATGAGTATGAAACAAAACAACAAGAACGCGCGAGTTTGTTAGAAAAAGAACCGGTGATCACGAAAAAGAGACAGACACTAGATAGAGCGGAAAAAGCGGCGGTGCTCGACTATTATTATCAAGATTATCAAAGTCGAAAAAAAGAAGTGCATAATAAAGCAGTAGAACGTGAGTCGATCCTTAAAGAACGAACAAGTGTCACCGATGCCTTTCATGAACAACAAGCCGAGTTTGATCGCTTACACAAACAAGTCGATCGATTTGCTTCGGTAAAGGACGAATTAAAACAAGCCGAACAACAATTA
>JBNJFJ010000096.1:0-7546 GCA_051746745.1 Bacillota bacterium | reverse complement strand
CTCGTCGCAGATGAAGCGGCAGACTTAACCGACCCAAGTGTGTGGACGAAAACTAAAGAACCTGTCTTTGTGACAAGTGAAGCAACAAAAGAATACGGACCTGGTCACAACAGCTTTAGTAAAGATGAAGATGGCTATGATATTATCGTCTATCATGCCCGTCCATATAAAGACATTGAAGGCAACTCACTCTATGATCATAATCGCCATGCCCGCATCCAGCGCCTCTTCTGGCAAGAAGACGGGACGCCGTTCTTTGGAACGCCGGGTGATCAAGTGGAACTGACCGACTTAACCGCAACAGCAATAATTAAAGTAAAAGAATAATAGCTATTAAATATGAACAGTCGCGCCTAAACAATCGTCAGGCGTGACTGCTTTTTTGATTTTTTTCTTTCATTTTGCCTGTTCTTTTTACTTTTCCTTCTTCTTTATTTTTTACGTTTGTTCTTTTGGGGTTGTCATTATCTATCAAAAGGTTTAAAATAGCATTGCCTACCGAACGGTAGGCAGGGGGTGAAAAAATGGAAACAAAGCAAGTGATTATGACAGGCGCTTTTCAGTTATTTGCGGAAAAAGGTTTGGCCTTTAGTATGAGTGAAGTGGCTGACTATGCTGGAATTAAAAAAGCATCCATTTATGCACACTTTGCTAGTAAAGAGACGTTACTAAAGGTGGTCATTGAAAAAGAAAGTGAAGGCTACTTTTTGTTGAATACGAGTGATCAAGATTTAAAAACGGTCTTTTTTGATATTTTAACTTACCACAGAGAGGACCCTAAACGTGCCTTGTTTTGGAAACGGTTATTAATCTTACCGCCTGAAGCCATGGAGCAAGTTGTGATGGACCAAATAGAGGAGCGGTTACAAACTCGATTTCAACATGTGCGAGAGTTAATCAAACGTGAAAGTAAACAAACGAATAAATCAGATGAAGAAGTTGAGACGTTAACGGTCATGTTTTTCTCATTGGTTCATGGTTTGTTATCGAGTGAACTGATTTATACCGAAACGGATCTGTCGCACATGTATGAAGGTATTTGGCAACAGTTTATGATGAGTATGTCGCACTAAGGTACACGTTAAAAAAGAAAAAATAAAGAAATCAGGGATGTTGTGATGCTAAAACCGAAATTATTCTCTATTTTAAAACATAGAAAGACAGAACTAACAAAAGAACAAGTAGTAAAAGATATCATCGCCGGTGTTGTCGTGGCCATCATTGCGTTACCATTATCGGTGGCTTTGGCGATTGCATCAGGGGTGTCGCCTGAAAAAGGGTTAATCACCGCGATTATTGCCGGCTTTCTTATTTCATTTTTAGGTGGTAGCCGGGTTCAAATCGGTGGACCAACGGGTGCCTTTGTGATTATTGTCTTTGGTATTATTGCTGATTACGGCCTCGAGGGTTTGACGATTGCGACCCTTATGGCTGGGGTTTTTATGATTGTGTTTGGTCTCATTAAATTAGGCGGGGTCATTCAGTACATTCCTTACCCTATAGTGACAGGATTTACGAGCGGTATTGCGGTCGTATTACTTTCTACTCAAGTCAAAGACTTTCTCGGTCTTGATTTAACTGAAGTACCATCTGAATTTATACCGAAGTGGAGGGCTTATATCAGCCATGTCGACTCACTTGATGTGACAACCTTACTTGTCGGTATGGTATCACTGTTGATTATCACACTATGGCCGAAAGTAACGAAAAAGGTGCCAGGCTCACTGATCGCATTAATTGTTGCGACATCGATCGTACAATTGTTTGATTTACCTGTTAAGACGATTGGGAGTGAGTTTGGGGATATTTCGCGCCAAATCTCATTTGTTGATTTTTCGTCGTTTGATTTATCACTGGCAACAATCGGTGCGCTGATCCGACCGGCGTTAATGATTGCCTTTTTGGCAAGCGTGGAGTCTTTACTATCAGCGGTGGTCGCTGACGGGATGATTGGGAAGAAACACCAATCCAATATGGAATTAATCGCACAAGGCATAGCCAATATCGGTTCCGCTTTGTTTGGCGGTATCCCGGCCACAGGGGCCATCGCAAGAACAGCGGCCAATATTAATAATGGTGGGAGAACGCCGATTGCTGGTATGGTCCATGCGGTCGTGTTACTCGTGATGATGCTCGTCTTTATGCCACTGGCGAAATTAATTCCGATGGCGACATTAGCGGCAATCTTAGTCGTCGTTAGTTACAATATGAGCGAGTGGCGTTCATTTAAGGCGATTCTTTCATCAACGAAAAGTGACGCGCTTGTGTTGGTGCTTACCTTTTCAATGACAGTCATGTTTGATTTGATTATCGCAATTGAAGTGGGCATGATTTTTGCGATGGTACTCTTTGTGAAGCGAATGATTCAAAGTACCGATTTTCAACAAGTAACCCATCACTACTTTGAAACAGATGCGGATGAAACGACGGAGACGTTACCGACCTCCTTAAATAAAGATACGGTCGTCTACGAGATTACCGGCCCGCTCTTTTTTGGCGTGGCCCAGGCGTTTTTAGATGTGTTAAATGAACTGCATACGGATACAAAGGTTTTAATCTTAAAACTGACACACGTCCCGCATATGGATGCGACAGCGTATCAATCCCTCGTATCCATTAAGAAGCGTTGTGAAGCAGAAGGGATGACGTTATTGTTAGCGGAAGTCAGTGACCAACCACAGGCATTACTTAAGGCAAAACAGTTTTGTCATGATTCTTCGGTCATCATGTATCCAACGGTAACGGAAGCAATGCGTTCACGTAGCGCTTAAGAGATGATTATGAAATATATAAGTAATAGACAAGCCATGACAAATGAACCTGTCATGGCTTATGTTAGATTTGTACGAACACGCTTACGTATGAAGCACATATTCGATTTCTTGTTTGTTTCGGCTGTACTTTACTTTTAGGTTGTGACCGTCAAAAAACCAAGCATCTTTTTGTTCGATGAAAAAAGTCAGGCCATCCGTATGTAAAATAGCGGCGGCATCATTAGGTGTATCATTTACCGTTAAGCCAATAGAAAAACCGTTGTCAGCTTGAAAGCCACCTTGGCGTACGTAAAACCGAAGCATTTGCCCTTCTGTTAGAGCCATCTCTCGTTTAAACCAGTAAAGTGCGGGTTGCGTGAGTGAAATATTCATATGTTTCATCCCCTTTTAATATCCACTATACCAAAAAAGATGACAAATGACGATAAAATAACTGTATTTCATTAGGTAAAAGTATGTGATTTTCGTGATTTCTAGATTAAGCAGTTGACGATTAGGTAGAAAAAAAGTAACATAAAATTGTTCGGGTATTGTACGGTAAAAAAGTGTAAACAATGTAGCTTTTGAATTTTTAAAATTTTAAGAGAAATGGTTGATAAACGATATGAATTTTTATTTTGTAAAAAAACCTTCTCTACTAAGAGATGGCATTCAAGAACTATTAAAGCGTCGATTTAACGAAAGCCACATTATTTGCTGCAACCAATTTAATTACGAAGAAATGAACGAAGCATCCATTATTTTAATCGATGTGAATGAAGCGCTTACGAAGTTAGACGATTTAGAGCGGCTACACAATGAAGGTGTGAAGGTCGTCTTATGGGTCGAAGAGCTTGGTATAAGAGAAGCGAAGCCTTTGTTTAAAATGGGGCTCGAGGGTTACCTTTATTATGACATTGATGAAGATACACTCGTACAAGCGTTACGGTTTATTATCGAAGGTAAACGTTACGTTTCGCCTTTACTCGGTGGGATGTTAGTCGATGTCTATCGCGAATCGCATATTAAAAAAGTAAAACCACCACTTGATTTATTATCAAGACGAGAGTGGGAAGTCTTGCAATTGCTTGTGAAAGGCTACAACAATGTTCGTATTGCTGATGAGTTATTTTTATCAGACAAAACAGTTAAGAATTATGTGAGCTCCATTTTGCACAAGTTACATGTACCGGACCGGACCAATGCTGTGATTAAAGCATTGAAAAAACAATGGCTCTATTTATAAAAAAACAACAGTAAACTTTTTATATGTCTACCATATAAAAGGTTTTAGAGCTGTTGTTTTTTTGTCATATATACCCCTATTTGTGTTGTTCCAATAAGGCTAACGTTTCCTCTACCCCAACGACGAGTTGGGTTGTATCTGATACATATAAAAGCGCCGGTGTCGTCACGACATCGAGTGAGTCTAATCCAGTTGGTGAAGGGTTGAAAAAGGCGGTTTGATGTTGAGCGATAATTTGGTCATCATCGATGACGACATCATATTGCACCTCGGGATCATTTAAGTACAGGTCAGCGTCTTTTTCGTAAACCTCTTCACCATCTTCAATGTAACCAATCACCACATCGTTTTCAGCGTGATGAGCCTCCCAGTCATACCAAAGGTCAAGGTTAGCCGCTTTGGTCATATCGACGACATATAAAGGAAGCTGACCATTGTCCTCATAGTCTCTGATTTCAGTTTCAATCTCCTGACAGTACCGGCACTCCTCTTGCCAAAAATAAACGAGATACGCTCCGTCTTGGTCAAATACGTCAGGGGCCGTTATATAGTCGTGTTTTGTTTGATTTGTATTAAAGAAATAAATACTTATCAGAATAATCAACACAACACCACTCAATAGAATGATCCACCTTTTATTGTTCATCATATTCCACTCCTTTTTTAGTTGTTAATTGACATGTTTGTCGCTCTTTATGACAGCTTCACCAAGAAAAAAGTCATTGATTCATTTACATCCATCCACCACCAGTATACCCCAACAAAAAACACATGAAAACAAAACGTGTGAAGTCCTTTCAATTCCTAGCGTAAATCGATATAATAGGTTCAATTGGATTGAACGTGAAGGGGAGAAGAATATTGACACATAAAGAATCACTCGTCCCATTGAAAATGATGTTATTTAGTTTTCATGGTGCGAATACAATGGTAATTAGCTTTTTACCATTATTACTAGCTTATCGAGGTTTATCAGAACAAGAAATTGGTTGGGTATTAGCCGTTGGCCCAACCGTCTCAATTATTTCACAGCCACTGTTTGGTTACATTAGTGATAAGTTCCAAACGGTGAAGAAAGTTTTACTTGTCGCAACATTAGGACTTATTATTAGTAGTTTCTTTTTCTTCCAGATGGAAGTGTTAGGGGTTTTACTATTTTCAGCGGTTTTCTTTTATTTCTTTTCATCAGCGATTGCACCGTTAGCTGATTCACTCGCACAGCGCCGGGCAAAGGCACTGAATGTCCCATTTGGTTCGATTAGAACATGGGGCTCGATTGGTTTTGCGATCAGCTCGCTGGTGATTGGTCAGTACGTTGATTGGGTAGGGATTCAATATTTGTTTATCCCTTACGGGATGATGACGATTACTTTACTGTTATTAACGACGCGCTTAAAAGATGTAAAAGTTGACACGAAGCCGATTAACTTTAAAGATGTCGGTAAACTATTAAGAAATAAACAATTCATTACACTCTTGTTAGTTATGTTTCTCGTGACGATTACGCATCGAACGAATGATAGTTTTATCGGTTTATACATTCGTCAAATCGGTGGACGGGATAATTTAGTTGGTCTTGCTTGGTTTTTAGGGGTCTTTAGTGAGGCGATTGTGTTTATGTTTGCGGGTAAATGGTTCCGTAAGTTCCATCCACTTGTCTTTATGATTATAGCCGCTTGGCTCTATACACTGCGCTGGCTCGTTTACGGGATTGTCGCCGACCCGTATGTCCTCGTCGTGATGCAAGTCTTTCACGGCCTATCTTTTGGTGTCTTTTATGTGGCGTCGTTTGATTACGTCTCACGCCTGATCCCAGAACATATGCAAGCGACAGGACACTTAATCTTTATGACCGTCTTCTTCGGTTTCTCCGGCATTATCGGGTCACTCGGTGGTGGTTATGTCCTTGAAGTATTAGGCGGACAAACCCTATACATTGCGATGGGAATCATGACGATTGTTGGTTCACTACTCATAGGTGTGTATCATTGGTTTTATAAAAATAGTTACTAAGGGGTGATGTCGTGGAGCGTTACACAGTAACGGATGTCTGTCTTCTCGCGGGGAAGTTGATGCTACAAAGTGGGGCGGAGACTTACCGGGTAGAAGATACGATGGTAAGAATTGCACAAGCTTTTGGTATGGACCGTGCTCAGGCGCACGCGACACCAACGGCGATCATGTTTGCGACAGATTTAACTGAACCGACTAATTTTGTACGGATTGTTAGCCGTGAAACTGACCTTCATAAGGTCACTCAAGTCAATGGTGTCTCACGCGCGATTTCTGCTGGGCACTTAGATGTTACAGAAGCGGCGAAAGCACTCGAGACGATTGATAATCAAAAAGATACGTATCCAAATTATATTCAGCTATTGGCAGCGGCCTTTGCGAGTGGATGTTTTACGATTATGTTTGACGGGTCTTGGGTCGACTTCCTCCCCGCCTTTTTTGTCGGAGCACTTGGCTACGGACTCATGAGTTACTTTCATGATATGTTGAAAATTCGCTTTTTTGCCGAATTTTTAGCGGCCAGTTTTGTCGGTTTATTTGCTTACTTCATTATTTATTTAAACCTTGGTCAACAGATTGATAAAATTGTGATTGGCGCGATTATGCCACTCGTACCAGGGCTACTGATCACCAATGCAGTCCGTGACTTAATGGCCGGTCACTTAGTGTCTGGTATTACTAAAGGCGCTGAAGCTTTCCTGACAGCGGCTGCGATTGGGGCTGGGATTGCGGTCATATTCTTTATATTCTAACGGAGGAGGGAACGAGATGATGTTAGTTGAACAACTGGTCGCTTCGTTTTTTGCGGCCGCTGGTTTTGCGATTATCTTTAATGTGCCAAGACAAGTGTTGTTTCAGTGCGGAACGGTCGGTGCGGTTGGTTGGTTTCTTTACCGGTTGCTTGTTTTAAATACGGTTGATGAAGTTGTTGCCACGCTTGCGGCAGCGGCTGTCGTTGCGGTCATTAGTCAGATCTTTGCTAAATGGTTCCGGACGCCTATCATCATTTTTAACGTCTCCGGTATTATTCCGCTTGTCCCAGGTGGACTCGCTTATGACGCGATGCGCCACTTCGTTGAAAACAATTATGAAGTTGCGATTCCGTATGCGGCTCGGGTCGTGATGCTCTCAGGTGCGATTGCTTTAGGTCTCGTGTTCTCTGAGATCATTAACCAAATGATCCGTAACGGGAAGTGGAAAAGATATCATAATAAATATGACCGTAAAGGTCTGGAACGGTCTTAGGAGGCATAGAGATGATTATAAAGAAAAGAAAAGATTTAACTCATACGTTACACCAAACGGCGGGTGAAAAAGTTGAGAGCCCGATTTTAGCACCCGTTGATTATTTAGAAGCATCTGTCGCAATGTGTGTGGCAAAAACATTAGATTTTCTTGATACGCGTGATGCACTTGCACTCTCTGGATACGATGTAACGGTCACGTCAATAAGTGACGACACTTTAAAGCCGCGCCGAGTATCAGACGTTACCGTGAACATTCACTTTGTTGATGCGCTTGACGCGGCTCTTGC
>JBNJFJ010000095.1:0-7653 GCA_051746745.1 Bacillota bacterium | reverse complement strand
TCTTTCAAGTGCGTAAAGTAAGGCACGGGGACTGGGAGTGGGTGACCATGATAGCGGACCGGGACAAAACAGGTGGGGTAACGTTTTTTCACGAGCGATGGACGCGGAGTGGCAGAAAGGTAAATAAATGTACCGGTATCTTTTAATGCACGCTCAGATTGTTTTATCAAGCTCACATCGTTATGATAAGGAAACGCATCGACTTCATCGATGATCAACACATCAAACGCTGCCTTATACCGAATCAGTTGGTGCGTCGTACAAAGCGTTAACCAGGCTTGTTTATGATTATCCTCACTACCGCCGTACTGACAAATCATCGGCACTTGTGTAAAGACCGCTTGAAACCTCGGGAATAATTCTTTAATGACATCTTGCCTTGGCGTTGCGACACAGACGCGCTTGCCTGTCGTTAAGGCATGATTAATCCCGTGAAACAACATTTCTGTTTTACCCGCCCCGCACACTGCGTGAATCAGTAAATGGGGTTCACTCGTTTTAATCGCGGTCGTTAGGCGGTTACTTGCTTGTTGTTGGTGGGGAGTTAAAGTAGAGGTAAACCGAAAACCGGTCGCTTGCGATGTGGTTTGTTTCATGCGGGTCGTGAGGTGAAACAGCGTTTGGCAAGAAGCGAGTCGTCCGTACTTTAGACAGTTTAAACAGTACCAGTCCGTTTTTCCACATTTTCCGCAAGGAAAAGGCAGAAACAACGCGCTGTCTTCATTTAAGCACCGCTCGCAACGTTTAAAGACATATGTTTTGGTCATCGCAGGAACTGGGTGTACGTCGATGAATTGCTTCCAGGCAGGCAGCTCTTTTTTTAGTGCCTGCAGGCGTTCTTTTGTGACGAATAACCCATCAAGCAGTAAATAAGCGTCATCACTTCTGTCTTCTATTTGATTGACCGGTCCTTTATTAAGCAGCACCTTAGCGCTTTGACTAGATGGTAGAGCTCTTTTCTCACTGTTTTCGCTTATTGGCGCGGAGACTTGTTGATGGTGCTTGATTAATTGAATGATCCGGTTATAGTGCGACTTTGCTGACTGATGGACACTATGAATACTGTTATCGATCCGTTCATTGAGCTTACGGATCGATTGGTCGAGCTTTTCTAACATACGACTTCTCTCCTTCATACTTAAAGATAGCTTTATTGTAACTGAAACACCCATGAGCTCGGGAGCACATGGGTGTGAGTGATTTTTACATATTTACGGTTATAACGGTCTGTTTTTTTGTGTGTATGTCTGTAAAATCTAAAAATACATTGTCTTCTGAGAGAGAAACGTTTTTTTTGATTGTCACAGGACATGATAACTAAGCCATATTAAAGTTTATACCACCCAAGACCGATTGACCCTTCTCCGAGGTGGGTACCAATGACGGGACCAAAGTAACTTAATGTTAATTCCACGTTATTATAGCGTTCTTTTAGTTCACGCATCAGTTGTTCAGCGGTTTCTGGACAATTCGCATGAATCACGGTCGCACGGATCGCAGCACCCGTGCTTGCATCTTCATCAATTAATTCAATCAAACGTTTAAACGCTTTTTTCTGCGTCCGGATTTTTTCAAATGGGACAATTTTCGTCTCAGAGAAATGCAAGATCGGTTTCACTTGGAGGACACTGCCGACAAGTGCCTGGGCACCATTTAAGCGTCCACCACGGTGTAAGTGATTTAAATCATCCACGACAAAATAAGCACGCAGTGATTGTTTCACTGTGTTTAACCGGTCAAGAATCTCTTCTGGTGAGGCATTCTTTTGTGCCAGTTTAGCAGCTTCTAAAACATAAAAGCCTTGGGCCATACAACTGACTTCTGAATCAAAGACGTATGTGTCAAGACCGTCTACCATCGTTCCTGCCGTTTGCATCGATTGATACGTCCCACTGATCCCACTTGATAAGTGGATCGAGACGACCGCATCGTACTCTTGTTTTAACTGTTCAAGTAAATCAACCATTAAACCAATCGCCGGTTGTGACGTTTTCGGTAAGACCTTTTCTTCTCTTACTTTCTCATAGAAGTCGGTTGTGGTGAGGTCGACTTCTTCTTGGTACGAAGCACCATCGAAGGTGACCGTTAAAGGAATCATCTGAATGTTGTATTCTTCCCTGATTTCCTTTGGGATATAGGCGGTACTATCTGTAATTATTGCGACTGTCATATTATCGAACCTCTCTATCACTAGCTTAGCTGTTTTTATTGTTGTGGTTATGTGTGCATATGTGTTAAATATCTACTGTTCTCATCACGTGTAAAGCGCTTGTTAAATTTGATTAACGACTGTCTGTTACTTTTAGCTATTGTCGTAAACAGATCTACTGAGTCGACATGACACTATCGAAACGTACGTCAACAAAAAGATAAAAAGAAACTCCTTTCTATTCTAACGGTTTTCTCGATAAATAGAAACCCCTAATACTTAGGTTTAGAAAGACCCTTTGTATTCAGACAAAAACAACCACCAAATAGCCAAAAGGATACACCTCTTGACGACTTGGTGGTTGTGGATATTGTTACTTATAAGACTTCTACCCAGCCATTTTTAATGGCGGTCACGACCGCTTGGGTTCGGTCATTGACATTCATTTTTTGTAAGATATTGCTGACGTGGTTTTTAACCGTTTTTTCACTGATGAACAGTGCTTCAGATATACCACGGTTACTCTTACCGTCGGCTAAGAGCTGCAGGACTTCACATTCACGACGGGTGAGTAAGTGCAGTGGCTTACGGTATTCAACTTGTTGGAAACCTTTATGTTCTTCTTCACTCATCCGTTTAAATTCTTTGACTAAGTTGTGGGTCACTTTTGGATGTAAGTATGCTCCACCGTCTGAAACAATCTTAATCGCTTGGACAAGTGATTCTGAGTCCATATCTTTTAGTAAGTACCCTTGGGCTCCTGACTTTAAGGCGTGGGTCACATAGTTTTCATCATCATGGATGGAAAGAATAATCACTTTTAATTGTGGATATTTTTCCACCAATTGTTTCGTTGCTTCAACACCGTTCACATGTTCCATGTTGATGTCCATTAACACAACATCCGGCTGATACGTATCAACCAAACTCATCGCGTTTTCTCCGTCGCTACCTTCTGCGACAACTTCAAAATCATTTTCAAAATCTAAAATGCGGCGAATGCCTTCTCTAAATAAGACGTGATCATCAATTAATACGATTTTTGTACTCATAGTTTTGTCCTCCTAATAATACGTGCTTTATTCATAAGTTAATATTTGGTTTGACGTGGTCGTACTATTCTAACATAACTTCCGACTAACGTACTGATTTTATTGACAGAACGGTGATGAAAACTACACATCACTTTATATGTCGAATAAATAACTAAAAAAGTTTCATTCATTTATACTAAACAACACACTTATTATACTAGAAATCTTGGAAAATACCTATACCTTTAGTTGGTTTTAATCGAATTTTAATGAAAATGACTCAGTCTGTTAAAGGAATATTTATAAAAACATGTGTCCCTTTTCCTGGATTTGACGTCAGTTCAAGCGTGCCATCTAACATATCGACCCGCTCGCGCATGCCAATCAGTCCGAAGGACTGACTTTTTGTTTCATCAGGCGTAAAGCCTTTACCATCATCTTTGACTGAGACATTGACTCTCGTTTTTGAGACGACTAATTTTACATCAATCTCGGTCGCTTCCGCATGTTTAATCGCATTTTGAACCGCTTCTTGGGTCAGTCTGAAAATAGCGACCTCATATTTTTCTTCTAGTCGTTCATGGTTTGATTGTTCATGAAAATGAATCGTCAAATCATGATAGTCACCTAACGTCTGTAGATATTTTCTAATCGTTGGCACAATCCCTAAGTCGTCAAGAGCCATTGGGCGGAGGTCGTAAATAATCCGGCGCACCTCATATAACGACTGGCGGACCATTTTTCGCATCGATTTAATTTCAACGAGTGCTTCTTCTGGACTGCGTTCCCGGTAAGTCCGGTCGACAATATCGGCCCGAATTAAGACGTTCGCCATCATTTGCGCTGGACCATCATGGATCTCGCGCGAGATCCGGCGGCGTTCTTCTTCCTGGGCTTCAATAATCTTCAAGCCAAACATTTGTTTTTCTTTCGCATCCTCAATCAGGGAAGTAATTTCTTTAAAGTCATCGGTTAAATAATTCAGTACGATTGATACTTTTCCGACCAGTGATTCCGCTCGTTCGATCGTTTCATCGATTGAACGCAACCGGCGTTCAATGTCATCCCGCTCTTTTCTTAAGGATTGTTCCCGCTCTTGTTTCATCCGGTACTCGACTTGTAAGTTATGGGCGGTTTCATACACTTCTTGAATTTCTTTTTCTGAATACATACTAAAGTTCTCACTCACAGTGGCGAGGCGTTGTCTCGCGACCCGCTCTTTTCGCTCTAATAGGTCACTTTCAGAAATAATCTCTTCAATCTCCGCGCGTAATTGGGCGATCTTTTCCGTTAAGGTGTCGTATTCTTCGCGGGCTTGTTCAGTTATATTATAAATTTCATCTTTACTATTATGGACAGCTTCGACCATTTCATCAATAATATCGTCAAGGCCTTTTAAATTTGCGCCTGAATTCTTTTTATGTGACGTTTGCTTGTTTTGTTTTTTTGCCATTCGCTAAACTCCCTAAATCTTCATTTTTTATAAGGGCAGACCCAATTGTGTTCACCCTACTCTTTGTATCTCAGTCTGAGACAAGACAGCTTCTATTACCATTGTACCACGCTAGGCGCGCTTCGCCTATTAGAATGGCACAGGTATCTAAACTTAAGAGACTTTTTACTAATAATGATTGCCTTACATGATGACCTTTAAACTTGTATAATTGAAGTAGGAACAAATAAAGGAGGGACTAAAAGTGACACATGACAAACTGATGCGTGTCGTTGACTGGGTCAGTAAACTCGCCTTTTTAAATATCTTATGGCTGTTGTTTACAGCACTCGGACTGTTTGTGTTTGGCTTTTTCCCAGCCACTGTCGCGATGTTTGCGACGATTCGGTCATTTATGAGAGAAGATATTTCAATCCCGTTATTTCAAACGTTTTGGTCTCACTTTAAAGCTAATTTCGTTCGAAGTCTCGGTTACGGGTTACTTACTACAGTCATTATTATGATTGGTGCAGTGGATATTGTGTTTATTCAAGAAGTCGACGCACTTAATTCCACGCTCATTCATATTCCGATCTACTTATTTTTAATCTTTTCAAGTTTAACTTTACTATATCTTTTCCCGGTCTATGTACACGTTGACTGGCCGTTCTTCCAAACGATTAAACAAGCGTTTCTTATTATGTTGATTCATCCGATTCAAACGTTACTGATGGTCATTTCGATTGCGATGAGCTTATATCTGATGACATTTATACCTGGGTTGTTGTTTTTCTTCGGCGGTTCGTTTATCGCCTTACTGATTTCATCCATCACCCAACATATCTTTGATACGATTCACCAACAAACATCAAACCACCCTGCTTCAGAGTCTTGAAGTAAGGTGGTTTGATTTGTCTTTCATATCGCGCACAATATATTAAGTAACATGATACCGCATGTGTATAATAACATCAGCTTTTTAAATCATCTATCGTTTTCAGTTTTAGTTAAGTTCATCTATTTTTTTCAAATACTGTTTTAATTCGATCATTTTTGCACGATAATCAATTTGATTGTCTACACAGTAAGTACTCATCCACCTAACGTCTCTTATTGTCCCATAATTTTTTGAGAATCTTCTCACGGTACGCATCATTCTACTCTTAAATTGCATGGGTCTCTCACTCATCGACTTGTTGATAACCTCATCAAATTCTACGTGTATGTCACTAACACTTGCTTCTTGAGAAAGATATTTTAAAAATAATAATTCATAAAACGCAAAGGGTATAACACCTTCAATCAACTCTTTAAGAAGAGTTTCATGAGGACCAAATTCTTTTGTGTCATCTGAGACAAAGGCCAATAAGCCCATTGCTTTAGCTAGTGAGACCGCAAAGAGTTCTCCTCGATCAAAAAGTATATCGTAATCTCTCAAATATTTCTCGAATAATCCTTTTATCCCCATATCAACTAAATCCTTAGTCTTAGTTATATGGATTCGCCAATGGTGACATTCTTTTTTCATAAGGTCTGATGAGAACCGTTTAAAAACGGAAGGGGACTTTCTTTTTAATTCTCGTTCATATAGAAATTCATGCATATATACATCGTCAAACATTTTATATAAAAGCACTTCTTTCTGACTCGAATATAAATGAATAATGACATCCGTATCAATAGAAGCCCTCATGATTCGAACTCCTCAAACAATTCATCTATATCTATATCCAACGGCTCTTTGTCATCATACTTAGTTTGAAACTCTGATGCATCGACGCCTATTAAAGCTAATGCTTTTTCTAAACTTGAAAAAGGAATGCTTTCATTATCATAATTACTCGTGACATATTCTAAATAACTCGAAGGAACTTCAATCGTGTTACTTGCTTTTAATAGTTTTTGATCCGCATTCAACATTCTAAACAAGGCTCTTGAAGTAACATGATCACGTTTATCAAATAGTGCTTTCTTTTTTATATTAGAAATGAAACCAAGGTCATATAATCGTTTGAGTAAAGCGGCATAACTCACTTGAAACTCCAGCTGCAACCGGACAATATCTAAGGCATTTAACTCATTTGTTGTCTTGTTTAATTCATATTTAATATATTTTCTTAACGCTTCTTCAGGCATCAAAAAACAATCGGCAAAATAATAAGCTCTCTTTTCTGATATTTCTTCTGCTTCTATCTCTAAGTCAAAATCAATTCGAAGGTTTGATGTCGGATCTTCAAAGTCGAACAGTATATGCCCTAATTCATGCGCAATTGTATAAATCTCACGGGAAAGAATTTCAGATGAATTTGAAACAATGACACGCTTCCCCTCAAAAACAGTAGAGAATCCTAATAATTTACCTTGACCAAATGGGTAACGAATCAAATGAATGCCTTTTTGGGATACTATACTAAAAATATCTTTTATCCCGTAGTTTTCTGCATTCATCCGTTCAGTTTCGGCACGTTTTTCAATATCACGCTTATCAATCTTCATGATTATTTCGCTCCCTCATTTGATGATATAATTTTTCATGCGCATGAAATACCGTTAAGATTTCTTCAATTACCGCAACTGATTCTACTACATCAGAATGACTATTCTTTTCTCTAAATAACGTCACTAACCCCTTAGGTTCATCTTCTACTGCTGTTAACGTTCTTGTGGGAACACCAAAATGATCCGCAATTTTCTTAATAACCACGTAGGATAAATCAATTTGCCCATTCTCTAATCGGGCATACCTTTGCCTTGTCGTTTCTAATACACCGGCCATATCCTCTTGGCTTATCTTGAGGTTCGTACGAACCTCTTTAATTTTACGTCCAATCGCATAACTCATTTTAACTCCCCCCCTTGCGTTATTATTATATTACATAAATTAAATATAATCCAATAATAAAGTTATAAAAACATAACTTTTCATTTAAAGCATGATAAAAAACACCCCTCGATCAAGTGACCGAGAGGTGAATGAGGGGTGTATAAATATTGGTTAATAGGTTTTAACTAGCTTAACGTATTCTGTAAAATGATGC
>JBNJFJ010000094.1:0-7808 GCA_051746745.1 Bacillota bacterium | reverse complement strand
ATGGGTATGATGCTCGTGTTTGTGTTAATATTAGCTTCGTTTTTAGGTTTTGAACTTATTTCTAAAGTACCAGCACAACTACATACACCGTTGATGTCAGGCTCAAACGCCATCTCAGGCATTACGATTGTCGGGGCGATTCTTAGCCTGTCTGGCGCTTTTGTTGTTGATGGTGAAGTGATGACGATTATCTTAGGGACGTTATCAGTGTTTTTTGCGACGATTAACGTCGTCGGTGGTTATATGGTCACCGACCGGATGTTATCGATGTTTAATACAGGTAAGAAGGAGGACCAAGTCTCATGAATGAAACAGTGATTAATGGATTATATATTGTCTCAGCCATTTTCTTCGTCTTCGGATTAAAAATGTTAGGAAAAGCTGACCAAGCAAGAAAAGGAAATCTCATCTCAGCTGTCGGGATGTTGATTGCGATTGTAACGGCACTCGTCAGTCAAAGTGTTTTAGAATGGCAATGGATTGCGATCGGTATGATCGCCGGTTCAATCGTTGGTGCCATGGCCGCAAGGCTTGTGGCGATGACGGCGATGCCAGAGATGGTCGCTTTATTTAATGGTTTTGGTGGGGCGGCTAGTTTACTCGTCGGTTGGTCAGAATATCATCGCTATACCGTCACCAATACGTATATGGATGCTGATGTCTTGTCTTTACTGATTATTATCCTGACCATCGTGATTGGTGGGGCAACGTTTACCGGGTCACTTGTTGCTTGGGGTAAGTTATCAGAAAAACTCCCAAGTAAAGCAATTCAATACCCTGGTCAACAGTTTGTTAATGTGCTGTTAGTGGCGTTACTCATCAGTTCAGCGGCTTTATTTGGACCTTTACGTGAATCTTTGAGCATAGATAGTTATCTCTTAGTGATTGCGACGATTCTTGTGGCTTGTATTCTAGGCATTACCTTTGTTATTCCGATTGGCGGTGGGGATATGCCGGTTGTAATCTCACTGCTGAACTCATTTAGTGGGATGGCAGCGTGTGCGGCTGGTTTTGTTATTTCAAATAACGTCTTAATCGTCGCCGGTGCCCTTGTTGGTTCAAGTGGGATTATTCTAACGAATATTATGTGTAAATCAATGAACCGTAAATTAACAAATGTCCTCTTTAGTGGCTTTGGCGCAAGTAAATCAAGTGCGGGTGGTGGTTTTCAAGGTGAAGCGAAGCCAGTGTCTGTTGAAGATGCTTACTTGATGCTTGAAGCGGCGAGTAATGTCCTCGTTGTCCCTGGGTACGGTATGGCGGTTGCCCAAGCGCAGCACGCGATCCAAGAGTTAGCCGATCAATTAGAAGCAAATGGTACGGAAGTGAACTTCGCTGTCCACCCGGTCGCCGGTCGGATGCCTGGACATATGAACGTGTTACTCGCAGAAGCAAATGTCCCTTACGAACAGCTCAAAGAAATGGATGATGTTAATCCAAACATCGATAATGTCGATATTGCGATTGTGATTGGGGCCAATGACGTCGTTAATCCGGCCGCTCGCACAGATGAAACGTCACCGATCTACGGTATGCCGGTGATTGATGTCGATAAAGCTCGCACGGTTATTGTGATGAAACGCTCAATGAAGCCTGGTTTTGCGGGGATTGATAATCCGCTCTTCTTTAATGACAATACCCGGATGTTGTTTGGTGATGCGAAGAAGTCAACGCAAGGTCTAGTGGCTGAATTTAAAGGATAGCGTTTAGCTCCTAAGCTAGGTAACATTGATCGTCTATTGATGCTTATAGAGAAAACGCGCTTTCTGGATAATCAGAAGGCGCGTTTTTAAGATTAATGATATTCAAGTGAGATCTGACCTAAGTCAACACTTGCGTCTAACTTTGGACCGTTTGTCCCTATCCTGCTTTGCCACACTTGTGTTGTGTCAACATCTGCGGCGTTAAATCCTTCAGTTTGAATCTCGCCTAAATCGACATCAAGCGCTATATTATAGTTTTCAGGTAGCGCTTCTGTCACAATATTTATTGCTCCAAGCGCAACTTCAGCTCGGATGTCTTCTTCAAAGCTTAGTAGCTGAAGATTGATTTCACCAATATCTGTCGTAGTCGTCCATGCACCTGTGCCATTA
The DNA here is from genome assembly GCA_051746745.1 of Bacillota bacterium. GTDB lineage: Bacteria > Bacillota > Bacilli > Bacillales > Amphibacillaceae > Halolactibacillus. Next base: position 5,715 of record JBNJFJ010000094.1, on the reverse strand, counting down.
TTGATAGAGATTTGCCCAATGTTAACGTCAACATCAGCTGTCTTTGTTTTGGCGCTGGATACAGTCACAGCTCCGACATTGTTTTCTGCGGTAAGTTTATCGACTCGAATGCCGTCTATCTCGATTTCACCAACCGCTAGCTTTATATCAAGTCGATTATACACCTCGTCTGGTAGGGCGATGGTTAGTTGCGGTCGGTTATTACCGAAGAGGTTGAAGCGACTTAAGTTAAAGCTTTGGCCTTGATCGAGTAAGATGGATAATCGCTCGGATTCTAACTGCACAGATAAATCCGATGTATCTTTGTCACTGACAAAGATATGAATGTCATCATCTAAACTCGGTTCAATCACAAGTGAGCCGACACTTGCTTCAATATAAATATCAGAGATGTTGTCATTGATTGTTTCGGATTCAATCATCGTCGTATCACGATCTGAGTCTGTTAAAGGTGCACCGAAGAAAAATAATCCGGTGATGCCTAAAATAATGAACAGTAGACCTAAACGCATTGTTGTTTTCAAAACCCTCACCCCTTTACCCAATCTGATAAGACTTGACTATATTTTTTAATCAGCATGACACTGCCTTTTGATAGGAGATACCAGAGACTTGAGGCAATTAGGGTCGTACCGATAACAACGAGTAACCAAGATAACTCAGTGAGTAACAGTACGGGTGTGCGCCACAATAAAGAGAAGCCCCAAATGACAGGGCTTAGAAAGCCTGTCGCAATCAGTACCCAACCGCCAATCAGTACCCCGAAAAAGCCGAAGACAGGGCCAATCACAAAAATAACATTAACAATAAGAACAAGCAGTAACCGGCCAAGGTGAGTTGTTTTTTGTTCTGGTTGATACGAATAATCCTGATCAATTTCCGTCTCATTCATGACGGGACCTTCTGCTGGTGACACGTACTGACGAATGATTTGGTCTGGTGGTCCGAGCTCTAAAATCAATGTCTGTTCATCTTTCCCATCAATCGCCGCAATATTAAATTGATCGTTCACATCATCTAATATCCGCGCTTTTTCCGTTCTCGGTATGGAGCGAAGATGATAAGTGAGTTCTTTTATATAGCTTCTTCTATCCATGTCATCTTCCTCCTTATGACTTAATCAGATGATGTTCATGCGCGTAAATAGCAGCCTGGGTCCGGTCGTTGACCATCAGTTTACTCAAAATATTACTGACGTGGACTTTGGTTGTTTTTAAGGCGATAAACAGTGTATCCGCAATTTCTTGGTTCGTCTTACCAGCCGCAATCAGACGTAATACTTCCATTTCCCGTGCTGTCAATGTCTCATGCAGCTGAACATCTTGTGCCCCGCGCATCCGGGCAAGGACTTTACTCGTTACTTCACTTTCAAAGATAGATTCACCCGCATATGTGCGCCGGATGGCTTCCGCCATATCGCTTGCTTTCGTTGTTTTTAGTACGTAGCTCGTCGCTCCTGCTTCAAGTGCTGGGTATACCTTATCGTCATCGATAAAGCTTGTCATCATTAATACTTTTGCTGCTGGCCATTCGTTGATAATTTGACGGGTTGCTTCAATGCCGTCCATCTGATCCATGACAATATCCATGAGGATGATATCGGGTCTTAAATCGATCGCCTTTGTGATCGCGTCTTCACCACTATCAGCTTCCTCGACGACATCAATATCGGTCTGAGTAGAAAGATAGGTCCTCACGCCGAGGCGAACCATTTCATGGTCATCGACTAATAATACTGTGATCATTGTTTTTCACCTCTTCCTTAATAATGGGCACGAAACAATCGAGTTTCGTTCCTTCGCCGGGAATACTGACGATCCGTAAGGTGCCCCCAATTTCTGTCGCACGTTCATTCATATTGCTTAAGCCGTATGAGCTGAACGGTTCGTCTGAGACTTCAAAGCCAATCCCGTCATCAACGACGGTTAAAATTACTTTTTCTTCTCGCTCAATCAGTGAAATATCAAGCGTGTCGGCTTTCGCATGACGTAAGGTGTTGGATACCGACTCTTGTAAAATCCGAAACAAGTGATCTTCAATCCCTTTTGGTAACTGGACGGCTTCAATTTGCCAGTTAATCGTTAAGGGCACTTTAGCGACGAGGTCTTTAAGTAAGGCATTAATGCCGTCTTTTAAGCTGTTGTCTTTTAGTGCCACCGGACGCAAATGAAGCAGCAGCGCCCGCATTTCAAGCTGGGCTTGTTGAATCATTTGTTCGACTTGCCCGATGGGTGTTTGAATCTGTGTCTGTTGTGTGTCTGGCATTTCATTAATCGCTGAGACGAGCATTGAGGCGGCGAATAATTCTTGACTGACAGAGTCATGAAGTTCACGGGCTAAACGGTTTCGTTCAGCGGTAATCCGCTTTTCAATCGCTGCTTCTTGGTCTTCCACGCGTTGACTAATTAAATCTTGTGAGCGTTTCGTTTGTTCTTGAAGTTGTTTATGAATCTTCGTTAATGACCAGACAATCTGTTTTCTTATCTGTGAGTCTTTTCCTGTTTGTTTGACGTTTGGCATCCTCCCTGTTTCTAAGTCTGTTAAGGCTTGTGTGAAGCTCTGCCACTCAGAATAATAGTTAAAAGTATGAATAAGGCCTTTAACTATACCAACCCCAGTCGTAACCGTAAGGATGAGTATGGGAAATGATAGTGGTCCAATCGCACGTGTAAACAGTACTTCCCAATCAGTGACGGGAAAATGAATCAGAAAGAGACCGAGTAAGACGGACGCAAATAACAGGGTGCTTACAATGGATTTGGCGACAGCTTTTAAAGCAAACATAATCATCCGCGTCTCACCTCAATCTCACCAAACAAAAGGCTGGTGTGTAACTTCACCCGTTTTGTAGCGGTATGATAGTTCGGGGTGGTGATATGCAGGTTTTTATTTGTCATCCGTGTATCTTGATAACCTAATAAGTTCACCTTTCCGGCCAGGACCGAATGATGAAGACTTACGTCGACGTCATAAGGGACGATAATGACGAGCTTCCCGATCCATTGATGGACGGTGATGATTGGTTCACCTTTAGGTAGAATAGTCGCAGTCAAATCAATAATCGTTTCACCGATCACCGATTGAATGTTGATATCTTTAAATGGATAGCCTGTCGGTGGTGTGGTTTGTTTACCAAACCACTGGTTCACCATGAGGATGGGTTCATGTTTTAACTCCGCGTCGTCTTGAAACTGCGGTTCTATATAGGTGGGTGTTTGTTTTTGTTGGTACGTACGATAACCCCAGAGCACTAACAGAAGAAACAGACCAAACTTAAAGAAAGTCGTATTCAGTAAGGTAATCGTGATGATTAAAATCCCAGCCCAAAACCCTGCCTTTCCTTCCGGTCGGTAATGATGTTGCCAGGCGATATAGGTGATGATGACCCCAATAATGAGCCAGATAAAGGCACTTGTTTGAATGAAGATGAGTTCAAATAAGAAAAATAAAAATAAAAAAAGTATCAAATAACGGACAATGTGGTCGTGATCATGTTTAAACATAATAGGCCCCTTTTCTTAAACAATAAGTAGAAAGGTGCCAAGGCACCCTACTACTTATAAGAATAACTGAACCTAATGAGGAATTGAATCCTTTTCTTCTAATTCAGCAAATCGGGCATCTAATGTATGTTGACGGTGTTGTCTGTGGGTTTTATTTTCTAAGCGTTCAATATACGCTTCAACATCTTTAAAGGTCACTTGCGTTTTTTCAAGTTGATCGGGATTTAAGACGTGGTTGAGACCATGGTGGACCCGGGCTAGGTTCTCACGTCCCCGCAGTTCTAAACGCTTCACATACAAATCTTTTAGTTGATGCTGCATTTTTTCATATTTCAGTTCAATGTCAGCTATGTGCGTTGAAGCGTCCTCATACATGCTTTTCAGTTGTTCGGCACGTGCTTGATACGTTTCGACATCAGTCTGTGCTTCTTCTTGTAAGTCAAGACGGTCATGTGTTTTAGCTAAAGCGACTTGTTCGGTGCGCTTTTCGACCATGCGCTCGGCTTTATGCCATTCTTTCTGATACTCTTGTTGGATTTGGTACTGTTTTTCAATCAAGTTTTTTAGTTTTTTCACTTCATCCTCACATTTACGAATATATTGATTGAGATGTGTCATCGGATGCTTTTCCTCTTTTTGATCTAGGATATTGTGAATATCAGCTGTAATGGTATCTTTTAAACGGCTAAAGATGTTTGACATAATAATCGCTCCTCTGTTCATTTTTTAATGCTGTTTTACACTTGCCAATCATAAGGGTCAGTTTCAACTTTTGGTTTTTTCCAAGCTTTCATTGTGTAATACAATAGAATGGCAGCACCGAGTCCGATGATTGCGGGACTATTGGATAGTGAGAGTGATAAGCCGATTAAAGCGACAATCCCAAATCCTATTTTTTCAAGCGCTGAATCTGCCAAGATAAAGCCACGAATACCGTAATACAGGACCGCGAGTGTTAAGGCAAACCCAATTAATGGACCAAGTGTGGCTAAGACAATGATGCCGGTAATGAAGGTGAAAATAATTAACATAATTAAACGCATCACGTACGCCCTCCTTTCTATAACTCAAGTTTACGGGAGTCCACGTCATTTGGTAACGGGCGCTAGCGGTATCTTTCACTAAGACTTGAGGCGTATTTCGGATAGCCATCTAAATCATGCGATTGAAAACATGACTCAAATAAGGTTAAAGCGTAGGCAATCATGGGTATGTGATTAAGAAGGAACAGGAGAAGTAGAAAAAGGATGTGACACACTATGAAAACAATCGATTGCGTCGTTGTAGGGGCAGGTTTAACGGGAATTATGGCCGCCCGTACGTTAAAAGATAAGGGATATGAAGTATTACTAATTGATAAGGGTAAAAGTGTCGGGGGGCGGATGGCGACAAGGCGCCTAGATGGCGGGAAAGTCGATCATGGGGCACAGTTTTTTACGGTGCGAACCGAACGCTTTCAGTCTGAAGTTAACAAGTGGCTGAACCAAGGTTTTATTAAACTATGGTTTGGTGAGAACCATCCACGTTTCATAAGTCCAGATGGCATGAATGCGCTCGCCAAAACACTCGCAAAAGATTTATCTGTTGAGCTAAAGACAGAAATTAGTCAAATTGAACAACGAAGTGATGGCTATATTGTACGTTCAACAACGGGTGAAGCAATGAAAACAAAAGCCATCATGCTTACTATTCCAGCCCCCCAAGCAGAAGCATTGTTAATGAGTAGTAAGCTAGAAATTAATGAAACGGCCATAAAAAAACTTAAACAGATTACGTTTAACCCCTGTTTAGTAGGTCTGTTTAAACTCTCAGATACACCCAAACTACCTGAAAATGGTCACTTAAATCAAGACTTGCCAAAGGGTATGATGAGAATCGTGGATCATTCCAAAAAAAGTATCTCTGATGAAAGAACGGTCAGTGTGTATATGACGGGTCAGTGGAGTAAAGAATATATGGATGAAACGAGTGAAACTGTTTTAAATCATATGATTAACTTATCGAAAGCTTATTTTGATCGTCAATCAATTCTGTCCCAACAGTTGAAAAGGTGGCGGTATGCTGAAGCGGTAGAGTTTTTGCGGGAACCGTATCTTGAGCTGTCAGACAAACCACCACTGATGATTGCAGGAGATGCCTTTTTATCAAAACAAGACCCCGCTACACATACAAGAATAGAAAGTGCATTTACGTCAGGTGTATTAGCAGCAGA
>JBNJFJ010000093.1:0-7842 GCA_051746745.1 Bacillota bacterium | reverse complement strand
CTTACACATATAAAAGATGCGATTATCAATCAAGACTTTACCCGAATGGGTGAGATTTTAGAATACAATGCACTGAAGATGCATGCGACAACACTTGGGGCTAACCCGCCGTTTCTTTACTGGCAAAGTGCCACGTTAAAAGTGATGGAAGCAGTCCAAGCGATGCGTGAAGCGGGTCTTGAATGTTACTTCACGATTGACGCTGGACCAAATGTCAAAGTTATCACCACACCTAAAACAGAAAAAGAGATAGAGAAAAAACTTAAATCACTCGATGTGGTGAAAGAGATTTATCCATGTCGTGTTGGACCAGGTATCCGTTATATCGATTAATAAGGGGGCAGCGTTTATGAACGCACATCGTTATACTATTCAAGCACCAGGAAAATTGTTTATCGCAGGTGAATATGCGATTACCGCACCAAATCAACCGAGTATTGTGGCCGCGATTGACCGTTATTTATCGGTTGATATTCAGTCGAGCCGGTTAAAGCGGATTGATTTACCACAACTTGGACTGACCGATATTCATTGGCGATTTGATGATGATAAGTTTAAGTTATCGGTCCATGATGACCGTCTGCATTTCTTTGCATCGGTGATGAAAACGATCTATCAATATAAGGGCGCTGATACACCGGCCCATATTTTTGTGACGAGTGATCTTGACCATGATGATGGAAAGAAGTATGGACTCGGGTCGAGTGCCGCTTTTGTGGTCGCACTAACAGAAGCACTGCTTCAGTGCGGTGATAAACAAGCTGTCGATAAGTTAACGATTTTTAAGCTCGCAAGCATTGCTCACTTTAAAGCCCAAGGCAATGGTTCATGTGCCGATATTGCGGCAAGTGTCTACGGTGGTCTCGTCTATTACCGCAGTTTTGATTTTAACTTTTTAACAGACGCCTTATCAAATAACGTTCCGGTAAAAGAGTTGGTCCAAATGGACTGGCCACACCTTCAAATTGAGCGACTGACTGTTCCAACGAGTCTTTATTTCATGGTCGGTTGGACAAAGGAAGAAGCACAAACAAAACCGTTCATCGAACGCTTCCAACAATTAAAAGAAACAGATCTCGCGTCTTATCAAGCCTTTTTAACTGAGACAGATACGATTGTGGAAACTTTACGCGAAAGCTTTAAAGACAACAATCAAACTGGCGTACTAGAAGGCATTCGCGCCAATCGTCAACTACTTAGAGCGCTGCAAGAAAAAATCGATGTGCCGATTGAAACAGAGACACTCACAACATTAATCGACAGCGCAAAAACAGGTGCCTTTAAAACGTCAGGCGCCGGTGGGGGCGATTGTGGCATCGGTTTTGTCAGTGATAAAGCGACCTTCAAACGAGTTAAAGAAGCCTGGCTAGAGCACGGGATTGAGTATCTGGATCTTAATGTGTCTCCGTTTGGAGTTACTGTCAATTAATTATCATCAGAGTATATGACTATCCTTTTTAGAGGAATGGAGATGTTTATGAAAAAGATAACGACTATGACGCTGATTTATACTTTGTTGTTACTAGGTTCGTGGGGTTGGTTTTTGTATGTTGACAACAAGCCGAAAACAAGTGTAGATCTAACGGAACAGATGTTGATTAGTGAAGACTTATCTGGCTTAATCGCTCCAAATACTTCTATATCAGAAAGTGACTTTGAGTCTTTTCAAAACTATTTTTCAGGGGGAGGTCCGCTTAAAATCAGTCAATATACGTTGCTTGAGTATGAAGATAACTTTTTGGTTATTCAAACGAATCCTGGTTTGATCAATAACCAACTTTATATTCAAGATATAAGAAGTATTGAAGCAAATGAATTTAAGCGTATCTTGGAAGAAGAGTAACGGGTAATCACGGTTTTATGATAGTGTTATAGGCACGCTTTCTTACAAACATGTTCATATTATTTCTTAAACAAACATTCAAGTAGATTTTGATGCTACCTTGAATGTTTGTTTTTATATTTTAAACTTAAAGCTAACTAAGCGTGAAGGATAAAAGTTGTTATTTGTTAGGATGTGAATGAATTACGCGGTAGATGATGTTCTCTGGCGCAATTTCTTGTACAATAGAAGAAACAAGACAAAGATAGGTGATCAAAATGAAACAAGTTTTTGACGTGCTTAAATCATATAAAAAACAGACACTATCGTTAGGGACATTAGAAACGTTACTGACACCTTTTGTCGATTCGTACGAATCGTTCAGTAAAACGGTCCTAGAGTTAGAGTCACGTGAGGTGCTGCTTCCGATTAAATCAAAAGGCCGCACCGGCCGGCATTTATCACTTGCCCTTGGTTACCGCCTTAACCGACAACGGCTGAATGACACGGTGATTGATACGTTGCAGCACTATCGCCGCATATTTCACCCAGCGATTAACTTAGATGATTACTATACTAAATCAAACCAGGCGTTTGAACAGGATTTAGAAGCCTTAATCAAAATTGATCAGTATCTTCAAACACATGGTTTTCCTGATAGTGAACAATCATCTCCTGAAGTGAGCTTTTTACTCATGCATGATGAAAAATGGCTCGATGAACAAGGTGGACGAGAATTACTGAAAAGGGTTCGTTTATATGATCAGTTTAATATTCGTTCAGTGGCGGACCCACTTAGTATGGCCGTCAACCCGCATCAATTAACTACGTCTGTTCACCGGCATTTAATCGTTGAAAATAAAGCGACTTTTCATAGTTTACTACCAGCCTTAGTCAAGACAAACTTTTCAACCCTTATTTATGGCCAAGGAAAAGCAATTCTATCAAGCATTAACCTTTTTGATGATCAGTTTCCTGTCAGTGGTAAGCATCAGTTTTATTACTTTGGTGATATTGACCGAGAAGGTATTTATATTTGGCATTTACTGAATCAAAAAAGAGACATGACGCTTGCCTTACCTTTCTATCAAGCGTGCCTAACAAAAACGTGGGCCAAAGGAAAAACGCATCACCAAGTGCGTGAACAAGCACTGGCTGACTTTCTACAAGTCTTTGATGAAACAAGTCAGCACCAGATTGCGTCTACCCTAAACAGCGGGTACTACTACCCGCAGGAAATCTTAACGACAGAGGAACTACAAACGATTTGGAGGGAATCACGATGGGATTCGTTAACTTAACCGATGTCACATCCGGATATAAAGAACGCCTGCGCCGGTTAGCGTTATTTGATCCGTTATATGACCTGGACCGTAAACGCGAACGCGATCAAGATAATCAGCCGATTGATATGAAAGGGCTTGGGTTATTGACGTTACTGTTTTTCTTTGAACAAAAGTTACTACGCCATTATAAAACGTCACGTGAAGATGTCGCTGACTTTTTAAAAGAGATGACAAACACGACGTACCGCATCGATGACCGTCAGCTTAGTCGCCTTGTTCAAGTCATTATTGAGACCTTTCGACCTCAAACCGGGGTGAAGCGTCAATATACGGCTTTCGACTGGGAGACAAGAACTGAGACGGCACTCACTTATTCGATTTTAAAGAGTGATCATTTTGACCGGGAACAACAACGGCAATATTACACATTAGATGAAGATGGTTTAGAACTGATCTTTGCGACAAAAGAGTTTTATAGTGAGTTTCAGTTATCGATTAATCAGTTGATGCTAAGAAAACAACTTGAAAAAGGCGAATATAAAGGCGCGCTTCGCCAAATCAATGAAATGCGAATTGATGTCGAGTCGCTCGATACCCGGCTCGATCAATTAAAACATGAAATTAGTCGCAGTATTATTTCAGAAGAAACGTTTGAACGTTATAAACAACTGCTGGATGATATTTATCTTCGGCTTGAGCGCGAAGAAGAGGAGTTTCAAACGTTACGTCAATTTGTCTTAGAAACAAAAGACCGCCTCTACGCGAAAGATTTACATATTAAAGAACACGAGTCGTACGGGTTGATCATTAAGATTGCCAGTGAATTAGAATCGGTGCATTACACGCATACCGGGCTATTAAATCAAACGTGGGAACTTAAAAACACGACATTAGTGAAGGCGCAGGAATCGATTTATTATACCGGGGTCGATGTGTTTAATTTTGATACCGATATTAACGCTAAAATCTTTTCAGAACCGTTACCACTTGAAGCAATGACCGGGGTCTTCGCCCCGTTTTTACAGGTTGAGACGAACCCGCGTTTTTCACCGTTAACGTTTATGGCTGAACAAGCCATCATTGAACAAAAAGACGCACCATCAGACGTTGATACGTATAAAATAGTCGACTTTAAGGATGACCCTTACTTACAAAAAACAAGTGCTTACTATGAAGCGCTCATGCAAGATTTACTTGAAGTAATGACAACTCGGCAGGTGACGACGTTGTCAGATTATATCGATGACCAAAATACACGCAATGTCAATCTGTATCAATCAAAAGCGTTTTATCATTTCTTTTTAATCCTGCACCAGCGCTCACCTGTCACCCACAGTGACTTAGAGGATGAACGGCAAACAGTGCTGACCAATGCGATTCACCTGCTTAAAGAGCGGACGTTATCATTGACAGAGCGACCAGAAATTATTAGAAAAACGACGCGCTATTCGATTCAAGATTTTACGTTTGAATTAACGGAGGGAACAGCTGATGCATTATAGTGAACAACAAGTGATCCAGGCTTTTCATATGTATATGAACTTGCAACGAGACGGGGTCGTCTATGACGAGGCAACGAAAGTATACCGTGCCGATGAGACGATTCGGTCTTTATTAGATCTTTATAGTCGTGAAGTAGATTGCGTCATTATAACGGCAGGGAATGCGCTTTATCTCATACCAGAATCCCGGCTCTCACCGTTTCATGTTAGTAATGACTGGTTAAAGCGTCATTATTTAAAAGCGAATGCGACCAATGCTGATCTATATTTACTCTACTTCGCCTCACTGATCTTTATGGGGGCTTTTTATGACAGCTATCAATCAACGACCGTCACGCGCGATTTCTTACCGTCAGATGAGTGGATTAAACTGATTCAGGAACGAATCGATCTGTTGACGAGCCACAGTGAGGAACGGTTGATTGAACTAGAAAAAGAGTTTTCTTATAATTGGCGTCTCATCATTGAAAAGTGGCAAGACATGGACGACATTAAAGAAAGTGCGAAAAAACAAACCGGTAACACGATTAGTCGGTTAAGCTTTATCGATACAACGACTCGTTTTTTACTCGACCAAGGTCTATTAAAAGAAGTTGGTCCAGATGAATTTACCATCACCGAGAAAGCAAAAACGATTGTCGAGAGTTATTTTATGGAAGTGGAATATAATAAAGGGATTTTTGCCTTCCTGTATCAATTTAGTGAGGAGGATCACGATGCCAGCGATCTCGAAGATTAGATTAACCAACGTTGTCTACGAAGAAGGAAACAAGCGTTATCATGATGAAACGTTTATGTTTGACGGGCATAACGGGGCGATTGTGCTCGAAAATGGTGGTGGGAAAACGGTACTTATTCATACCGCCCTACAAGCGATTTTCCCGCACGTCGATTTAGCCGATCGTAAAATTAAACAAACCCTTGTTTTAGACCAAGCCCCTGCACATATTGCGATTGAGTGGATTGACCATGACCAACCGAGACGCTACGTCGTGACCGCCGTGACGTTATTTATGACCAAACATGGACTAGATTCAGTGCGCTACGTGTATGAGTACGATGAACATGATCCGAATCGAATCGAAGACATCCCTTTTACAAAAGAAACAAAAGACGGCACCCGTGTAACCGAACGCGGAGAAATCGTCGATTATTATAGTCAAATGAAAGAAAAATCACTCACCGCAAAAACGTTTCAAACGATCAAAGCTTTCCGGGAATACATTGAAGATCAGTACCACATCATTCAAAGTGAATGGGAAAGTATTGTCAAGATTAATAGTACCGAAGGTGGGGTTGAGGCGTTTTTTGATGAATGTAAAACGACCAACCAACTGTTTGACCGGTTACTGATTCCAACCGTAGAAGATGCGATTGAAGGGCACAATAAAGAAGCGTTTAGTGATCTCTTCTTTAAACAACAAGACGGTTTAAAAGAATATAAGCGGTTAAAAGAAACAATTGAAGAAACAAAAGATATTGAACAAGCACTCACAGTCTACACAAAAGTGTATGAGCAGCTCCATCAATCAGAAACAGCTTATACTGAATCAAAACAACAAACAAAAGGCGTCTACTTACATGCTAGAGGTAATGCCCGAGAGTTAGAAAAGGCCTTAACTGAAAACGATCAGCATATGGAGGCCTTAAAACAAGACCAGCGGACGCTTAGTATGAAAGAAAAGAGTCTGGAGATTCAGCGTAAAGAATATGACCAGAAACAACTAAAAGAAGTGGTGGATACCTTGCTTGAACAACAAGCCTCTCTTGAATCAAAGCGCGAAAAGACAAAGAAGACGTTTGTCAATCTTGACTATGCGAGAGTCAAGCAGTTAAAGAAGACAATCGATGAAGAACTGACCTATATTGATGACCAACTTCGTCAGCTTGACCGGTCGGATGAACAAGTCGATTTAGAAGAGAAGCTAACGGAACGAAAGGGCGCCTTAAGAGGGTATTATCTGACGTTACTCGAGGACTATGAGAAGGAGTTAACCGGATTAACTCACGAACAACAACCGCTTGAACGTGAACTTGAACGCCTCAAACAAAAACAAGTAAGTGCAGTTGATGACCAGAAGACACTCAACCAACAAATAACAGCAGCCGAGACCCTGATTCGTCAGCGCGAAGAAGATCTTAATCATATTAAACAAGATATCTTAAGTCAGCCCAATGACGCCGTCTTAAAAGAAGAAGTCGCCAACTGGCAACAAGAAGAAGTCGCACTAGATGAGACAATCGTTGATAATAAAACAGCGCTCAGTCAACTAAAGAAAGATGATTTAGCCTTAAAAGAAGAAGAAAAACTAACAAGAGACACGCTCGCTGAGGCACTTAAACAAGCAACGATTTGGCAGGAGAAAAAAGAGACGATTGAAACAAAAGAACAGGTAGTGATCGAGCAATTAGCTGCGACGCGTCATGAATGGAAGCGACTCAGTAGTCTATATGAAAAAGAAGCGTCTATTTATGATACGTTTACACATCTTCTTTATCAACAAAGAGAAGAGAAAGAACGCTTAATTGAAAAAGAACGACTCAGTTACCGGTACGTTGACTTTTATCAACACCAAACCCGCTTCTTTGCCGATCCCGTCTTACATGATGCGGTGGAGAAATGGAAAGTGAGTTTTAGCTATATTGAGACGGGGGTAGAATTTATCTCAAGGTTAGAAGACGCTGAAAGAGCGTCTCTTACTCCTAACTATCTTTGGCCAGAAGTGATTGTCACCCAGCAATCCCTTAAAGAACAAGTGAAGCGCAAAATTGTTGAGATGAAAGACCGGTTAATTTTCCCGGTCACTGTGCTTTCAACCGAAGAAGCGTTACAACAAAATCAACAAGTAGAAGCAATTCAACCAGCACACTGGGAAGAGAATTTAGACGAGGCGCATTTTACGGATTGGAAGACAGAACTTATCAGTCATGCGAAAACGTTCACGGCACGTAGAAAAGAAAAGGAACGTGACATTGAGCGTACCGAGGCCGTTTATCGTCAGTTCACGCAATTCATTGAAGATTATCCGTTTGACGCTTTTAAAGACGTGACCGAACAGTTACAAGAAGCAACAAAACAGGTATCCCAACAGAAACAACAGCTCAAAACGATTGAAACAAAGCGTGACCAATTATTAAGAAAAGTAACTGGGCGAGAAGCTGATGTGTATCAAGCGGAGAAAAAATTAGACTTTATCCATCAGAAGTTAATTAAAGGCCGCCAAGGGTTAAG
>JBNJFJ010000092.1:0-7915 GCA_051746745.1 Bacillota bacterium | reverse complement strand
GATTCCATTATCCATCTTCTCAGTTGGGCCTGACCGTACCCAAACAAATATCGTTCAAAACGTGTACCGTTTATAAACGAGTCAAGCAACTGACATAAGTTTGTCATCATATTGTAAAATAATAAAGCCGGACAACGACGTGATTGGTCATTGTCCGGCTTTTTGATACCCTCTCAATATCAAGATAAAACCACTCACTTATGCCTAGTGAGTTGTTCTTACAAAAAAACAAAAAAATCGATGTGTTGACATCGACATAAAAGAAGGAAACAGCTGTATTTCCGTTATATGGCAGGTATGATACAGTTATGTTACATTATGATTAAAAGGGTTACATTCTTAAATCTACCTATGGTAAGCTACAAGAGTCGAAAAAATTAGCCATTCCTTAATAGGAGGATTTAACTATGTCACCTGAATTAACAAAACATATCACAAAAAAGAATATATTGATTGCACTCTTCACTACTCTATTTGTTACCCTGGTTGTTGGAGCTTTAAACATCCAACAAAATGTTGCCTATGCAGGGGAAGAAAATGAGCTTCATACCATCTATCATGTCTATCTAAATGATGAACATATTGGTGAAGTTAATAATAAAGAAGAAGTCGAGCAACATATTGATGAAGAAATTAAAGCAGAACAAGAGCAAAGAAAAACGGATTATGAGCTTGGGTTAAAACAAGAGTTGACGTTTGTTAAAGAGAAAGCTTTTAACAAAGTTGATAATGAAACAGCAACGCTTGAAACTATCTCCGATAAACTTGAAGTTGATGTGAAAGCACAAGCTTTAGTTGTAGATAATGAAATCGTTGGGTATTTCCAAGATGAATCAGCTATCGATCAATTACTCTTTGATTATAAAAAACAGTTTGTAAGTGAGTCGGTATTAGAAAAGTTAGAAGCACAAGCAGCTGCTGGTGAAGAACAGCAAGTCAAAGAAGATAACGTGATGATCAAAGAGGTAACTTTCACAGGTGATATCAAAACAAATGACGTTGTCGTTTCAGAAGAGGAATTATTAACGTTAGATGAAGGTCTTCGGATTTTAGAAAAAGGAACCTTACAAGATGACATTCACGTTGTTAAATCTGGCGATACGTTAAACAGTATTGTAAGACAATATGATCTATCATTAGAAGAGTTATTAGAAATTAACGATGATTTATCTGAAGAAAGCGTGTTACAACTTGACCAAGAAATTAATGTGACAGCTTATGCACCGTTTTTAGATGTGGTCGTTAAACAAGAGAAACAAGTCGAAGAAGTTATTAAATTTGAAACAATCGTAGAAGAAACAGATGCATTATATAAAGGTGAAACACGTACGATCACAGAAGGTAGCGATGGTGCTAAAGATGTGACATACGATATGGAACTTGTAAATGGTAAAGTCGCATCAAAAGAAGTACTTGAATCAACAGTCACAAAAGAAGCTGTTGATAAAAAGATCGAAAAAGGAACAAAAGTGATCTCATCACGCGGTACCGGTGATTTTAGCTGGCCAGCTGTTGGTGGCTACTTATCAAGTTCTTACGGACCTCGTTGGGGTTCATTCCATAAAGGGATCGACATTGCCCGCCCATCAAACCGTAACATTATCGCGAGTGACAATGGTGTCGTTGAGAAAATTAGTTATGATGCAGGTGGTTATGGTCATTACTTAGTGGTTAACCATAATAATGGCTACAAAACATTATATGCTCACCTCTCAAATGTGAGTGTAAATGTTGGTCAAACCGTACCAAAAGGTGCGGTTCTAGGAACAATGGGTTCAACGGGTCGCTCAACCGGTATTCACTTACACTTTGAAGTGATTAAAAACGGATCAAATATTAACCCAGCAACCGTTCTTTACTAAACGATATACAATAATGAAACCTCCATTACTTCGAGAGACAGTAATGGAGGTTTTTTAAAACGGTTTGGTTTTTAATTTAGCATGAAGTAAGGTAAAATGGTAGTAGCTGTGAATAATCGAAGGAGGATCACGTATGGCATATAAAATATTAGTAGTAGATGATGAAAAACCAATCGCAGATATATTAAAATTCAACTTAGAAAAAGAAGGGTATGAAGTTGTCTGTGCGCATGATGGTGATGAAGCAATCGCCATGACCCAGGCAGAGGACCCTGATCTTATTCTATTAGATATTATGTTGCCAAATAAAGATGGCAACGAAGTGTGCCGCGAGGTACGTAAAACGCACAACATGCCGATCATTATGTTGACGGCGAAGGATTCAGAAATCGATAAAGTCCTTGGGTTAGAACTAGGGGCAGATGACTATGTCACCAAACCATTTAGTAACCGTGAAGTGATTGCCCGGGTGAAGGCCAATTTACGCCGCCAACAACAACCAGTGGAAAGTCAACAGTCGAATGATATTGAAGTCGGCCAACTTCTGATTCACCCTGACCTTTATAGTGTGACCAAGTCAGGGAAGCAAGTTAATCTCACCCACCGGGAGTTTGAGCTCCTCCATTACTTAGCCCGTCATATCGGTCAAGTGATGACACGCGAACACCTCCTTGAGACAGTTTGGGGTTATGACTATTACGGCGATGTCCGGACAGTTGATGTGACGGTAAGGCGATTACGCGAAAAAATAGAGGACACACCAAGCCACCCAATCTGGTTAATCACAAGACGCGGGGTTGGCTATTATTTAAGAAATCCTGAACAGGAGTAATGCTATGAAGAAAGTCAGTTTCTTTCAGTCGATTCGCTGGAAAATTATCGCGATCATGATTTTACTGTTACTATTAGCGATTCAAGTGATCGGTGCTTATTTTGCTCAGCGACTAGAGACCGATTTAAAACAAAGCTTTGAAGATTCGATTGAAGATCGTTTAGAAGTACTGAATTACAATGTCCGGGAAGCTTTTACGAAAGACCGAACAGATACAGAAGATGGCTTAACATTAGAACAAGACATAGCGAATGTGTTAGCTTTTTATGGGCGTGATGATGATTATTCACGCCTTCAAATCGTGGACCGTCAGTTTCGGATTGTCGGAACGAACACCGAGGCTATAGATGTTGGAAAGCTTGTCTCAGGTGAAAGTCGGGTGCGGTCGGTGATCATGTCCGGGACCCCGGTTCGCTCGATCGAGCGTAACGCCCAGACAGGTGAACGGCATCTCGTCCACATTATTCCAATCACCAGTAATGAGGAAGAATCACTCGGGGCGATTTATTTAGAAGCCTCAATGGAAGATGTCTATAGCCAACTCCAAAGCATCAATCGCATCTTCTTAAATGGCACATTAATCGCGATTGCGATTAGTGCGCTTGTCGGGATTCTTGTCGCTCAAGCGATCACCAAACCAATTACTGAAATGCGAGAACAAGCAAAGGTTATGGCTGAAGGAGATTTCTCTCAAAAAGTCAATGTCTATGGCGTCGATGAAATTGGTCAACTCGCCGATACATTTAACGAAATGAAAGAGCGGATTAAAGTCGCAAATTTAATTACCGAAGAAGAACGACGTAAACTTAGTTCGATTCTATCCAATATGTCAGACGGGGTCATTGCGACCAATGAACAAGGTGAGATTACCTTAATGAATGAACCGGCGATGGTGCTCTTAGGGCAAACGTTGGAACAATTAAAAGGGCAGTCACTCTTTGACATCCTAAATATCGATGAATCAACCGTTGATATATTAGAAATGCAAGATTCAGGCTCGATTACGATTGATATGAGTGATGATGAACAGTTCTTTTTACTCAAAGCGAACTTTACGTTTGTCTTAGATGAATATGAGCGCTTTAGTGGATTAATTACGGTACTCAGTGACGTAACAGAAGAAGAAAAAGTCGAAAGAGAACGCCGTGAGTTTGTCTCAAACGTTTCTCATGAGTTACGCACACCACTGACAACGATGCGGAGTTACTTAGAAGCTTTAACGGACGGGGCGTGGGAAAATAAAGACATTGCCCCGCAGTTTTTAGAAGTCACGCAAAACGAAACAGAACGCATGATTCGCTTAGTCAATGACTTACTACAGTTATCTAAAATGGATCATAAAGAGATGGATATGTTGAAAGAGCGAGTCAATGTCATCCCCTTTTTCCACCATGTCCTCGACCGCTCTGAAATGAATAAGGATGAAACAGTCCGCATCGACCGAACGATTCCTAAAGATAGCATTTTCTTATGGATGGATAAAGATAAAATCATTCAAGTCATTGATAATATTATGTCGAATGCCTTAAAGTACTCACCACCAGAAGGTGTGATTCGCTTTAAAGTGACGAAAGAAAGAAACCGAATCAAAGTGATGATTCAAGATCAAGGACCGGGTATCCCACCGGATAAACTTGATAAAATCTTTGACCGTTTCTACCGCGCGGACCGGGCACGGTCACGCCAACTCGGCGGAACAGGTCTCGGTCTTGCGATCGCCAGAGAGATTATTCAAAATCATCACGGACAAATATGGGCAGAATCGGAAGAAGGTAAAGGCACAAAAGTCTTCTTCACATTGCCATTAATCGCACGAAAACGAGGGGTGTCATGATGCCTATCGAACATATAAAATCATTTATCTTAATATTACTGATCACGTCAAGTTTAGTCCTTACCTTTGCGCTGTGGAGTGATCAACCCAACTACCAAATGCAGACCGAACAAGAAGACTTAATCGATGCTGAACTCGATGGCGGTGTGCGGCTGTCTCGTTCTGACGTCATCAAACCTGTTGAGATGATTCGTCACGATGAACGACTCGAGACGCCGGTTGGATTAAAGTCAGATGAGCGCATTACGCGTTTTAACGAAGCGCTTAAAAATCTCTCGCTTTATAATTTCTCTAGAATCACCATGAATGAACCGTGGTATCAAGAAGAACCAAATCGCTTTGAAGTCGTTTTTCAGACGGCTTTACCGAGCGGGGTGTTAATGGACTTGTTTAATGTTGATGCCGAGACGTATGTCCCGTCAGGAGATTTTAATCGCATCGTTTTCTTAGAGGGTCATGATCTTTATCAGATTCTTTTCGTGAATGATGGCGATGATGAGGTCATCGTCGCTAGTGCACAAAACTTTACGCAAAATTTTGCGCTTTTTACGCAAATATTTAATGCAGAAGAAGAGCCTTATCGTTACCTTACCTTTGAAGGAACAAGAGGGTCACTGATTTATTTACCTGAGACACTGACTAAACAGACGAAGTTATTTGCCTATACAGAACTGAGTCAAGATGACTTCATTAATCTCTTATTTAGTAAACCATCCATCGTGCGTAGTGCTTATACGTATGGTGGGGATACGAACTACATCGATGGGACAAGAGAAATGGTCGTTGATGGTCGCGGGATAGAATTTACCGATCCAACCAATGAATCTCTCGAACAGTCGGAACGACGCTCACCTAATCAATTGTTTGATGAGGTGCAAAGCTTTATTAATACTCACTTAGGCTTTACCTTTAAACAACCGTTTGGTTATCAACTAAGTGGGATTAATCAGACGGCGACATCGAATGAAGTCACTTATACGTTAACGTATCAAGATACCCCGATCTTCTATGACCGGGATTTAACAGAAATTATGGTGCGCTGGCATAACGATAGTGTCTATCAATACTATCACCCACTGATTATGATGCTAGACCAACGTGGGATTGGCCAGGAAACGACAAATATTCCAGATGCAGAAGCTGTGATGGAGATTTTAAATGGACCGAACTATCAAGGTACGGCCATTTATGACGTCGTATTAGGTTACCGATTAACGGAACAATCAGACAGTCAGGGTCAAGTTTATGCGCTCACACCGACATGGTATGTTAAAGGTGTGTATGGCTACAGTCCACTCGTTCTTCCATTAGAAGAAGCGAAAGGAGGGATGGCGCATGCAATGGGGTCAAATTAAATCATTGTTTATTATTTGTTTTCTTGTGCTTAATGTGTTTCTTGTGAAACAACTGATTGACCGGGGAGATGAGACGCTCTCCGCGTTACCAGAAGCGTCAAAAGAAGAAGAACTGGAGTTAAATATTTCCGGACTGGATCAATTAAACCAAGAGACACTTGAAGCACCGCTACTCTATACGAATAGTTATAACTTCAATGAAGTAGAAAATATCGCCGGGCAACTGACCAATCAAGAAGTGGTTGTGGCCAACGATACAACGCTCTTCTCCCGGATGAAGTCACCCGTTGAGCTGTCACTAGATGATAATGAAGCTTTAACGGCTGCGCTTACCCAACATGTGTATTTAGGGGGCAATTTCGAGCAGTACCGTTATCTAGAAGAAGCGGGCCTCATCGTGTTCTTCCAGCGGATTAACTATCCGATTTTTTATAACACACAAGCCGTGTTATTTGTTAAAGTGAATGACAATGGTGAGATGACGCATTATATGATGCGCGCCCTTGATGTTGTAGAAGAAGAACAAGAAGAAAATGAGCAAACCTTAATCACAGAGTATGATGCTGTCTACCGGATGTATCATAATTCGAATATATTAAAAACAGGCGATGAAATATCGGATGTTGAACTAGGTTATCATAACCTTGTATCGCTGCCTAACGGTGAACAGTTAATGAATCCAACCTGGCAAGTAAGTGTGAATGACACGGTTGACTATTTCATTAACGCCATTGAAGGACACGACTACCCGCAATATACAAACTTTATTACTGAAACACTCGATGACTTTATCGCGCTGTTAACGCCGGGTTCATCACGTAACTATACCTATTACACATTAGCTGAGGACCGGGAGGAAGAAGACACGTTGCTTACTTCGATTAGACAGCCGTTTGTCACAACTTATCATCAATTAACTGAGGTGGAATCTGAATGACTTTAAGCTTTTCTGTACTTGCCTCAGGTAGCTCAGGCAATGCATTTTATATTGGCACAGACAATGAACGCATTTTGGTCGATGCGGGTTTAAGTGGAAAAAAACTTGACCAACTCTTTCAATCGATTGATATCGATCCAAAAACTTTATCACGCATACTTGTGACGCATGAACATAGTGATCACATTAAAGGGCTTGGTATTTTTGCCCGTAAGCATCAGCTGCCGATTTATGCGAATGAAAAAACATGGGAAGCGATGGATGGTAAGCTCGGGAAACTGTCACTTGATCAAAAGTTTACCTTTGATAGGGAGACTGTCCAATGTTTTAACGGCATTGATGTTGAATCATTTGCTGTTTCACACGATGCGGCCGACCCGATGTTTTATACGTTCCATCATAATGGCAAGAAAGTCTCACTCGTCACCGATCTCGGTTACGTATCTGAACGGATTAAAAAAACCGTTGAAGCATCCGATGCGCTTATCTTTGAAGCGAATCATGATATTTCGATGCTACAGATGGGACGCTATCCGTGGAGTGTCAAACGTCGTATTTTAGGCGACTATGGCCACGTCTCAAATGAAGATGCGGCCATTGCCTTAGAAGATATTATTTCAGATACGACGAAACGTATTTACTTGGCCCATTTAAGTAAAGACAACAACATGAAAGACCTAGCGCGTATGGCCGTAGAACAACACTTAACCGAAAAAGATTTTCCGATTAATCATGGTCTCAAAATCTTTGATACCGATCCAAATGAATCAACAGCACTTTATCACTTAAATGATTAAAGGATGTGTGAGCGATGGTCTACTATGATGATGGGACCCGTAAGAAATATTACCGTTATAAACGACGGGAACGAAAGTGGTTAGCGGTTTTAATCGCGTTGATCTTAGGCGCCTTTTTATTTGCGGTAGCGTTACCGTATATCGCAAGTACAGGGATACTTCCGTATACGGTTGTGGACAAGGAAGACTTACGACAGAATACACCGATTCAACAAGTTAGGACCGAACAAATATCAGACTTAACGACAATGATCGAACACGCGACACCAACCGTTGTTGGAATTGAGAGTGTTGGTGA
>JBNJFJ010000091.1:0-7999 GCA_051746745.1 Bacillota bacterium | reverse complement strand
GGAAACAGTTCTTTTTTGTTTCTTTCTATTTAAATAACACAATTTATGGAATTAATTAAAATGACGTGTTATAGTAAACACGATACATAACAAGCAATGAAAGCGAGGAACGACATAATGGCTAGAACTGATATGGCCTATAGCTTATCTGAACGTACCTTCATCAATACGGAAATATTACGACACGGCAAACAATTAAGTGTGAGCTACCTCTTACTGATCTTTTTAGGCTTTTTCGGTCTACATCACATCTACTTAGAGGAAAAAATGCTTGGCATGACTAAATTGTTGCTGACGCTAACGGGGCTTATAACTTTTCAATTGTTAATCGGTTATTGGTTACTCTTGTTTGTTGCCCTTTGGTTAATCGTCGATGCTTTTTTAATGTTTAAAAAAGTAGAGCGCATGAACAGTCAACTCGAACAATCACTCAAGCGATACGTTGATCAGCTCAAAGACTAACTAAGATCAACAATAGCCTATAATTTTAAAAACACCCCCTTGATGATATTGTCAACAAGGGGGCTTTGTTATTCCGTTTCTTCTACATGGTAAACCTGATAAATATCGCGTTTCGGTTGCTTTCTATCTATGGCGACTTGTTTGATTGCGTCTTTACTTTTTTGTCCCTCATTTATATAGTGATCCACATGGTCTTTAATCGATAAGTCTTCCCACCAATTATCATCCGGAAGGGCTTCTGTTCGTCCTTCAATGACAATGCAACATTCACCTTTAATCTCTTTACTATTCGACCAGTTAATCACGTCATCAATCATTCCGCGGCTAAACTCTTCAAACCGTTTGGTTAACTCCCGCCCAACGGCCACTTGTCGGTTGCCAAGATGCGTTTTAATTGCTTGTAATGTATCTGTTAGACGATACGGTGATTCATAAAGAAGAATCGTTGCGGTTTGTTTATTGATTTCTTCAAAGGCGAGTCTGATCTCTTTATTTTTTCGTGGCAAAAAACCGTAAAAATAAAACTGTTTTGTCGGTAGTCCTGAGCCAACAAGCGCAACTAAAGCAGCATTAGCCCCGGGTAATACAATACAATCAATCTCGCGATGAATCGCTTGCTTGATTAATACTTCTCCCGGGTCAGAAATACCGGGCATACCAGCGTCACTGACTAACGCAAACGTTGTGCCACTTTCGAGTGCTGCGAGGATCTGATCAATTTTCTTTTGATCACTATGTTCATGATAACTAAGAAGGGGTGTTGTAATATCAAAGTGATTAAGTAATTTCTTCGTATTACGTGTATCTTCTGCAAGAATTTTATCAACTGTTTTTAACGTCTCTAGCCCGCGTAAGGTAATGTCTTGTAAGTTCCCGATTGGGGTTGGGACAACGAATAACTTACCTTGTTCACTAGATTCATAACTGTTCTGTGTCCACATCGATATTGCCTCCTGTTTCAATGAGTGCTTGTTTTTGTCGTTTTGATAACTGTTTAATGCGATACTCTTCTTTTAAGGCGAGCGTTTTGGTCTCAAAGCTATTGGCATAGCGCAACAAAAGTGGCCCTCTTCCTCTTGTATACTTTGCTCCTTTTCCCTGTCTATGTTGGTTTAAACGATAACGTAAGCGATTCGTATAACCGGTATACAGCGTCTGGTCACCACATTCTAAAATATAGACCACATGTTTAATAGACAAGACGCAAATACTCCTCTGTATAAGTCCCTTTATCATTAAACACATAGAAGGGCGGTAACGTTTTTAACGCCTTTTTCCCATCACGCATCGCTTCAATTAAGACAATATTGGCTTCTTTATCACGCTTTGGGTAGACGAGTTGCATGCGTTTAGGCTCAAGTTTATAATGACGCATCAACGTCACAATATCGACCAGTCGATCCGGTCGGTGGACCATCGTCATTTTGCCACCTGATTTCGTTAGTTTGCTCGCGGTTTCAATAACTGTTTCAAGTGACGTTGTCACTTCATGACGGGCAATCGTGAGATGCTCATTTAAGTTATGATGGGCATCACTCGCTGTATCAAAGTAGGGGGGATTTACGGTCACCAAATCAAATTTGTCATTTTTATAATGGTCCGGTAAGTCTTTTAAATCTCCAAGGTGCATCATAATTTGATCTTGTTTATGATTTAAATGAATGCTGCGCATCGCCATATCATGTAACTTTGGTTGAATTTCTATCCCGTCAATGGGACGTGTTGTATAACGACTCATTAATAAGGGCACGACACCGTTGCCACTGCATAAATCTAAAATTTTCCCGCGTTTTTTCGGTAGTGAGCTAAAGTGGGCGAGTAGCACCGCATCAATCGAATAAGAAAAAACTGACGGACTTTGAATGATTTGCATCGATTCATCAGTAAATAAATAATCTAAACGTTCATCATCAAACAACTGCATACGCGCACCGTACCTCCTTAAAAAAAGACTGGCATCTATAAGAAGATCCCCAGCCTTTTTTGTTTTATTCTATTTAATCTTTTGTCTTATTCAAGAACGATAAACAGAATAAACAATCTTCATTCTGTCTTGGGCTTCCAAAGTGCACATTACATATATGAAAACCTTCTTCATATAGACGCGCTAAGTTGTCATAACCCTCCCCGATATTGTCTACCGTGCGTCGTTCTGTTGTTTCTTTTTGTTGATCACGCTCAGCTGTTTCTTCAATCGATTGATCGAGGCGTTGACGTAGGTGATGATTCTCATGCGCCAATCGATGATTTTCTTCTAGTAATTCACTTAAATGTGTTTTTAAATCCCCTAGCTGTTGATACAGTTGACCAATCTGTTCTTCCATATCCGACACTTGTTCAAACACTTCTTTTCTATTCATGTTCATCACACCCACCACCTTTTCACATTATGACGTTGTTAGAGCGCCTGCTTCAATCAGTTCGTCTAACGTATATTCAACGACACGTTCAAGTTCTTTAATATCGACTTGAATGATGCGTTCTAAAATATTTAATCCAACAACACGCCCTCGTCCAAGTGGTGTCGTTAGCTTTTTACCCACATCTGGCAGTTCGCGCTTGGCTTGTTCGTACTCGTCATTTTCATATTTTAAGCAGCACATTAACCGGCCACATAACCCTGAGATTTTAGTTGGGTTAAGGGACAGGTTTTGATCTTTCGCCATCTTAATCGACACCGGTTCAAAGTCACCTAAAAAGGTTGAACAACACAGCATCCGGCCACACGGTCCAATACCACCGAGTAACTTCGCCTCATCTCTCACACCAATTTGACGTAGTTCAATCCGGGTTTTAAATACGGAAGCTAAATCTTTTACGAGTTCTCGGAAGTCGACGCGGCCATCTGCGGTAAAATAAAAGATGACTTTATTGCGGTCAAACGTATACTCGACATCCACTAAGTTCATATCAAGCTTATGTGCCTTGATCTTCTTTTCACACGTAAGATAGGCTTCTTTGGCGTTTTCTTTATTTTCTAATACGATATGTTTGTCTTTTTCCGTAGCCAGACGGATGACTTTTTTAAGTGGTAAGACGACATCGGTTTCCTCTACTTGTTTCTTTTCTAGCACGACTTTACCAAATTCAACGCCACGTGCGGTTTCGACGATGACGTAATCGTCTTTATTTATCTGAAGGTTAGCAGGATCAAAATAATATATTTTCCCCACTTTTTTAAATCTGACACCGATCACTTCTATCATTTATATTCACCTCTGCATCTGCAGTGTTAGTTGTTCCATCACAAGAGTTGGATGGGTATGTTGATTGAGTTTCTGTTTTGCGGATGTAATCGCTGAAAGAATCGCGACAAGATCTTTTCTTGTATAACGTAAGCTTACTCGTTCTAGCTCAGCTTGGTAGCTGAGTAACACCGTGTGTTCTGTGTCACCGATGTGTAAGTACATAAGATCTTTAAACCATAATAATAATAAATCTAAACCGAGCAACAATTTATCGCGATCATTAAAGTGTTGCATCCAATGTTTTTCTATAAATAACAACGTTTCCTGCGGTTTATCTATCAGCATACCTACTAATTGTACCATTAATTTTCGTGCTTCTGCAAACCACTCATCTTGATCTAACGCTTTTGCTTCCTCTAATTGCGGGGCAATCGCTTGAAAAATCCGGGCATTTTCTTTTGTGATCCCGTCTTCGATTAACGCGGTCTCTATGGCTTTCCCTGATAAAGGACGTAGCGCAATCACTTGACATCTCGAGCGAATGGTATCTAAGAGTTGTTGTTGATTCTTCGTCAGAAGAATCGCGGTTGTCTCTTGACTCGGCTCTTCTAAAAACTTCAACAAGCGGTTACTTGCATTCACCGTCATTAGATCGGCATCTTCAATCACATAGACTTTCCGATTAGATTCAACACCTGAATAAATAAATTCACGCTGAAGTGCTTCAATCTGTTCTTTTTTGATGGATAACCCATCCGGTTTGATCCAGTGTAAATCTGGATGGTTACCAGACATGACACGTTTACAATCCCGGCATGTGAGACACGGTTCAGCTGTCGCTGTTTCCCGGCAGAACAATCGAAGCGCAAGCGTTTCGGCAATGGCCCGTTTTTTCGTGCCTGGGTCACCATGAATTAAGTATGCATGCGCAATACGGTTATGATTGATCATTTTTTTTAACATCTTAACAGCCACTGGCTGGATCTGTTCGAGTTCTTCAAAACGTTGCATAAAAGCCACCTAACCTCCACGTGTTAAAAAAGAGTGAGATCAGTGATCGTCACTCTCACGTTCTTCCGTTATTTTAGCATATTTCTTGTCTTAATTGTTTTAGGAATACAAATTAATCAATAATCCTTTAATCTCACCAATTAATCCGAGTAAGTCAATCGAACGCGCACCATCAGTCGTGATTTGCTCGGTCATTTCCATGAGCTTCTCATCAATCGTTTTAACGATATGCAGCTGTCGATTCGTGCCTTCAAAGTTAAAACTGTGATGATGACTTAAATCAAGCCCTTTCGATGTCGCATCTTTAATAAAGCTCTTCACCATCCGTTTATACTTGGCCATCTCTCTCAGCGTCCGGTAACGAACCAGTTTATCACCTTGCTTTTTAATTTCCTCAAGCTGTTGCTCAAGAGGGTAAGACCGCAGCTTATCGGCTTGGGTTTGGACGAGCTTTTGAAAATCAACCGACTTCGATGGGGGAAGGGGTTGTTGTCGTTGGCTTTTTTCAATTTGATTTAAAATATCTTTATTAATTTTCATGTGCGCGTCTCCCCTTACATATTAGAACTGGAAGAAGTTATCGACAGGTAAGACAAAGACCGTTGCGCCTCCGACTTCAATATTAATTGGACGTGGGATATATGAATCCGCATTGCCACCCATTGGCGAGATCGGCGCCACCATTTGTTCACGGTGACTTGATTTATGTTTAATAATATCTAACGCCTGGTCTACTTCCTTGTCTTCACAACCGATCATTAACGTCGTATTCCCTTCCTTTAGGAATCCACCTGTCGTTGATAATTTTGTCGTTTTATATTCTTTTTCCGCTAAGGCATCGATCAATCTGTGACTGTCTTTATCTTGAATAACCGCAATAATTAATTTCATCTTCCATTCCTCCATTGTTTTATCATTTACTGATTGATATGACTGAGTACTTTATTTAATGCGAGTTCTGTAACTTCTTCTACAGTAAAGTCCGCGCGTATTGGCTGAATCCGGTCACTAAATCGTTCCGCTAGCATTTCATAGCCTTGATAGACCTTCTCATGAAAGGCGAGTGTTTCTAAATCGAGTCGGTTTTGTTCCCGCTCATGATTCTTTTCTATCCGTTTTAAGCCCATGACTGGATCTAGTTTAAACCACAGTGTCAGTGACGGCATACAAGTATCAATCGCAAATTCATTAATCGTGTAAATCTGATCAATGCCTAATCCTCTGGCATAACCTTGATAAGCCAGACTTGAATCGATAAAACGGTCACATAAGACAATCTTGCCTTTTTCAAGAGCTGGGATGACTTTTTCCACCAGATGTTGACGCCTGGCTGCTGCATAGAGTAGGGCTTCTGTTTTAGCATCCATTGCCGTATGCTTCGTATCTAAAATCACTTCTCGAATGGCTTCGGCGATTTGAATACCACCTGGTTCACGTGTTGTTAATACATCATAATCTAGGTCACGTAGTTTCGTTGCGACCCGTTCAAGTACGGTTGATTTACCTACCCCTTCACCGCCTTCAAATGTAATAAATGTCCCTTTCATGCTATTCTATCTCCTTTACGACAAAAACACCCTCACTGATGGCTTGATTTTGAAAATTCACTTGAGCCGCTATTAGCTGCTTAATTTCCTCAATTTTTTCACGTGTTATCCGTTCCCCTTTTAATACGAGCGGAATGCCAGGTGGATATGGCACAATTGATTCAAAAGCAATACAATCAATCGCATCATCTAATGCGACAAAAATCGCTTGGCACGCTTTGAGTGTTTGATAATCAAGCGCCAGTTCTGTGAGTGGTTGTCGGACCTTTTTTCTTACTACCTTCATTGTATCATGTTTCGCTTCTTTTTTTAATGTGCGATTCAAGTCTGTCACGGCTTGTTGTAACTTTTCTAACTCCGTGAACGGGGCTAGTCCATGAACAAACAGTAAATGCTGATCCGTTATAAATTCTAAATAAATACTGTGCGACCGAAGTGCTGTTTCTATTGCATTTGTCGTGTAACCTGGACGCACCATTAAAGTGATTTTTAATGGATCCGTTTGCGTATTAGATGCGATTAAGATAACACTATTCAATGTGCTTAACACCGCTCTAATATCCTTAACAGAGGCTAAAACATGGTCTAAGTCATGACGCGTGAGTGATGCTAAGAAGGCGCGGCTAGCATCCAAGCTTGCCATCAGTAAGTATGACGGGCTACTCGACTGCAGCATGTCTAAATAGCGTTTGATTTGTCTTGTGTCACCTTGGTAACCTTTTCCTATATGTAAGTAAGCCGTTTGTGTTAACGCCGGTGCCATTTTATGGGCGGACTGAACGACAAAGTCGGCGCCGAGTGATAAGGATGATGGTGGTAAGTCTCGATGATTGAGTGAGAAATGAACCCCGTGTGCTTCATCCACCAACATGAGGGCACTATGTTCATGTACACAAGTAATTATTGATGCCAAATCACCTGTTGTTCCGTAATAATCAGGATAAGTGATGATCATCGCTTTAATAGGATACGTGTTAAAAGCTTGTCTGACATCAGCTAGGCGCGGAAACATCGCCCGATTTAATGACGCATCATAGTCTGGTTCAATAAAGATGGGGTGGGCACCACTTAGTTCTAATCCATGAATGACTGATTTATGGACATTTTTCGGGACTAAAATATAATCACCCATAGCGACCGATTGAAGAATCATCGCTAAGTTACCAACGGTTGAACCATTCACTAAAAAGAAAGTCTCCCGACTATCAAAAAACTCACGGGCTAACGTCTCGGCCTCAGCTATGACGTCTTCTGCTTGATGAAGATCATCTAAGCCAGGTAACTCAGTTAAGTCGTACCGCATCACGTCGCGAAATACTTCCCATGATTCATGGGGTAATACTTGGCCGTTTTTATGTCCGGGTACGTGAAAGGACACGGGCTCTTCACTAGCAACCGCTTGGATTCTTTCCCATAAAGGCATGCGTCTTTGTTTTGACATCAAATGCTCCTCTCTCTTGTCAATTATATCAACGATTTAAATCGTTATGTTCATTTACATTGTTTGATTCTTTCTTGTTATATCATTTAATGGATAGTGAAACAAGTACAAAAAGAACCCTGATGTGACTTATGATACGAAAAGTCACATCAGGGTCATGCGTTAAGAGATGGAAGCTTGTTGTTGCCGTTTTCGACAGTCGGTTAACTTATAGATAAGATAATGATACTCACTTGTTTCTGGCTTTAGCTTTAATAACTTCTCCTCACAAACCGGACAAATAGATAAGTAGTACAACTGTAAATAGTCAGATGATGCTTCATGACAAAGAGAACATGTCACATTTATCG